>DASUSR010000285.1:0-6301 GCA_036375015.1 Gemmatimonadales bacterium
CGTCCGCCGGGACGTGCTTGATCGTCGGTGCGCTCGCGCTGGCGAGCGCCCCCTTCGGCAGAGGATCGCCGGGCTCCACCGGTGTACCCTCGCCGCAGGCACCCACCGCCAGGGCAAGCGAGGCGATCGCCATCGTCCGAAGCTGCAACATGCTCCCTCCTTCCCGCCGCCTGCGCGGCGCTGCGTGCCGGATGCCCGGGCGCCGAAGCGCACCCGGGCGTGTTCTGTCCTGCGCGGAAGCCCGCGTCCGGCCGCAATGACCGGATCCTCGGGGTCTCGCGACCGGACGGCCGATCTGCTCGACGAGGTCCGCCCGGGTGACGCACGCGCGCTGGACGAGCTGGTCCCGATCGTCTACGAGGAACTGCGCGCGATCGCCCGGCGGCACCTTGCCGGCGAGCGGGACGGCCACACACTCGACACCACCGCGCTGGCGCACGAGGCCTACCTCCGGCTGGTGGACGACAGCAGAGTGACGCGCCGGGGGCGGGCCTACTTCTTCGGCGCCGTCGCCCGGGCGATGCGGCAGATCCTGGTGGATCACGCACGAAAGAGGGGGGCGCTGAAGCGGGGCGGCGGCGGGGATGCGATCACGCTGGAGGAGCGGCACGCCATGGTGGACGGCTTCGCCGCCGAGCTTCTCGATCTCGAGGCGGCACTGGCGCGGCTGGCCCGCCACGGGCCCCGCCAGGCGCGGGTGGTGGAGCTGCGCTACTTCGGAGGATTGGATGTCCCGGAGGTGGCCGAGGTGCTGGGGATCTCGACCCGAACGGTGGAATTGGACTGGGCCATGGCCCGCGCCTGGCTCTTCCGCGAGCTCGGCGGCGAGCCCCGTGACGACCGCTGACCCTCGCTGGGAGCGTCTGCGGGAGCTGTTCGCCCGGGCCCGGACGCTTCCGGCCGCTCAGCGCGAGGCCTTCCTCAGCCATCAGTGCGACGACCCCGAGCTGCGTCGCGAGGCTGCCGCCCTGCTCGACCTGGACGACACCCTGACCGCCGCGCCCTCACCGGGCTTTCTGCAGCCTATCGACCGGCACCAGGCGGCGGCCCTCCTGGCCTCCTGGGACACGGACGAGGCGGTCACTCCGGACGAGGTGCTCGGTCGCTACCGCGTGATCCGCCGACTCGGCCAGGGCGGCATGGGCATCGTGTATCTCGCGCACGACCCGCTGCTGGATCGATCCGTGGCACTCAAGCTGCTGCCCGTCCACCTCTCCGGCGACGAGACGGCGAATCGCGCGCTGGCGCGGGAGGCGCGAGCCGCCTCGGCCACCGAGCACCCCAACATCGCAACGGTCCACGATGTGGGAGAGACCGGAGACGGTCGCCTCTTCATCGTGATGTCCCACTACGAGGGGGTCACGCTCGGCGAGCTCCTCCGGCGCGGGCCCGTACCGGTCCGGCGGGCCCTCACCATCGCCCGGCAGGTCGTGGCCGCGCTCGCAGCGGCGCATGCGCGCGGCATCGTCCACCGCGACATCAAGCCGGGCAACCTCCTGCTGACCCCTGACGGCGGGGTGAAGGTGCTGGACTTCGGGATCGCGATGCTGACCCGGGGGAGCGGCGACCCCGGGGGCGGACACGCGGGCACTGCAGGATACATGAGCCCGGAGCAGACCCGCTGTGCCGCGGTGGACGGCCGCTCCGATCTCTGGGCGGTCGGCGTCGTGCTCTGGGAGATGCTCGTGGGCACCCGGCCGTTCGTCGGCCCGGACCCCTCCGCCATCGCGCGGTCCGTCCTCGAGGACCATCCCCGCCTGCCGGATTCGGTTCCGCAGCCGCTGCGGGCTCTGGTGCACCGGTGTCTGGACAAGGAGCCCGACCGCCGGTTCCCCGACGCGGCCGCCCTGCTCCGAGAGCTGGAACGGCTCGAGGTGTTGCCGGGACGTGTGCGACCCGGAAGCGCCGCCCTCGCGGCGGCGGGACTCGTCGCCCTTCTCGGGCTCGGATGGCTGCTGCTGCCGAGCCGCGCCGCCCGGAGCGTCAGCGCGCCGGCGCTCCGGGGCATCGCCGTCGTTCCCCTGGTGCCTGTTACGTCGGACACCGCGCTCGAGCTCCTGGGCCGCGAGTTGGCCGTCACGCTCGCCGCCACGCTGGGCAGCGTGGTGGACGGCGGCGTGATTGACCCTCAGGCGGTTCTCGCGGCGGCGGCGGAGGGCCCACCGCCCCGGTTGCGGACCGGGGCGGCCGGGATGGCGCTCCGGCTCGGCGCCGGCCGGGTGCTCCACGGCTCCCTGCTGCGCGTCGGCCGTGACTCCGTCCGGGTCGAGGCGGACCTGCTGGAGCTGCCGAGCCAGCGCCCGATCGCCCACACCGCCGCCTCCGCGAGCGCGGGCGATCTGCTGGGACTGACCGACTCGGTCACCCTCGGCCTGCTGCGGGGCCTCTGGCGGGAGGGTGACGTGCCCGCGCCCAGCCTCGGGGGGATCGCCACCACCTCGATCGAGGCGCTCAGGCACTATCTGGATGGGGAGCGCGCCTTCGCCCGGGGCGAGTTCGCCGCCGCCGTCACGGGCTTCGAGCGGGCGTTCGCCCTGGACAGCACCTTCTGGATGGCCTACTGGCGCTCGCTCTACCCCCGAGTCTACGAGGGCACGCCCCCCGCGGAGAGCGCCAAGGTGCACGCGGTCCTCGCCCACCGCACGGAGCTGCCGCTGCCGGACCGGGCGCTGATGGAGGCGATCACCGCCGACGGCCTCCACCGGCGCCTCGCGGCGGGGCGCCACCTCACCCGAGCGCATCCGAGTTACTGGCCGGGTTGGTACGAGTACGGGAACACCCTCCTGCACGATGGCCCGTATCTAGGGACCGACTACGAGCAATCCCGGGTCGCGTTCGAGCAGGTGGTGCGACTCCAGCCGCGCTTCACCCCGGCCTGGGTCCATCTCTTCTGGATCGCCGTGTACCAGCGCGACACCGTGGCCGCCGGGCGGGCGCTGGCCCGGGTGCGGAGCCTCGCCAGCCCCACGAGCGAGTACGTGCGTCCCGGTGACCAGCGCTATGACGAGGCCCTGCTCGCGCTGCTGCGTGGCGGTGGGGACGACGACCGCCTCATCGCCCGGGAGGCTGCATACCTCGCGAAGGCCGCTCCCGCCATCGGACCGGAGACGCTGGGTAACAGCCTCCTCGAGTTCGGCTTCGCCCGGGCGCAGATCGCGCTTGCCGACGCTCTGCTGGCCCTCGGGTCGTCGCGCGAGGTCGCCGTGGAGCTGCTGATGGGTCGTGGGCGTGCCTGGGCCTCCCGGGGTGCCTGGGACTCCGCCCTGGCGTCCTCCCGGCGCGGCGCACGGCTCGCCGAAACGCCGAAGGCCGCGCTGGCCACGTACGCCCTCGCCGCGGTCGGATCCGTGCTCGGGGGGCTGGAGAGCGAGGCGGCCGCTACGGCGCGCCGGGGGGTCGAGAGGCTTCGGTGGACGGCTCCAGCCGACAGCGCCGAGCTGCACTGGCTCGACGGTGTGGCGGCGTTCGCCCGCCGAGACGCTGCGGGCCTCGAGCGCGCCCGTCGAGCCCTGGCCGGCACGCGGTACGAGCACGCGGATCTGCTTGCGGGCTCGCTGGCCGGCCTGGCCCGGGCGGCGGCGGGGGACAGCGCCGGCGCCGGCCGCAGTCTGGCGGACCTGGAGGAGGAGAAGGTGGAGGGTTACCGCCACGCTGCCTACGCCCCCGCGCACCCCTGGCTCAGCGGCATCAACCGCCTGCTTGGCGCGCGCTTCCTCCTGGCGACCGGCGCGCACGACCGCCCCGCCCGACTGCTCACCTGGCACGAGGCCGTCCGCTGGGGAGCGACCAACCGGGAGGAGTGGGTCAACCGGACGCTGGAGCCGCTGGCTCGCCTCGAGCGCGCCCGCATAGACGAGGACGCGGGGCTCGCAGCCAGGGCCGCAGATCACTACGCCGCGGTCCTCGAACGCTTCGACCTCCCGTCCCCGGCTCTGGAGCCGCTTCGCCGCGAGGCGGCGGCCGGCCTCGCCCGGGTCTCAGGGCGATCGAGCGGGGGCGGACGATGAGGGGGATTGGCTGCGCCCTGCTCGGCTGCCTGCTTCATGCCTGCGGAGAGACCGTCGTGCCCTCCGCCGATCTGGCCCTGGAGCACGTGACAGTCCTGGACGTGCTGGACGGCGAGCGGAGGCGGGACCTGACGATCCTCGTCGAGGGCACCCGCATCGTCGCTGTGGCACCCTCCTCGCGGGCAGAAGTTCCGGCGGGCACCCGCGCGGTAGACGGCTCGGGGTGGTACGTGATCCCGGGGCTCTGGGACGCGCACGTGCACTCCGCCTGGAACACCGCCTGGCACTTCCCGCTCCTCGTGGCCCACGGCATCACGGGCGTCCGCAACATGCACACGAGCGTGGACACGGCGCTCGAGCTCACCCGCGCGGTGGCGCGCCGGGTGGCGTCCGGGGAGCTGCTCGGACCGCGGTTCCTGGCGAACGGGCCGATCGTGGATGGCGACCCCTCCGTCCAGGACGGCTCGGTGACGGCGCGGACCCCCGCCGAGGGTCGGGCGATCGTGGACTCCCTCGCGCGCGCAGGGGCGGACTTCATCAAGGTCTACAGCAACCTGTCTCGCGAGGTGTACCTCGCGATCGCGGCGCAGGCCCGGCTCCGCGGCATCCCTCTGGACGGTCACGTGCCATTCCAGGTCCGCTCGGCGGAGGCGGCGGCCGCCGGCCAGCGCACGTCGGAGCACCTGTTCGGACTCCAGATGGGGTGCTCGCGGGTGGCGGACTCGCTTCGGGCGGAGCACGCCCGACTGATGGCTCCCGGAACTCCATTGCCGCCGGAGCAGGTGGAAGATGTGTTCTTCGGGTTGATTCACGCGGCGTCCGCGACGAGAAACGCGGACACCTGCGCCGAGACGATCCAGGCCTACCGGCGGCACGGCGTGGCGGTGGTTCCGACGCTGGCCGCGCTCGCGGCGTTCTCCGATCCCGCCGCGGTGCTCGCGGACACCGCCCGCATGCGTCTCGTCCCGGAGGAGGTGCGCCGGCAGTGGGGGCGATTGGCCAAAGCCGGCGTGTTCGAGGGCACGACGGGGACCGGCGCGCGCGTCGCGGCGCTGGAAAACCTGCGGCTCCTCCATGCGGCCGGCGTCCGGATCCTGGCGGGTACCGACCTTGGTAACCCGTTCCTCGTGCCGGGTGCGAGCCTGCACGACGAGCTGCTCCTGCTGGCCGAGGCCGGGCTCTCGCCGCTGGAGGCGCTCCAGGCCGCCACGGTTGAGCCCGCGCGAGTGCTGGGCCTGGGAGACTCCGTCGGCCGGGTCGCGGTGGGTATGCTGGCCGATCTGGTGCTGCTGGAGGCGGATCCGCTCGACGACCTCCGCCACACGCGGCGTATCATCGGGGTGGTGGTGAACGGGAGGTATCTGGACCGGCGGGAGCTGGATGAGCTGGTGCAGCCGCCGCTGGTAGACAGTGAACGGTGAACGGGGGAGTAGGGCCGCCCGCTCACCGTTCACCCTGTCTCACTCCTGGGGATCGTCACCCCCTGCCCAGCTGATGAACCGCCAGCGCCCCCCGTCCTTGACGAAGACATCGGTGTACCGCCCCGTCACGGTCTCCCGCTCCTTCTTGTAGTTCTCGCTGGCCACCTGATATCGGTACTGCGCCACGGCCACGTTGCCCGTGATCGTCATCGAGATCGGAAACAGCTCCTGCTCGAGCACGGTGCTGTTGCCCGTGTCGTACTTCGACCAGCGGGACAGCGACGCCTTGTTCCGGGGCATCGGCTGGTCCGACTGCCAGAAGCTGATGTTGGGGTGGACCATGGTCTCGATCCAGCTCAGATCCTTCGCCGCGCCCATCTTCCACTGCTGTTCCTCGAGCCGCCAGAGCTCCTGCTGCTCCGGGCTCCAGGTCTGGGCGGAAAGCGCCCCGGTGTGGGCCATCGTGGCGAGAAGCAAGAGGGTGAAGAGTGCTCGCATAGAATCTCCTGTGAGGGTGGGGCGTATCATCGGCGCACTGCAGAACGTGGTGCACGTCAGCTGCAGGGCGCTCCGGACGCCGCCCGCACAGGGCCTGATTGGTCGTCATCCTTGGAGCTGAGGCGGTGGTCCGGCGAACCGCGCCGGGTCACCGTGGAGGGAGGATTGCCGTCCAGGGGCTGGAGGGGCGTAAGCCAATGATACCCGGGTGGCCGCTTCCGCGCTTGCCCGTGTCGGGCCCAGCCCGGAGCGGCGTCAATCGCCGCGCGGGCCTCCCTCGCTCCGGGCCAGCACGGCGAGGATGAACGGGCTTCGCGCCGGGTCGCAGGGTGACTCGTCGTAGTCGCCGAACAGGGCCTCGATCTCGAGACCGGC
>DASUSR010000286.1:0-2375 GCA_036375015.1 Gemmatimonadales bacterium
CGCTGGGGCCGGTGAAGCGCTGCCCAGACAGTCGGCGAATAAAGAGGTGCAGGTCGAGCAGATTGTGGCGATAGCCCAGGGCCCGCAGGTGGCCCTTGCGCCGGCGGATCTGCCGCTTGAATGCGGGCGTGGCCATCGCCACGATGCCGGCGAGCGTGCCGAGGTGGAGCCCGTGCGGCGAGGCCGACGCGTAGGTGGCGAGGAAGTGGCGCGCCACCTCATGCCGCCGCGAGATCGGCCAGGGACCGAACAGCCGCCGGTGGAACAGGCTCATCAGGAACACCGCGATGTCGATCTCGGGGGCGGCGACGTCGGCGTCCACCCCGATCCAGTCGGCGTTCGACCAGTCGATGATCGCGATCTCCCTGCCCTCGGGGATCGCGAACACATTGCGCATCCCGAAATCACCGTGGAGCGGCACGAGGCGGCCGGCCGGTCCACCGGTGGCGGGCTCCGCCGTCACCGCGCCCGGGATCACCGCCATCTCGCGGTGGATCGCCGCCAGGGCCGCCCCGGCTCGACCCACCATCTCGATGCTCCGGCTCTCATCCGAGAGCGCCTCCCGGATCGGAATCAGCCGGAGTCGCTCGAAGACGATCTCCCCCCGCTCGTCGTCGTGCGAGAGGATCGCCGGCACGACGAAGAGGCCACCTCGCCGGCCCACCTCGCGCCCGGCCTCGGTGCGCAGCCGCTCGCGCCGGCTCGCCTCCGGGGCCTGAACCTTGACGACCGTTTCGCCGCGAGCCGTGACGGAGCGCGCCGCGGTTCTGCTGCTGAGGTCGATGGTGTTCACCTCGGGACGGCACTCCTCGGGTGGGCTGCGGTCATGTCTCCGTTACGGCTGTGGCGCGCTCGTTACAGCCGGGCGAAGGGCGCGGCCGGTCCGTGCGCCCAGTAGATTGCCCGACAAGGGTTTATAGGTCAAGCCGGCGGCGAGTCCATCCGGGCGGGTCGCGTGACCGTGCGGGATTCGTGCCGCAGGAGCGGAGTGCCGAACCACAAAGCCGCGGTGGTAGATTCCGCTCGCCGCGCCGGCGGTGGAAGGCTCGCGGCACCCCCTGTCGGGGCATGGTTCCTGCGAGCCGCGCCGCCTGCAATTCGGCTCTCGTTCACCAACTCGCGGACATCCTACATGGCACAGAGGTCCGAGGCCCTGGCTCCCGAGCACCGCCCTGGCACCGACCGGCGTCGCGTCCGGTACGTGTGCATCCCGGGTAGCCCGTTCACCGGATCCACGCTGCTGGGCACCCTGCTCAACGGCCACCCGGAGTGCGCGTCGATCGGCGCGGCCATCGGGCTGCTGCCTCGAGCGGACCTCTCGACCTATCGCTGCTCCTGCGGTCGGTTGTTCCGGGAGTGCGAGTTCTGGAACCATGTCGCGGACCGCACGCGGGCCTTGGGCCATCCGGTGAACGTCTTCGAGACCAACTTCTGGAACACCCACCTGCGGGTGTCCCCGAACCGGTTGCTCAACGCGCTCCTCGTCCGCTCGCTTGGCGCCGACGCCCTCAACGACGCGCGGGACGCGGCCGTGCGTCTCATGCCGGCGGTGCGGCGGGCGATCGACGAGGCGGCGTGGAACTCGTGGAGTCTCGCGGCGGCGGTGCTGGAGCGGACCGGAAAGAGCGTGTTCGTGGACACCACCCGGGACCACCAGCGGCCCAAGTATCTCGCGGGTCACCCGCTGCTCGACCTGCGGGTCATCCATCTGATCCGCGATCCGCGCGGCAACTCGGCGAGTATCATGAAGCACACCGGCGCCGATGCCGCGACGGCGGCTCGCCAGTGGAGGCGCTACAATGTCGAGGCCGCGCGGGTGCGCCGCTACCTCCCGCCCGAGGCATGGCTGATGCTGCGCTACGAGGAGCTGTGTGCGGATCCGGGCGGCACGCTCGATCGCGTGGCGGACTTCCTCGGGGCCGGGCGGGCCCAGGCAGGGGACCGCACCCGCGAGGCGGAGGCTCACATCATCGGGAACAAGATGCGTCTCAAGGGCGCCGGCGAAATTCGGGAAGACCGGTCCTGGCAGACCCGCCTGAGCGGGGCCGACCTGGCGGAGATCGCCCGGATCACGGGACCCACCAGCCGCCGGCTGGGGCTGGAGTGGCCCTGAACCCCTGCTGACTCCGGCCCCACCGACTGTAGTAGATTGCCGCCCACAGCAGGTCTGTGGCGCAGGGCGGGGTGGGCGGCCGGCAGCGAAGTCCGGACCACGTAACCCGCTCGGTAGCAGGTAGATAGCCGGTACCTACCCGCTCGGCTCCATCGCCTTTCGGGGGCACGAATCGTGCTTCGCCGGGGTGGGCTGTCCCGGCGGGGTGGGATGGGGGCAGTGGGGGCCTGAACCGATCTCGACGGGAGCGACCGACCAGCAG
>DASUSR010000287.1:0-14472 GCA_036375015.1 Gemmatimonadales bacterium
GACCGCCGACGCCGGCGGTCCGGGCCTGCCGGGCGAGTTCCCCTACACCCGGGGGATCCACCGGAGCATGTATCGCGGCCGGCTCTGGACCATGCGCCAGTTCGCCGGATTCGGCACCGCCGAAGACACCAACGCCCGATACAAGTTCCTGCTCCAGCGGGGCCAGACGGGCCTCTCGGTGGCCTTCGACTTCCCCACGCTCATGGGGTACGACTCGGATCATCCCCGCTCCGAGGGCGAGGTCGGCAGGTGCGGGGTGGCGATCTCCAGCCTGGCCGACATGGAGACCCTGTTCGACGGGATCCCGCTCGACCGGGTCTCGACATCAATGACGATCAACGGTCCCGCGGCGATGCTGTTCTGCTTCTACGTCGCCGCCGCCGAGCGCCAGGGAGTTCCGATCGCCAGCCTGCAGGGCACCATCCAGAACGACATTCTGAAGGAGTACATGGCCCAGCACGCCTGGATCTTCCCGGCGGAGCCGGCGCTCAAGGTCATCGTGGACCTGTTCGAGTGGGCCGCGGAACACACCCCCAAGTGGAACACCATCTCGATCTCCGGCTACCACATTCGCGAGGCCGGCAGCACCGCGGCGCAGGAGCTGGCGTTCACGCTGGCCAACGGGTTCTGCTACGTCGAGCACGGGCTCGCCCGCGGACTTCAGGTCGACGCCTTCGCTCCGCGACTCTCCTTCTTCTGGGACGTGCACAACGACTTCTTCGAGGAGATCGCCAAGCTGCGCGCCGCGCGGCGGATCTGGGCCCGCCATATGCGCGAGCGGTACGGCGCGCGGGACCCGCGAAGCTGGAAGATGCGGTTCCACTGTCAGACCGCGGGCGTGACGCTCACGGCGCAGCAGCCGCACAACAACGTGGTGCGGGTGGCCTACCAGGCGCTCGCGGCGGTGCTGGGCGGCACCCAGTCGCTGCACACCAATGCGCTGGACGAAACCCTGGCGCTTCCCACCGAGGAGTCGGTGCGGATCGCCCTGCGGACCCAGCAGATCCTGGCCTATGAGACCGGGGTCCCCAACGTGGCGGACCCGCTCGGGGGATCATACTACGTCGAGACGCTCACCGACGGGCTCGAGCGCGAAGCCGAGGGGCTCTTCGCCGAGATCGACGCCCAGGGCGGCGTCGTGCGGGCGATCGAGAACGGCTGGTTCCAGCGGCAGATCGCCCACAGCTCCATGCGCTTCCAGGCCGAGGTGGAGCGGGGCCGTCGCACCATCGTGGGCCTCAACGACTTCGTGGAGGAGGCGGAGGCCCCGGTCGAGATTCTGAAGGTCGGCGACGCCGCCGAGCGGACCCAGCGCGCGCGGTTGGCGCGGCTGCGGGCCGATCGGGACGCCGCACTGGTCGGGCAGCGCCTCGAGGCGCTGCGCCGGGCCGCCGCCGAGGACAGGAACATCATTCCCGCCATGCTGGACTGCGCGCGCGCCTACTGCACGCTGTTCGAGATCCGGCATGTGCTCGAGGAGATCTATGGCAGTTACCGCGAACCGGTCTTCTTCTGAGGCCGCGCGCCGGCGCGGCTCCCGACCGGCGGCGCCGGTGGGGATCGCCGAGCGGCTGGACCGCCTCACGTCCATCGAAGCGGATGGCCACCGAGTGGTGTCGTGCTACCTCAAGCTGGAGCCGCGGGACCGCTCCCGGGGCAAGTACCTGATCAAGTTCAAGAACCGGGTGCGGGAGGTGCTGCAGGGCCTGCCGCGGCTGGGGCTCGAGCGCCGGGTTCAGGAAGAGGTGACCCGCGACATCGGCCGGATCCAGGAGCACCTGCGGGTCCCCTCCAGCCTCCCGTCGGCCCAGGGGGTCGCCCTCTTCGCGTGCGAGGGGATCGGCCTGTTCGAGGCGGTGCCGCTCCCGGTGGTGCACCGCTCCCGGCTCGCGGTGGACGGCAGCCCGCTGGTACGCGAGCTCGCCTCGGTAGAGGAGGAGTTCGGCCGGCTGCTCACCGTGGTGTTCGACCGGACCAGCGCGCGGTTCTTCGAGGTCACCGCCTACGAGACGCGGGAGCTCTCCGGCCTGCGCGCCGACAGCACCCGGGGCAAGCGGTTCCACGGGGACCAGGACGGCCCCGGCTGGGGCGAGCACACCTACAACAACCGGATCCGGCAGGAGAAACAGCGGCACCTGGAGGCGATCGCGCGGGAGCTCTTCGCCATCGACCGGCGTCACCCCGCGCACGGCATCGTGCTGGGCGGCACCGGGAACGACGCCGGCGCGGTGGAGCCGTTTCTCCACAGCTATCTCGTGGAGCGGGTGATCGGCACGGTGCGCCTCAATCCGAAGGACGCCACCCCCGCGGTGGTGCACACCACCACCCTCGCCGTGCGCGAGGAGTACGAGCGGGCCGCCGAACGGGCCATGGTGCGCGAGATGCTCGACGGCGTCGGCAGCGGGTGGGCGCTCAACGGACTCACGCCGACGTTGCGGGCCCTCTCCCGGGGACAGGTGCGATCGCTGCTGGTGAATGCCGACGCGGCCCAGCCCGGCTTCCGGTGCGGCGACTCCGGCCGGCTGGCGCTCACCGAGCGCGAATGCCGGGGCGAGGGCGCGCCCGTCCCCGTGCTCGACGTGGTGGACGACGCGATAGAGGAGGCGCTGCGCCAGGGCGTGGACGTGAACGTGGTCTACGAGCCCGACGCGCGGGAGGCCATCGACGGCCTCGGCGCACTGCTGCGGTTCCGCTGAGCTTGCGCGCGATCCTGTTCGATGCCGGGAACACGCTGGTGTTCCTGGACTACGCCCGCATGGCCGCGGCGCTCGGCCGGGAGCTGCGTCTGCCGGTGACCGGGGAGGCGCTCGAGGCGGTCGCTCCCCAGGCCGCCCGGGCCATGGAGGGGGTCCGCGCCTCCGACGCCGAGCGGGCCGACGCCTACTTGGAGGCGCTTTTTCGCCTGGCCGGCGTTCCCGCCGAGCGCCTGGACGAGGTGAGGCGGTCCCTCATGCGGCTGCACGGGGAGCGCCACCTGTGGAGCGCGGTGCTGCCGGGCACCCGCGAAGCGCTCGCGCGGTTCCGGGCCGCCGGGTTGCGGCTGGGCGTGGTCTCCAACAGCGACGGGCGGGTCGAGGCGGCGCTGGAGGCGGCCGGGCTGCGGGAATTCTTCGAGGTGGTGATCGACTCCGCCCTGACCGGTGTGGAGAAGCCCGATCCCGCTATCTTCCACGCCGCGCTCGGCGCCCTCGACGTGGCGCCCAGCGAGGCGCTCTACGTCGGCGACCTGTACGACGTGGACGTGCTGGGCGCACGGGCCGCGGGCATGGAGGCCGTGCTCTTCGCGCCGGGGGGCGCGGCGGTCGCGCCCGGCTGCCGCAGCGTCGACTCCCTCGCCGCTCTCGCCGATCACCTCGTGCCTGGAGAACGCGCCGCCTCATGACCGCCCCCGACTCCGGTCCTGCCGGCCGGACCCGCCCGCTCCCCCGGCCGATCCGGGTGCTCGTCGCCAAGCCCGGCCTCGACGGCCACGACCGCGGCGCCAAGGTGGTGGCCGCCGCGCTGCGCGACGCGGGCATGGAAGTCGTCTACACCGGACTGCACCAGACGCCGGAGATGATCGCCACGGCGGCGGTGCAGGAAGACGTGGACGTGGTCGGGCTCTCCATCCTCTCCGGCGCGCACATGACGCTCTTCCCCCGCGTGCGGCAGCTGATCACCGACATGGGCCGCCCCGACATCCTCCTCACCGGCGGCGGCATTCTCCCCGCCGAGGACATCGCCGCGCTGCAGCAGCAGGGGATCGGCCGGCTCTTCGGACCGGGCACGCCCACGACCGAGCTGGTCTCCTACATCGAGTCTTGGGCCGCCGACCACCTCGACGCCTGAGCGCCGACCCATGACCGCCGGCACGGCCCCCAAGGAAAGCCGCCTCCGGGTGCTCACGGAGGAGTACCGCCGCCTGGCCGACCGCCTCGAGCGGGGCGGCGGCGCCGCGCGCGTGGCCAGGATGCACGAGCAGGGCAAGCTGGCGCCGCGGGAGCGGGTCCGCGGGCTCCTCGATCCGGGCACGCCCTGGTTCGAGCTGGGTCTGCTGGTGGCCTACGACCAGTACGACGGACAGGCGCCGGGCGCGGGAGTGATCACGGGGCTCGGCGTCGTCGAGGGGCGGGAGGTGGTGGTCGTCGCCAACGACGCCACGGTCAAGGCGGGCTCCTGGTGGCCGGAGACGATCCGCAAGATCCTCCGCGCCCAGGAAGTCGCCATGCGGCAGCGGATCCCCATCGTGTACCTGGTGGACAGCGCCGGGGTGAACCTGCCCTACCAGGGCGGGGTCTTTCCGGGCCAGTACGGAGCCGCCCGCATCTTCTACTACAACTCGATCATGCGCCGCTACCTGCACGTGCCGCAGGTGAGCGCGGTGATGGGGAGCTGCATCGCGGGGGGCGCGTACCTGCCGGCGCTCTCCGACGTGATCTTCATGGTGGAGGGGACCAGCTTCATGGGACTGGGCGGGCCCAATCTGGTGAAGGGCGCCACCGGCCAGTCCATCGATGCCGAGACCCTGGGCGGCGCGCGCACCCACACCGAGCTGAGCGCGGTGGCCCACTACCGCGCCGCCGACGACGCGGAGTGCCTCCGCCGCATTCGGGAGTACATCGGACGGCTGCCCCGGCACGAGGGCTTGGCGCACCGGCTGCGGGAGCCGGCGCCGCCGGCCCGGTCCGCGGCCGACCTGTACGACCTCCTGCCGCAGGACCACCGCCTGTCGTACGACATGCGCCACGTGCTGGCCTGCCTGCTCGACGGGGGGGAGCTCGACGAGTTCCAGCCCGACGTCGCCCGCGAGATGCTGTGCGGGCACGCGCACATCGAGGGTCGTCCGGTGGCGCTCATCGCCAACCAGCGGGGCATCATCAAGGGCGGCCCCGGCGAGCGCCCCCGCTTCGGCGGGATCGTCTACACCGGGAGCGCAGAGAAGGTAGCGTACTTCATCGAGACGGCGAGCCGGGAGCGCCTCCCGCTGCTCTTCGTGCAGGACGTGAGCGGGTTCATGGTCGGACCCGAGGCCGAGCAGTCCGGCATCATCCGCGCCGGCGCGCACTTCGTCGAGGCCATGGCGACCGCGGTCGTGCCCAAGATCGTGCTGACGGTGAACCACGCCTCCGGCGCGGGCTACTACGCGATGGCGGGGCAGGGGTTCGATCCCGACTTCATCCTCTCCTGGCCCACCGGCCGGATGGGCGTCATGGAAGGCGAGGCGGCGGTGATGGCGGTGCACGGGTCCGAGCTCGAGCGGGCGCAGAAGGAGCGGCGCGACGTGTCGACAGAGGCCAAGGCCTCCATCGAGTCCATGCGCGCGGATTACGAGCATCAGCTCGACGCCAAGTACGCCGCGGCGCGGGGCTACGTGGACGCCCTCGTGACGCCCGAGGAGACCCGCGACCAGCTCGCCTTCCTGCTGCGCACCACCGCCAATTACGCCGGTCCGCACCTGGGTCCCTTCGTGCTGCCGCCGCTGGACGCGGCGCCGGTCCGGTGAGGCGGAGGAGGGGCATGCCATGAGCGAGCGTGTCGTGCGGATCGCGGCGGGGCAGGGGTTCTGGGGCGACTGGCTCGAGGCGCCGGTGCGCCAGGTGCGCGGCGGGCCGATCGACTACCTCATGATGGACTACCTCGCCGAAGTCACGATGTCCATCATGCAGAAGCAGAAGTCGCGGGACCCGCGGGCCGGGTATGCCCGCGACTTCGTGCCGCTGATGGAGCGGATCCTGCCGGACGTGGTGGCCAACGGTATCAAGGTGACCTCCAACGCCGGCGGGGTGAATCCTCGGGGCTGCGCGGAGGCGGTGCTGGAAACCGCGCGGAAGCTGGGGCTCGGCGGCAAAGTCCGCGTCGGGCTCGTTTCCGGCGACGACATCCTCGAGCGGCTCGACGAGCTGATCGCGGCCGGCCATCCGCTGGCCGACATGGAGACCGGCCGGCCGCTCGCCGACATCCGCGACCGGGTGCTGTCGGCCAACGCCTACCTCGGCATGGGGCCGATGGTCGAGGCCCTGGGGCGCGGCGCCACCGTCGTGGTGACGGGCCGGGTGACCGACACCGGCCTCACGCTGGGGCCCATCTTCCACGAGTTCAACTGGTCGCCGGACGACTGGGACAAGGTCGCGGCCGGGACCGTCGCCGGCCACATCATCGAGTGCGGCGCCCAGGCCTCGGGCGGCAACCTGCTGCGGGGCTGGCGGGGGGTGAAGGGACTCGAGAATCCCGGGTTCCCCATCGTGGAGGCGTCGGCCGACGGCACCTTCGTCGTGACCAAGCACGCGGGCACGGGCGGGGTGGTCTCGGTCGCGTCGGTGACGGAGCAGCTGGTCTACGAGATGGGCGATCCCCGGAGCTACATCACCCCCGACGGCGTGGCCGACTTCACCAGCATCCGCCTCCGCCAGGCGGGACGGGACCGGGTGCTGGTGTCGGGCGTCCGGGGCGGGCCGCGGACGCCCATGCTCAAGGTGAGCATCGCCTACTTCTACGGGTACAAGGCCGTCGGCACGCTGGTCTACGCCTGGCCCGAGGCGTACGACAAGGCCCGCGCGGCGGACCGGGTGCTCCGCGCGCGGCTGGCCGACCTGGGGCTCGAGTTCGAGCAGATCCTCACCGAGTTCGTCGGCGTGGACGCGACCCACGGCCGGCTGAGCGGGCCGCCCGGCCCGGACCTGCCCGAGGTGCAGCTCCGCGTCGGCGTTCGGGCGCGGGAGCGGGCGCCGGTCGAGCGCTTCACCCGCGAGATCGCGCCGCTGGTGCTCACCGGGCCGCCGAGTGTGACCGGTTTTGCGGGCGGGCGTCCGGCGGTGGAGGAGGTCGTGGCCTACTGGCCCGCGCTGGTGGACCGCCGACAGATCGAGCCGTTCGTGCGGGTGGAGATTCTGGATGCGTAGCCGCGGCTCCAGGTACGGTGACTGCCGTCGAACCGAGCCACGCGTGAGGGCCGGACATGGCAAGCTCCTCGAATAGAGGTCCCGCCCGCAAGCCGTCCGCGCGAGCGAAGCGGTCGGCCTCCCGGCCGATCCAGCTCCGCTACCTCGCCCACGCCCGCTCCGGCGACAAAGGCAACACCGCGAACGTCGGCCTGATCGCGCTCGAGCCGGAGTACTATCCGCTCCTGGTGAAGGAGGTCACCCCCGCCAGGGTGGCCCGACATTTCCGTGGCATGGTGAGCGCGGTGGACCGGTACGAGCTGCCCAATCTCAACGCGCTGAACTTCCTCCTGCACGACGCCCTGGACGGCGGGGGCACGATCTCGCTCAAGACCGACGCCCAGGGAAAGGTGTACTCCACCGCGCTGCTGCGTATGGAGATCCCGGTGCCCGCCGCGCTGGCGCGGCGGGTCCGGGACTAGGCACCGGTGGCGGAGCCCATTCGCGTCGAGCTCGCCGGCGGCGTGCTCACCCTCACGCTCGATCGTCCCGACAAGCGGAACGCCCTCGACGCGGCCCTGGTCGAGGCGCTCCACGGCGCTCTCGAGCGGGCCGATCTGGATGCCGACGCGCGGGTGGTGGTGCTGCGCGGGGCGGGGAAGGACTTCTGCGCGGGCGCCGACCTGGATGAGCTGCTCGCCTCCGCCGATCGGCCACCGGCGGAGAACGAGGCGGCGGCGCTGCGGCTCGGGAGCCTGTTCACCCGCATCCGGCGGCTGCCCAAGCCGGTGGTCGCCGCGGTGCACGGCCGCGCCCTGGCGGGTGGCGCGGGTCTGGCGACCGCCTGCGACCTGGTGCT
Organism: Gemmatimonadales bacterium; assembly: GCA_036375015.1. Taxonomy (GTDB): domain Bacteria; phylum Gemmatimonadota; class Gemmatimonadetes; order Gemmatimonadales; family GWC2-71-9; genus CAVVWJ01. The sequence goes on from DASUSR010000287.1 coordinate 7,717, forward strand.
GGCCACGGAAAGCAGCCAGTTCGGCTATCCCGAGATCCAGCGGGGCTTCGTCCCCGCGATGGTAATGACCATGCTCCGCCGCGCCGCGGGGGAGAAGGCGGCGCTGGAGCTGGTGCTCACGGGCCGCATCGTCGGAGCGGCGGAGGCTCGGACGCTCGGGCTGGTCTCGCGCGTGGTGCCGGACCGGGAGCTCGGCGGCGCCGTAGAAACGGTCGCCGGGGGCCTGGCCGCCGGCAGCGCCACCGCCGTGGCCCTGACCAAACGGCTCTTCCACGAGCTCGACGGGCTCGGCTTCGAGGACGGGATCGCCCTGGGCGCCCGGGTCAACGCCACCGCCCGGCAGACGCCCGACTTCCGGGAGGCCGTGGCCCGCTTCCTCCACCCGTGACGGCGCTCCGCCTCGGCCTGGCCCTGGCCGGGTTCGGCGTGGCGGCCGTCGCGGTCGCGCTCGACGACGTGCGCGTCGGCTGGGGAGCCATCGCGCTGCTGCTCGCCTCACTGATCGTGCGACTCCTGCAGAAGGATCACCCGCCCGGTGAACAATGAGGCGGTGTGACCCGCGTCACACGTTGCGCCCGCGGGCTTCACTACCTTCCCGTCGCGCCGGGGAGCGGTGTCCCCGACGTGAGGTCTTCAACGGGAACAGGAGAAGCACCTTATGCAGAGATTCTCGCGGGTACTAACCGCTCTGGCATGCAGCGCACTCCTCGGTGCCGCTCCGGCCTCGGCCCAGGGTGCGGAGTTCTCCCTGGGTGGTGGTGTGTCACTGCCGCTGAGCGACTTCGGCGATGTGGCCAAGACGGGATGGCACGGGCTGGCGGCGGTGGGATTCAAGCCGGCCGACTTCCCGGTCGGCTTCCAGGTGGACGGCTCCTACCAGCGGTTCGGCTCCGAGGACATCGGCGGACTGGACCTCGACGTATCGACCCAGCTCATCATGGGGACGGCGAACGCGGTCTACACCTTCTCGACCGCCGAGGGCTCGCAGTTCCGGCCCTACCTGATCGGCGGGGTCGGGATCTACAACGCCAAGGCGGTGGGCGACGACGTTCCCGACGGCCTCGATTCGGAGACGGACTTCGGGCTCAACGCCGGCGCGGGCTTCGACTTCGATCTCGGCAATCTGGCGCTCTTCATCGAGGGCCGCTTCCACAACATCTTCTCCGATCCGGACAACACCAACTTCATCCCCATCAGCCTGGGCATCCGGTTCGGCGGCGGCGGGAGCTGACCCTCGCGCCGTTCCCCGGCCTCAATGCCCCGTGACGGCGACGCCGACGTGCAGCACGTCGGCGTCGCCGCCCTCGAAATCCCCCCAGAACACCCCCGCCGATGGCGTGAGCGACAGATTGCGGCCCACCCGGAAGTCGTATCCCAGCGCCGCGTGCAGCCCGAGCCCGGCGTCGTCTTCCTCGCCAAGGGGCCCCGCGTCCACCGAGTAGCTCGCGATTCCGGCGCCCCCTTTCACGAAGAACCCGGCCGTCGGGCGCGGGTACCAGTACACGACCCCGGAGACATGGCCCACGGTGAGGTCCACCCCCTCGATCTCCTTGCCCCAGCCTTCGATTTCGCCCCCGAGCAGGAGGCCGCGGCCCACGGTTCCACCCATTGCGAGCACGAGGGTGAGTCCGCCTTCCCGGTCGGTCTCGCAGCCATCGCAGGCCAGGTCGAGCGAGCCGTACCCGGGGCCGCCGCTGATCCAGAACCCCTCGCGCACCTGGGGCCGCTGGGCCGTGGCGACATGGCTGAGCGACATGAGCACGAGCGCGGTCAGGATGGCCGTACGGGTCATGGGTTCCTCGGTCGCGCGGGAGGGGGCCCTGCAAGTTGCATCCGTCGGGGCGCGGACGGTACCGCGGAGTCCCGCCCGGTGAAAGAAAGCCTCATGCGATTCCGGCGCTGGCTTCATGGAGCCCGCGCTATTCTGCTCGCCTAGGGCCTGGTGGTTGCCCGGAACACCCGTAGTAATTTCGGGGTACGTCGCTGCGGGCACGGGGTGCCCGAAGTTCCCACGCGGGACGACGACACTGTACCAGCCGAGGAGGTGCGGTCATGAGAGGATTCGTCGCAGGTGCGGTCCTGGCCATGTTGCTGACGCTCACGTCCACCCCGGTCGTCGGCCAGGGCTTCGTATTCGGGGCCGGAGTCGGGCCCACGTTCTCCCTCGAGGACGGTGGCGGCACCGACTTCCACGTGATGGGGACGTTCCGGTTCGGCGAGGAGGAGGGCAAGCCGGTCAGCTTCCGCGCGGACGGGATGCTGCAGTTCGCCGATGGGGACGACCTGTTCAGTGGCACCCTCAACGCCATGTACCACTTCACCACCTCCGGCTCGCGGCTGCGCCCCTATGTCATCGGGGGTGGAGGGATCTACGCCAACGGCGGCACCGACTTCGGCATCAACGCGGGCGCGGGGCTCACCATGCCGCTGGGCGACTCTCCCGCCCGGCTGTTCGGTGAGGCACGGTTCCACGCCATCTTCGCGGAGGACACCATCAACCAGCTTCCGCTCACGATCGGCATCCTGTTCACGGCCGGCGATTAGCGCCAGGCCGGCCACCGCTCTCAGCGCCCCGCCCCTGGCGGGGCGCATTGTTGTGCACCGGTCCGGGGGCGTTGGATGCTCCGGTCGGGTGCGCACCCCGCCATCATCGGGCATGGACGCGGGTCTCGGTGTTTCGCTCTCGCTCCTGCGGGAGCATTTCGGTCACCCCGCGTTCCGCCCCGCGCAAGAGCCCGTGATCCGCTCCGTGCTCACCGGCCGGGACACCCTCGCCGTGCTGCCGACCGGGGGCGGCAAGTCGGTGTGTTTCCAGGTTCCCGCCCTGGCCCTGGGCGGCCTCACCATCGTGGTGTCGCCTCTCGTCTCGCTCATGCAGGATCAGGTCGCCGCGGCGCGGGCCCGCCGCATCCCGGCCGGCGCGCTCACCGGCGGACTCGGCACCGAGGAGCGCGAGAGGATATGGCAGGAGCTGCGGGAGGGCACTCTCCGCCTGCTCTATGTCTCGCCCGAGCGGCTCGACGGCCTGGCGCCGCGGCTGCGGGACGAGGGCGTGCGGCCCGCCCTCCTCGCCGTAGACGAGGCCCACTGCATCAGCGAGTGGGGCCACGATTTCCGGCCCAGCTACCGGAGGCTCCGCGGCGCGCGCTACAAGCTCGGCGGCCCCCAGACCATCGCGCTCACGGGCAGCGCCACGCCGGCCGTCCGCGAAGACATCATCCGGGTCCTCGGCCTCCACCGGAATCCAGCGGTACACGTCGGCAGCTTCGACCGACCCAACCTCTGGCTCGGTGTGATGCCCGTGCCCGATGAGCGGGCCCGGCTCCAGACCCTGCTCGGGCTGCTGCGACGCGATCAGCTCGCCATCGTGTACGCCCCCACCCGCGGAGTCACCGAGAGTCTGGCCCGGGCGCTCTTCCGGGCCGGCCACCGCGCCGTACCCTACCACGCGGGGCTCACCCGGGAGCGCCGCGCGGCCACCCTCGAGGCATTTCTCCGCGGGCAGGTGGGCATCGTGGTGGCCACCTGTGCCTTCGGCATGGGCATCGACAAGCCGGACGTGCGGGTCGTGGTACACTGGACCGTGCCGCCCACGCCGGAGTCGTACTACCAGGAGGCCGGCCGCGCCGGCCGGGACGGCCAGCCCTCCCGGTGCGTCCTGCTCTGGCGCCGGGGCGACGCGGCACTCCACCGCCGCCAGCTCGACGTGACCTTTCCCCCGCGCCGGGTCCTCGAGGCACTCTGGTCGGGCCGCACGTCCCCGGAGCGGGTGCCCGGGGCCCTGCGGGCCTCCGCCGAACGGCTTCGGGCGGAGCTGCGGCCGGAGCTGGGACCACCCGAATGGCGGGCCGTCGCCGTGCGCCGGCGCCTGGCGGAGGGGCGCATCGCGGCCATGGAGGCGTATGCCGAGTCGCGCCGCTGCCGGCGGCAGGCGCTGATCGGGTACTTCGGGGAGCGGCTGTTGCGGTGCGCGGGCTGCGACCGCTGCGACCGCAGGTCGTCAGGACCGGTCGCGGCGGTGCGGCGCGTGCTCCTCGGGTGGACCAGGGAGCACCCGGGGGACCGGCGGGGCTGACCTCCGTATATATTCCCGCCGTTCCAGCCGTGCCCACACCGACCCCCGGCCGACCTATGGACGACTCCCTCTATTTCACCGAGCACCATCACCAGGTCCGCGAGATGGTGCGCGATTTCTCGCGCAGCCACATCGCGCCGGTGGCGCGCGAGCTGGACGCCACCTCCACCTTCCCCTGGGACAACATCAAGGCAATGGGCGAGCTGGGGCTCCTCGGCGTCCCCTGGAGCGAGGAGCTGGGCGGGGCGGGCATGGACCAGCTCTCCTATTACATCACCATCCATGAGATGGCCAAGGTGGACGCGAGCCACGCGCTCACCATCAGCGCGCACACCAACCTGGGCACTTCCCCCATCGTCGAGTTCGGCACCGAGGAGCAGCGGCGGCGCTACGTGCCCCTGCTGGCCTCCGGTCGTGTGCTCGGCGGGTTCGGGCTCACCGAGCCCGGCGCCGGCAGCGACGCCGGCGGCACCGCGACGACCGCGGTGGACCGCGGCGACCACTACCTGCTCAACGGGAGCAAGATCTTCATCACCCATGCCGGCGTGGGGGAAATCTTCTCGGTCACGGCGCGTACCGAGACCGGGCGGGGCAGCAAGGGCATCACCAGCTTCATCGTCACCAAGGACACGGTGGACCTCGACCTCTGCCGGGCCCTCGGCGTGGGGCACGCGGAGGACCTGCCGAAGACCCCCGGCGTGCGGGCCGGCAAGAAGCAGGACAAGATGGGGTGGCGCGCCAGCGACACCCGCGAGCTGGTGTTCGAGGACGCGGTGGTGCCCAAGGAGAACGTCCTGGGAGCGCCCGGGCAGGGGTTCATCAACTTCCTCAAGACGCTGGACGCGGGGCGGATCGGGATCGCGGCACTCTCCCTCGGCATCGCCGAAGGCGCCTACGAAGAGGCGCTCCGCTACGCCGGGGTGCGCAAGCAGTTCGGCCGGCCCATTGGCAGCTTCCAGGGGGTGAGCTTCCAGCTGGCCGACATGGCCCTGGAGATCGAGGCGGGCACCCACCTCCTCTACCATGCCGCCTGGCTCAAGCAGAACGGGCGCCCCTTCAAGAAGGAGGCGGCCATGGCCAAGCTCTACTGCTCGGAGCTGGCGATGCGGACGACGACCAAGGCGGTCCAGATCTTCGGCGGGTATGGCTATACCACCGAGTACCCGGTGGAGCGGATGATGCGGGACGCCAAGGTGTGCGAGATCGGCGAAGGGACCAGCGAGATCCAGCGGCTGGTCATCGCCCGCCAGATCCTGGGTCAGATCGTGGATTAGGTCGCTACCGCTAAGCAATGCCCCGAGATATACTTTCCTGATCTCTGACGCGCTCTTTGTGGTCTGATCGCATGGCGGGCCCGGGGAGCGCGTTCCCTTGCGTCGTTGGCGGATAAACCCACACGGGGCGCTCCCCGGTTCGGAGCGCGCCGCGTACTTCGAGCGCGCAGGCGATGATGTCCGGTCGCGGGGCGGCTGGGGTGGTCCCGGGTGAAGCGTGAGATCTTGATCAACGGCAGCCAGCGGGAAACCCGCGTGGCTATCCTGGAAGACGACCGTCTGGTCGAGCTGCTGGTGGACCGGCCCGACCACCGCCGCACCGTCGGCGACATCTACCTGGGCCGAGTGGAAGCGGTCCTGCCCGGCATCCAGGCCGCGTTCGTGGACATCGGGCAGGAAAAGAGCGCCTTCCTCCACGCCTCCGATCTCCTGGAGCCGGAGGAGGACGAGGAGCCGGGCGACGAAGCCGACGAGGAGCCCGACGCCGAGCAGCCCGACCCCGCCGAGGGGACCGTCGTGGCCGAGGAGGGGGGCGGGGGCGCCGAGCGTCGGGGCGACTGGCGGGGGCGCGACCGCCGGCGCCGGGGCCGCAACCGCAACGGTGGCGAGGGCAACGGGGCCCAAGGCGAGAGTCGGCAGCGGGAGATCTCCCCTCGCCGCCCGCTGCCCAACATCCAGGACATCCTCAAGAAGGGCCAGACGCTCCCGGTCCAGGTTACCAAGGAGCCCATCGGCACCAAGGGGTGCCGGGTCACCGCCCAGATCTCCCTCCCCGGCCGGTTCCTGGTCTACATGCCCTACGCCTCCAAGGTGGGGGTGAGCCGCAAGATCGAGAGCCGGGAGCAGCGCTCCAAGCTCCGAGAGATGGTCTCCAAGCTGCTGCCGAAGGAGTCGGGCGGCGTCATCGTACGCACGGTGGCGGAGGGGGTCACCGAGGAGCACTTCCGCCGGGAGATCGACTCGCTCCTGGCCCTCTGGCGCAAGATCAACCGCAAGAAGACCTTCGTGCGCCGCGCCCCGGCGCTCCTGCAGCGGGAGACCAGCCTGACCCGCGGCATCATCCGCGACCTCTTCAGCGCCAAGGTGGACGCGCTGCACGTGGACTCGAAGGAGCTGTACAACGAGATCGAGCAGTATCTCAACCAGATCGACCCCGAGCTGATGAGCCGGGTGCATCTCTACACCGAACCCACCCCCCTGTTCGACAAGTTCGACATCGAAGCGGAGATCCGGGATCTGTTCAAGGCCCGGGTGGAGCTGCCCACTGGCGGCTCGCTCATCATCCAGCCCACCGAGGCGCTGGTGAGCATCGACGTCAACACCGGCCGCTACACCGGCAAGAAGGATCCGGAGAAGACGATCCTGCGCACCAACCTCGAGGCGGCGCGGGAGATCGCGCGGCAGATC
>DASUSR010000288.1:0-28431 GCA_036375015.1 Gemmatimonadales bacterium
GGCCGGACCGTGATCCTGGTGGATGACGGGCTCGCGACCGGCGCCACCATGCGCGCCGCCGCGCGGTCGGTCCTCGCCCGCGGCCCGGCCCGCCTCATCGTCGCGGTGCCGGTGGGAGCCGCCGCGACCTGTGCCGCCCTGGCCGCCGAGGTGGACGAGGTGGTGTGCCCCGCCCGCCCCGAGCCCTTCATCGCCATCGGCCTGCACTACCTGGACTTCGACCAGGTGGACGACGCCGAAGTGGTGGCCCTGCTGCGGGGTGCGGCGGCATGAGCCTCGTCCTGCTCGCCGGCACCTCCAACCCCGCGCTCGCGGAGGCGATCGCCGCCCATCTGGGCGTTCCACTCGCCGAACGGGAGGCCTCGCGCTTTCCCGACGGCGAGATGCAGGTGGAGGTGCGGACGAGCGTCCGTGGCTGCGACATCTACCTGATCCAGCCCACCGGGCCCCCGGTCGAGGAGCACCTGTTCCAGCTCCTCCTCCTGGCCGACGCGTGCCGCCGGGCCGGCGCGGCCCGCCTGACCGCCGTCGTGCCCTACCTGGGCTACGCCCGGCAGGACCGGCGAGGGACCGGACGCGAGCCGGTCGGGGCGCGGGTCATCGCCGATCTGCTCGCCGCCGGCGGCCTCCACCGGACCGTGGCGGTCGATCTCCATTCGGCCTCGCTCGAGGGAGTGTTCGGCATGCCGCTCGAGCACCTCACGGCGGTGCCGCTGCTGGCCGATGCCCTGCGTGCCGGACTTCACGACGACGCCATCATCGTGGCCCCGGATCTGGGCGCCACCAAGCTGGCGGAGCGGTACGCCCGCGTGCTCGGGCTGTCTGTGGCGTTCGTGCACAAGCGCCGGCTGACCGGCGCGACGGTGTCGGTGCGCGGGCTAACCGGGGAGGTCCGGGGCCGGACCCCGCTGGTGGTGGACGACATGATCACGACGGGCGGGACGGTGGAGGCGGCGATCCGGGCGTTGCTGGAGGCGGGCGCGCGGGAGGAGATCACGGTGGCGGCCACCCACGGCCTGCTCGTGGGCGACGCCGCCCGGCGGCTGGGCGCCCTGCCGATCCGGCGCCTCCTCACCACCGACAGCGTGGCCACACCGGAGGCCTCCGGCCTGCCGCTGGAGCGGATCGGTCTCTCGCCGCTCCTGGCGGACGCGATCTCCCGGCTCCACAGCGGCCGGTCACTCAGCGACCTGATCGTCCACGCCTGACCCGGGCTCCCGCCTGCAGACCAGCCGAGGGACCTCACGGTTTGCGGGACAGAGCCTAGCCGCGAGCCCTCTCCCAGGTCCGCTTCATGGCCAGGTGGTGGATGAACCACTCCGCGGCCCAGCGGCCCGCCTCCTCCAGCGTGCCCGGCTCCTCGAAGAGATGGGTGGCACCCGGCACCACGACCAGGCGCTTGGTGCACCGCATCCGGCCGAGCGCCTGCCGGTTCAGCTCGAGCACCTCGAGGTCACGCCCGCCAACGATCAGCAGGGTCGGCGCGGCCACTTTCTCCAGCGCTCCGCCCGCGAGGTCCGGACGCCCTCCGCGCGACACGACCGCCTGGACCGCCTCCGGGACCCGGGCGGCAGCCCGAATCGCGGCCGCGGCTCCGGTGCTCGCGCCGAACAGGCCGACCGGCAGTCCCTCCAGCCCGGGCTGGAGGATCGCCCAGCCGGTGGCGGCGACCAACCGGCCGGCCAGCAGGTCGATGTCGAACACGTTGGCACGGTCGCTCGCCTCCTCCGGCATCAGCAGATCGAAGAGCAGCGTGGCCAGGCCGGCGCAGCGGATCTGGCGGGCGACGATCGTGTTGCGGGGGCTCAGGCGGCCGCTCCCGCTGCCGTGCGCGAACACCACCAGCCCGCTCGGGTGGTCGGGCCAGGCCAGGGTGCCGGACAGCCTCGTGGTGCCCGACGTGATGACCACCGGCCGCTCCCTGGCGCGCAGGATGGTTGCAGTCATGCTGGGATTCTCCGATTGTTGGCCGAGCGCAGGGACTCGAGGACCTCGCGATCGGTCGTAGGGGTGAACCTCCCCGTCTCCACAGTATGCCGGGGCCCATGAAGGCGGCCTGAACCGATGGTGAAGAGAATCCGAAGAGGGGCCGGCACTCGACGCCGGCCGAAGACTCCCTCATCCCCGGTTCGCGCGGGCTTCACGCCATCGCCGGTATCCTGCGCGGGGAGGCTCTCATGTCGCGTTTCTTTCGCGCGGTGGCGGTGGACTACGACGGGACCCTGACCGAGGGTCCCGCGCCCGACGACGACGTGCTGACCGCGCTCGCAGCGGCGCGCCGGGACGGCCTGGCGATCGTGTTGGTGACCGGCCGGCGCCTCGAGCACCTCCGCGCCGACTGGCCCGCTTTCGAGTCGGCGTTCGACGCGATCGTGGCGGAGAATGGGGCGGTCCTCTCGACGCCGTCCGGCGGGGCCCGCCCGGTGGCGCAGCCGGTCCCGCCGGAGCTCGACGCGCCGCTCGAAACCGCGGGTGTGCCCCTCGAGCGGGGCCAGGTGCTCCTCGCCACCGAGGCCCGCCACGACCAGGCGGTCCTGCGGGAGGTCGCGCGCCTGGGACTCGAGGTGCAGCTGGTCCGCAACCGCTCGGCGCTGATGGTGCTCCCCCCGGGCGTCACCAAGGGCACCGGGCTGCACGAGGCGTTGCGAGATCTCGGGATCTCCCCGCATGCCACCATCGGCGTCGGCGACGCCGAAAACGACCACTCGCTGATGGAGGCCTGCGAGCTGGGGGTGGCGGTGGGCAACGCCGTGCCTTCGCTCCAGGCGCATGCCGACGTCGTGCTGGCCGAGCCCGGCGGGAAAGGCGTTATGTCGCTGCTCCAGGGTGCGCTGCTCCAGGGGCGGATCAGAGTTCAGCCCAAACGCTGGCAGCCGCGACTGGGCACCTATCCCGACGGCGCTCCTGCGACAGTACCGGGCTCGCAGACCAACCTGCTGGTGGTGGGCGGTACCCGGACCGGCAAATCCTGCCTCGCGGGCCTGCTGGCGGAGCGGCTGGCGGCGATGGGTTACGTGATCTGCGTGCTGGACCCGGAAGGCGATCACGTGGGCCTGGAGGCGCTGCGGGGCATGCTGGCGACCGGCGGTGGCGACCCGTTGCCGGACGCGGAGCATCTCTCGCGTCTCCTGCGCCTCGGGAGCGTCATCGTGGATCTGTCCCTGCGCTCCCTCGGGCAGCGCGCCCGGGACTGCCGCCGCCTGCTCGCCGACCTCGCGGACATCCGGGAGCGGACCGGACTGCCCCAGTGGATCGTCATGGACGAGGCGCACCTGGTGCCCGACGTCGGCCGGCTGCTCCAGCTCGGCGAGGAGCCCTCGGCCGCGGGGGTGTGCCTGGCCACCTACCGCCCCCAGGACCTGGACCCGGAGACCGCCCGCGCCATGGACCTGGCCCTCGCGCTGCCGGGCGAAGGCGCCGCGGCCCTCCAGGCGTGGCTCGCCGCCGCCGGGTTTCCCTCCGGCGAGCTCGAGCGGCTCCCCGCGCCTGCAGAGGCCGACAGCGATCGCCAGGCCCTGCTGCTCGACCGCCGCACCGGCCGCCGCTTCACCGTGGACCGCCGGGTCAGCGTGCACGTGCGCCATTGGCACAAGTACAGGAGCGGCGAGTTGCCGGCTCACCAGCGGTTCTACTTTCGCCGGGGCGACCGGCTGACCGGCGCGGTCGCGGGCGCGATCGGGGAGTTTCACGACGAGGTCGCGCGGGCCGAGCCGGCGGTGCTGCTCCATCACGCGCGGAACCGGGACTTCTCCCGCTGGATCGCCGGGGTGATCGCAGACCACGAGCTCGCGGGGCAGGTGCGCACAGCGGAGCGACGCCTGTCGGCGGAGCCCGACGGCGTGGAGCGGGAGCGGCTCGTCCTGCTCCGCGCCATCGAGAGCCGCTACGCCGGAGGCTAGAGCTCGTCCGGGAGGTGCCGTTCCGGTTTGTCCTCAGGGACCTCCGTCAGCGTGGCCTCGGCGAGCAGCAGCACGCCAGCCACCGAGATCGCGTTCTCCAGCGCGAGTCGCACCACCTTGGTCGGATCGATGATGCCGGCCTCCATCAGATCACCATAGGTGCCCGACGCCGCGTCGAAGCCGAAGCTCCCGGTGCCCGCACGCATCTTCTCGACCACCACGCCGCCGTCGGCCGCCGAGTTGGCCGCGATCTGTCGGGTGGGCGCCTCGAGGGCGCGCCTGAGGATGCGGATCCCGGTCTGCTCGTCGCCGGTGGCCGCGGCCTCCTCGGCGGCCACGGCGTCGATCGCCCGGAGCAGGGAGAGGCCTCCGCCGGGCACGATGCCCTCGGCCATGGCGGCCTTGGTGGCGCTGATGGCGTCCTCGAACGCCTCCTTCCGGCTCTTCATCTCGGTCTCGGACGCAGCGCCTACCCGTACGACGGCGACGCCGCCGGCAAGCTTGGCCAGCCGCTCCTCCAGCTTCTCGCGGTCGTAGTCGGAGGTGGCGTCCGCGATCTGGCGGCGGAGCTCGCGGCAGCGGCCCTCGATGGCGGCCTTCGCCCCGCCGCCGCCGACGATGGTCGTGGCATCACGGGTCACCACTACCCGCTTCGCCTGGCCCAGGTCTTCGGGGGTGATTCCCTCCAGCTTCACCCCGAGCTCCTCGCTCAGCACGCGGCCGCCGGTCAGAATGGCGGTGTCCTCCAGCATGGCCTTGCGCCGGTCGCCGAAGCCCGGCGCCTTGACGGCGACGCTCGCGAGTACGCCGCGGATCTTGTTGACCACCAGCGTGGCGAGCGCCTCGCCCTCCACCTCCTCGGCCACCACCAGGAGCGGGCGTCCGGATTTGGCCACCTGCTCCAGGATCGGCAGCAGGTCCTTCATGCTCGCGATCCGCTTCTCGTGCAGAAGCACGTAGGCGCTCTCCAGCACCACCTCCATCTTCTCCGGGTCGGTCACGAAGTAGGGCGACAGGTAGCCGTGATCGAACTGGAGCCCCTCCACCACTTCCATGGTGGTCTCGGTCCCCTTGGCCTCCTCCACGGTCACCGCGCCTTCGGAGCCCACCTTCTCCAGCGCGTCGGCCACCAGCCGGCCGATCTCGGGATCGTTGTGGGCCGAAATGGCGGCGACCTGGGTCCGCTCCCGCTGGGTCTGCACCGGGCGGGAGAGCGCGCGAACGGCCGCGACAGCGGCGCGCAACCCGCGCTCCAGCCCCCGCTTGAGGTCGATTGCGCTCGCGCCCGCGGCGACGTTGCGGACGCCGTCGGCGAAGATCGCGTGGGCCAGCAGCGTGGCCGTCGTGGTGCCGTCGCCCACCGCGTCGCCGGTGCGTTCGGCGGCCTCCCGAAGCACCTGCGCCCCCAGGTTCTCCTCGGGGTCCTTCAGGTCGAACTGCTTCGCGATGGTCACGCCGTCGTTGCAGACCAGCGGCCGGCCCCACTTCTGCTCGATCAGCACGCACTTGGACCGCGGCCCCAGGGTGATCCGGACCGCGTCCGCGAGCGCCGTGGCCCCGCGCAGGACCTTCTCCCGGGCGCCGGCGCTGAACAGCACCTGTTTGTGCGACATCCCGCCCTCCGTGGTGTGACACCAGGGCGAGAATAGCGTAGCTGGACTGAGCGCCCCCTGAAGCGTCGGTGAAGAACCTTTCAGCGTTTCTTCAGGCGGGGCTCACCCCGGCGGCCGCACTTTGGCTCTCAGGCTGCCCGACTCCGCCCGGAGGTACCGATGTTCCGTTCCATCCTGGTTCCGCTCGACGGCTCGGCGATGGCCGAGCAGGCTCTCGTTCCCGCCGGCGACATCGCCCGCCGCGTCGGTGCCGCGGTGGCCCTCGCCGTGGTGCACCCCTGGGGACCGACCGAGGACGCGCCGTTCTCCGGCACCGAGGCCGACCGCGAGCTGCGGGAGGTCGAGGAGCGCTATCTCCACGAGCTCCGCGAGCGGGTGGCTGCCACCTTCAACGTGCCGGCCGAAGTGACGCTGCTGGAGGGGGACGCGGCGCCGGCCCTCGCGGCGTACGCGCGGGAGCGGCGGGTGGATCTGGTGGTGGGAAGCACCCATGGCCGGGGAGCGTTCGCCCGCGCGCTCCAGGGCGGGGTCGCGCTGCGGCTGGCGCACGCGCTTCCCTGCCCGGCGCTGTTGCTCAAGCCGCTCAAGGAGGCGTCCACCACTCCCGATCCGGACGGGTTTACCCGGATCATGGTCCCGCTCGACGGCACCCCCGCGGCGGAGACCAGCCTGGAGCCCGCGCTCGCGCTGGCGGCATCGCGCGGAGTCGTGGTGTATCTGCTCCAGGTAGTGACCCCGCTCGGCGGCGCGCCGCTGGTGGACCGCCGTCGCGAAGCGGTGCGGTACCTCAACGGCGTCGCGAGCCGGCTGGAGGGCGGGGGGATGCGGGTGGAGTGCCGGGTGATGACCAGGGCCAACCCCGGCGCCGGGATCGCCACGCTGGCCGGGCGCTGGGGCATCGACCTGCTCGCGATCACCACCCGGGAGCGGGGCGAGGGCGAGCGGCTGCTGCTCGGCAGCGTCGCGGACACCGCCGTGCGGCTGGCCGCCATGCCGGTGCTGGTCTGCCACTCCGGCGTGCGGGCGCGTGCCGCCGAGCCGGTCCGTGGCGAAGGGGTCTCCTGGCTCGTGCCGCCGCTGCCGTCGCCGGCGTAACGTCTTCTCCCTCCGGCCCCGTGATCACGGGGCCGCAGCACCGGGGGTCCGCAGGTACAGGACCCACAGACCGCCCAGATAGATGAGCAGCATGAGCGCGCTTCCCGGCTCGAGCAACCGGACCCGGCCTTCGCCCCGGAGCACGATGGCGGCCAGCCCCACGCCCATGAGCACCACCGCCAGGAAGGCCGAGATGGCATGGGTCGGGTCCAGCACCGCGAAGATCGACCCGCCCGGGTGGGCCAGGTCCATCGCCAGGAAGACGACCATGTTGAAGGCGTTGGAGCCGAACAGATTGCCGATCGCCAGGTCGATCGCGCCCAGCCGGATGGCGGCGATGCAGCTCACGACCTCCGGCAGCGAGGTCGCGAGCCCCACCAGCCAGGTCCCGATGAACGTGGTGCCGAGCCCCGAGAGCACCGCGATCCGCTCGGCGGACCAGGCGAACACCGGCGCCACGCCGAGTATCGCCAGGGCGGCCAGACCGAAGCGGATCACCAGCCGGGAGAACGGCGGGGCATCCGACGACGCGGGACCGGGATCCACCGGCGTGGGAGCGGGCGGACCCACTTCGGCGGCGGCGGGCTCATCGGCGGCCGCGGTGGCCAGCACGCTCGGCTCGCGGTGGGTGTAGACCACCCGCATGCCGGCCACGAAGGCCACCGCGAGCGCCAGTGACTCGGGTCCGACGGGCGAGGGGCCGGTGTAGACCCGCGAGAGCACGAAGACCCCGGCCGCCGCGTTGAGCGCGATCGCCAGGCAGGCGGTCACCGCGTGACCCGCGGTCGCGTCGCGGAACACCCTGCCGGAGGGAGGCAGCAGCCCGATCAGCGCCAGGATGAACATGTTCGCCATGCTGGAGCCGAACAGGTCGCCGGCGGCGAGGTCCGGCGCTCCCATCCGCACGGCGTTCACGTCGGTGGCGAGCTCGGGGAGCGAGGTCGTCGCGGCGAGCAGCAGGGACCCGACCCAGAGCCGGCCCAGGCCGCTGCGGTCGGCGATCCCGTCGGCCGCCTGGGTCAGCACCGAGCCCGCGAGCACCAGCAGGAGCCCGCTCGCCAGCATGGTGAGCAGCGCGGTGGTCACGTCGGCGCGTCACGCCGGGTGAACGACGAGGGCATCGCACGGCGCGTGGCGCGTCACCGCCTCGGCGACGCTCCCCACCAGCGCCCCGGCGAGGGGAGGGCGTCCGTGGCTGCCCACGGCGATCAGATCGGCGTCCAGCGCGCGCACGGCGGCGAGGATGGTGCCGCGCGCATCGCCTCGGCGGAGGAGGAGCCGCTCGGGGTCGAGCACCGGCGAGAGCAGCGCGTCCACGGCGTCCGCCGCCGCCTCACGGCACTGCTCCAGGTACCGGGTCACGCCGCGCTCGCCCGCGACCCGGCGCAGCAAGGCGTCGTGCGCGGTCTCGTAGACGTGCACCACCTCGACCCTCGCATCGGACGGGAGCAGGGACTTCACCGCCGCCGCCGCGGCGCGGGAGGCGGGGGAGAGGTCCACGGCCAGCAGCGGGCGGCGGTAGGGCCGGCGGGCCGGCGCGGCCACGATGAGCACGGGCACGTGGCCCGCCCGGATGACCCGTTCGGCCGTCGAGCCGATGAGCAGGTCGCGGAACCTCCGGGTACCGTGGCGGCCGAGGATCAGGAGGTCGTCCTTCCGGGCGCGCCGCAGCAGCTCGGCGTAGGGCTCACCGGACGCGAGGGCGGGCGCGACCCGCACCTCGTTCCGGCCCCGCTTGCGCAGCAGACGGCGGAGCTGGCTTGCCTCGCGCTCGAGGAGCGTGCGCGCTTCCGTCCGCTCGCGCGACCGCAGGGCCGCCGGCAGGTCCGGCGGCAGGACGTGCACGAGCGCGATCCGCGCCCGCGACGCGAGGGGGAGCAGCGCGGCGCGCCCGGCGGCGAGAGCGGCGCCCCGCGTGAAATCGGTCGCGATGGTCACTCTGGACAGGGGACGCCCGGCGGTCCTGGAGCGCTGGGACATGTTCGGCCTCGCTGAAAGGTTCCACCCCGCCACGATACCCGGGTCCGGGTGAAGTCGACAGCGGATTTGCTTGAAGGTGCCTTCACGGTACAGTTAGCGGTATGAGCCTCCGCCGCCATGATTCCTGAGCCTCGTCCCCCGCTGCGCCGGGTGACCGTCGAGCGCGACACCCGGCTGGACGACTACGCCGCCGTCGCGCACCTGGCGGGCGCGGTGAGCGACCTGAGGCTGGAGACCCGCGCCGTGGTCTCGCGGCTGGCCGACCGCACCATCTGGATGGTGAGCTCCACCAGCCGGGGCGGCGGCGTGGCCGAGATGCTGCCGCCGGCCGTGGCGCTCCTGCGGGACGTGGGGCTCAGGGTGGAATGGCTGGTGATCGGGAGCGAGGACCCCGCGTTCTTCGCGCTCACCAAGCGGATCCACAACCTCATTCACGGCAGCGGCGACCCCACCCTGGGCGACGCCGACCGGACGCTCTACGAGCGGGTGAACCGGGAGAACGCCGCAGCCCTCGGCGAGCTGCTCCGCACGGGGGACATCCTCATCGTGCACGACCCGCAGCCGCTCGCGATCGTGACCCAGCTGTCCCACCCTCCGCCGATCATCACCGTCTGGCGCTCCCACATCGGCCTGGACGTGGAGAACGCCGCCACCCGGGCGGCGTGGGACTTCCTGGGGCCCTACCTGGACGCCTACGACGAGGCCGTGTTCTCCGCCCCGGAGTACATCCCCGGGCGGCTGGCGGGACGCGCCACCGTGATCTTCCCCGGGATCGATCCGCTGGCGCCCAAGAACCGGGAGCTCTCCCTGCGCCATGCGGTGGAGGTCCTCTGCAGCGGCGGGGTCATCCCCTGCCCGGGGCCCACGGTGGGCGAGCGCTATCTGGCGCAGGCCCAGCGGGTGGCGGCTGACGGCACCTGGGCCCCCGCGGGCGCCACCGACATCGGCCTGCTCACCCGGCCGATCGTCACCCAGATCTCGCGCTGGGACCGGCTCAAGGGTTTCCTCCCGCTGCTCGAAGGGTTCGTCCTGCTCAAGCGCCTGGTGCACGAGGGTGAGTATGAGGGTGCGCCGCTCGACCGCCGCCGACTCGAGCTGGTGCGGCTGGTGCTCGCCGGGCCCGATCCGCTCGCCATCCAGGACGACCCCGAGGCACGGGAGGTGCTCGACGAACTGCGCGGCGCCTACCGCGCGCTCGCGCCGGGTGTTCGCGACGACGTCGCCATTCTCCTGCTTCCCATGCACTCGGTCGAGGAGAACGCGCTGATGGTGAACGCGATCCAGCGGGCGTCCACCGTCGTCGCCCAGAACTCCCTGCGCGAGGGGTTCGGGCTCACCATCGCGGAGGCGATGTGGAAGCGGATCCCCGTACTGAGCAACAGCCGGGCGGTCGGGCCGCGGCAGCAGCTCCGCGACCGGCTGGACGGCCGTCTGATCGCCGATCCGGAGGACCGGCGGGAGCTGTGCGGCGCGCTCAGGGAAATGCTGGAGGACCCGGTGCAGCTCGAGCGGTGGGGCCAGGCGGCCCAGCGCCAGGTGCACGAGCAGTTCCTGGTCCTGAGCCAGCTCCGGACCTGGGGCCGGCTGCTCCTCACCCTGGCGGAGCGGAAGGGCGGTTGACCGGATGCGTCGCGGTTGGCAAATCGGCCCGCGTACGCAATAATTGGCCGGAGATGTCCCGCCGTATTCCCGCCGCACGCGTATTGCTCATGGAGTCCGCGGGCCGTCGGCCCGCGGCCGGCGCGATGCGATCGGCGGCGCGGCAGAGCCCGACGGCCGGACCCGGGGCGGCATGCCCACGCTGAGCCGCTGGTTCGTCCGGTCCGCGCTGGTCTGCCTGATCGCCGCCCTGCTGCTGGCGGTGCTGATGCAGTGGCCCGCCGCCTCGGCGGCGGCCCCGTGGCTCCGGGTGGTCTGGCCCACCTACCTGCACCTCCTGGTCGTGGGCTGGCTCACCCAGCTCATCTTCGGCGTGGCGTACTGGCTCTTCCCCCGGTACTCCGCGGCCTCGCCGCGCGGGAGCGAGCGGCTCGGCTGGGCCAGCCTCCTGCTGCTGAACCTCGGTCTGGCGCTCCGGATCGTGGGCGAGCCCTGGGCCGCGATGGGCGGGGAGACCATGCCGCTGCTGCTCGGCTCCGCGACGGCGCAGCTGCTGGGCGGCTGGGCCTTCGTGGCGAACACCTGGCCGCGGGTCCGGCAGCGCTGAACGATGCCCCGGCTCAGCGTCCTGATGATCCGTACCGCGCTGCTGCACCTGGCTGCGGGATTCGCGGTCGGTGCGCTGCTGCTGGCGGCGCGGGAGCTGCCGCTCGACCCTTCGGTGCTTCGGCTCCGCGGGGCCCACGCGCACCTGCTCCTGCTCGGCTGGACGGCGCAGCTCGCGATGGGCGTGGCCTTCTGGATCCTGCCGCGATTCCGCGCGGGTCCCGAGCGGGGCCGGGAGTGGCCGGCGTGGCTCGCCTATCTGCTGCTCAACGGCGGCGTCCTCCTCAGCGCCGCTGCGGGAGACGGACCCGGCGCGGGACCGCTGCTGGGGCGTTGCGCCGAGGGACTCGCCGCGCTGGCGTTCGCGGGGCACGCCTGGCCCCGGATCAAGCCCTTCGGCTGACCCGCGGTCGCCGTGACTGCTGTCACGTCGATGCTCTTTTTCCTCCGATAGGTTCGAGCCATGCCGAAACAGCACATTCCCGAGATGCCGAGCATCCTCGTCGTGGACGACGAGCCGCTGGTACGGGGCGCGGTGGTACGGATTCTGAGCCGGCACGGGTACCGTGTTCGGGAAGCGGTAACGGCGGAAGATGCGATGACGGTGCTGACCACGCAGGCGCGTGAGCAGCCGCTTCTGGTGATCATCGACATCGTCCTGCCCGGGGACAGCGGCGTGAAGCTGGCGGAGCAGATCCGGGAGGAGTTCCCCCACCAGCGCATCCTCTATATGTCCGCCTATCCCGCGGATGTGCTGGGGGCCGAAGGCCTTCGGGACCATACCGAGGAGTTCATGCCCAAACCGTTCACGGCGGCCCAGCTGATCGGCAAGGTGGAGGCTGTACTCGGCCCGAGGGGCCCGGCCGGAACCAGGACATCCGGCTGACCGCCCCTCGCCCTTCCCGCGAGTTGGGCATACGTTATAGTCGTAGCACCCCCCACATACCCGAACGCAGTCCAGCACTCCCGACAGCGCACCGCGCCCGGTCCTGCCTCCACCCGCATGAGGATTACGGTATGAGCCGAAATCCGTCCGGTCTGTGTAGCGGCCTGATCCCCCGGTGTATCCTCGTCCTTTCCCTGCTCGCCATTCCGATCCTGTCCGCCGCGGCCCAGGAGACCGGCACCGTCACTGGTACGGTCACCCGGGTGGAGGGCGGGGCGCTCGCGAGCGTGTCGGTGACCGTGGCCGGCACCGGACAGAGTACGGTGACCGGCACCGACGGGCGGTACACCCTCAGGCGGGTGCCGGCCGGTCCGCAGACGATCGTCTTCCGCTGGCTCGGCTACCGCCCGACCCAGGTGCAGGTGAGCGTAGAGCCGGGGGCCACCGTCACCGCCGACGCCGCCCTGGAGGCGGTGACCGTCTCGCTCGGCGAGATCGTGGTGGAAGGCGCCTCCCGCGCGCCCGAGCGGATCACCGAGGCGCCGGCGGCCATCTCGGTGGTGCCGCAGGAGGTGCTCCAGAGCACCGCCGTCACGGGGCAGGCGCCGCTGGCGCTGCAGTCGGTGCCCGGCGTGGACATCACCCAGAGCGGGGTCAACGACTTCAACGTGAACGCCCGCGGGTTCAACTCGACGCTCAACCGCCGGGTGCTGGTGCTGCAGGACGGCCGCGACCTGGCCATTGCCTTCCTCGGCTCGCAGGAGTGGGCGGGCTTCGCCCAGTCGCTCGAGGACCTGGGCAAGGTGGAGATGGTGCGGGGACCGGGCTCGGCCCTCTACGGCGCCAACGCCTTCAGCGGAGTGCTGAACATCACGACCCCGACCGCCCGCGAGATCCTGGGAAGCCGGCTCACCGTATCCGGCGGCGAACTGGAGTCGTTCCGGGCCGACGGGCGTCACGCCTCGGTCTTCGCCGACGGGCGCCTCGGCCTGCGGCTGAGCGCCGGATACAACCGCAGCGACACCTGGTCCCGCACCCGGACCCGGCTGGACGGCACCTCGCTCCAGCGGGAGTACGATGACGCCACCGACGAGCCGGTGCCGATCAACCGCGAGGTCCGCCCGCTCGCGGGCCAGACCCTCGATGTCGAGGGGAACGCCGTCGGCGACCGCGACCCGCTGGAGAACGCCTACGGCACGGGGCGGCTCGACTACTACCTCGACGACGGCTCGGTGCTGAGCGTGGACGGTGGCGCCTCGCACGTGCAGAACGAGATCTTCGTGACCGGCATCGGCCGGGTGCAGGTGAGCAAGGCCATCAAGCCCTACGTCCGCGCCGCCTGGGCCGCCGACCGCTTCAACGTGTTCGGCTTCTGGAACAGCCGGACCTCCCTCGATCCCCAGTTCTCGCTCACCTCCGGGCTGCCGCTGGAGGAGCGGTCCGACATCTTCCACCTCGAAGGGCAGACCAACTTCAACTTCCAGGAGGAGCGCGGGCGCGTCGTCATCGGGAGCTCGGTCCGGAACACCAAGGTCAACACCTCCGGCACCCTGATGAACCTGTTGAACGACGACCGGAGCGACGACCTCTACTCCGCGTACGGGCAGGTGGAGTACAAGATCGTGCCCCAGGTGCGGGTGGTGGGCGCGCTCCGGTTCGACGACGGCGACCTGATCGAGGGGCAGGTGTCGCCCAAGGGCGCGATCGTCTACAGCCCCAGCGAGAACCATTCGTTCCGCTTCTCGGTCAACCGGGCGTTCCAGACCCCGAACTACTCCGAGTTCTTCCTCCAGGTGCCGGTGGCGCAGCCGACCGCCTCGCCGCGCACGCTCGAGAGCAGCATCGAGGGCTACTACGCGGCGCTCCAGGGCGCCCCGCTCCCGCCGGGAGCCCTGACCGGGCTCACCATCACCAGCAATCTGCCCTGGGAGTTCTCCGCCGCCACCAACGCGCTGGCGCTGGGCAACGCGGACCTGGACGTGGAGAAGGTGACCGGCTGGGAGCTGGGCTACAAAGGCACCCTGGGCGAGAAGGTGTACGTCACGGTGGACGGATACGTCAACCAGCTCACCGACTTCGTCACCGACCTGCTGCCCGGCGTCAACCCGGACTATCCGGTGTTCTCGCTCGATGATGGCGTCAACGTGCCGGCGGAGCTGGCGGCGATCGACGCCCGGCTGGAGAGCTTCGGCCTCCCGGCGAACCATCCGCTCCGGGCCCCGATCCCGCTGCTCCAGGGCGGCTATCAGCAGCTCTCCGCCGGCACCCGGATCCAGGGCGCCAACGCACTCGCCACCCTGCCGGACGGCAGCCGCGCCATCGTCCTCTCCTACACCAACGCGGGCGAGGTCAACGAATACGGGATCGAGCTCGGGCTGGGCTATCAGATCACCCCCGAGATCCGCGGCGATGCTTCCCTCACCACCTTCGACTTCGACGTGGAATCGCAGCAGGTGGGTGACCGGCTGCTGCCCAACACGCCGAGCAAGAAGGCCACCCTCTCGCTCAGCTACACGGGCGCGCAGGGCTTCGACGGCAACGTCACCCTGCGACTGGTGGACGGCTACGAGTGGGCGGCCGGCATCTTCCAGGGGTACGTCCCCGCCAGCGAGTTCCTCAACGTGAGCGCGGGCTACCGGATCAACAACTACGTCCGGGTCCACGCCACGGCCACCAACCTGTTCGACCAGCAGCGGTTCCAGATGTACGGCGGGTCGGTGATCGGGCGGAGGGTTCTCGGGGGGGTGACGGCGACGTTCTAAGGGGAGAGGGCAGGAAGAGTGAAGGGTGAAGGGTGAAGGGGGTCCCCTTCACCCTTCACTCTTCACTCTTCTCGCTTTCTATTTCTTCCCCATGCCTCCCGATCCTCGCGAAGCGCTTCCCGCCTGGTTTCTCGGTCCCCGCGCCGAGAACGCCGAGCTGCTCGAGCGCCTGGTGGTCGAGTCGCTGCGCGACCACGTGTTCTGGCGGCGCAACTACCACCCCGAGGATGGGTTCACCATTCGGGAGATGGACAAGCGGCGGGAGGGATACGAGGAGTCCGTCGCCACCCTCACGCAGGAGCTGATGGGGCTCCTGGCCGAACTCAAGCGGGACGTGCCCTTCTTCAGCGGACGGTACAAGGGGCACATGGTGGCGGAGCAGACCATCGCGTCGCAGATCGGCTACTTCGCGACCATGCTGTACAACCCCAACAACATCGCGGTCGAGATCTCGCCGGTCACGACCCGGCTCGAGCTGGAGGTGGCGGCGCAGCTCGCCCGGATGATCGGCTACGATCCCGCCCGCAGCTGGGGGCACCTCACCTCCGGCGGCACCATCGCCAACTTCGAGGCGCTCTGGCTGGCCCGGAGCGTCCGCTACTTGCCGGTGGCCGCCGCCGGCGCGGCGGAGGAGCTGGGGCTCGAGCCCGAGGTGCGGCTGCCGGGCGGCGGCACCGCGCCGCTCCTCTCGCTCCCGCTGTGGGAGCTGCTCAACATCACCAACGCGGACACGCTCGACCTGTGGGACCTCCTCTGGGCCTCCGCGCCCCACGCCGACGTCCAGCGCGCGCTCACCAACCACTCGCTCGCGGCGATCGGCTACCAGGAGTACGGCCGCAGGCTGGCGATGGCCTACGGCGACCCGCTGCCCGCGGGCGTCGTGCTCGTGGCCGCCACCGCCCACTACTCCTGGGAGAAGATCGTCCGGGCACTCGGCATCGGGTCGAACCAGCTCGGGTTCATTCCGCTGGACCGGTGCTACCGCATGGATCCGGACGCGCTCTGGCGCGAGCTGCGCGAGCTGGCCCGGCGGCGCCAGCCGGTCCAGGCGCTGGTGAGCGTGTGCGGCACCACCGAGGAGAGCGCGGTGGACCGGCTGGACCAGGTGCTCGAGGTGCGGGAGCGCGCCGAACGGGAGCTGGGCGTCGCCTTTCACGTGCACTCCGACGCCTGCTATGGCGGCTACGCCGCCGCGGTCACCCGCCGGCCCGACGGGTCGCGCCGCCACGCCGACGAGATCCGCGCGGCCGGCGGCTTCGACTGGCCCGACGAGGCCTGGGTGCGGGCCATCGCCGCGCTGGGCGACGCGGACTCGGTGACGGTGGACCCGCACAAGATGGGCTACGTCCCCTACTCCGCCGGGGCCATCCTGGTGCGCGACGGCCGGACCCGGCACCTCGTCGCCACCGACCCGCCTTACCTCTCTCCGGGCGACCTCCCCGCGCCGGGCATGGAGCGCTTCCTCGGCCGATACATCCTCGAGGGATCGAAGCCCGGTGCCGCCGCCGCCGCCGTCTGGCTCAGCCACAAGGTGCTTCCCCTGGACCAGCGGGGTTACGGCTACCTCATCGAGCGCACCGTCGCCGGGGCCCGGCGCTTCCACTCGGCGCTTGCCGGGTCGGACCTCGGGCCGTACCGGACGGTCATGCTGCCGATGCCGGACATCAACATCGTCTGCTGGGTGCTGACCCACGTCGGGCTGGAGTCGCTCGAGGCGGTAAACGCCTTCAACGAGGCGGTCTACACCCGGATGAGCCTGGCCCGGCCCGACGCCGCGCCGGAGTACATCATCACCCGCACGCGGCTGCGCTCGCCGATGTACGACGGCGCGGTGGACCCGATCGTCGCCGCGCTCGGCGTCGTTACCGTGGATGCCTGGCGAGCGGCCGGCGCGGCGGGACTCGTGGTGCTGCGCTCCACGATCATGGAGCCGTTCCTCGCTTCTCCCAGCGGTCCCGACCACGTGGCCGGATTCCTCGCGGCGCTCCGCCGCGCCTGCGACGCCGCCGCGAAGGAGCAGGGCGTGAGGGCGGCCGGATGAGCAGGGCGATCGCCGTGATGCTGGCAGGGGTGCTGCTGATCCCGGCCTGCCGCGCGGCCCCGCCCGGCGGGCCGGTGCCGGTGGAGGGGGCGTCGGCCGAGTTGGCGGGCAACTGGTCCGGGAGCTATCGGCGCGATGACGGTGAGGGGCGCGGGACGATCGCGTTCCTCTTCCGCCCCGGCGCCGACACCGCGCGCGGACAGGTGGAGATGACCTTCGCGCCCGCGCTCCGGATCTACGGCGACGAGGCCGAGCAGTGCGCGCTGGCCCGCCGCCCCTGCACCACTATCGACATCGCGGTCGTCCGGGTCGCGGGCGACACCGTGCGCGGCACCCTGGCTCCCTACTGGCACCCGGGCTGCGACTGCCGCGCGGTGAGCGAGTTCACCGGTGCGATCGCGGGAGCGGAAATCAGCGGCAGGTTCGTCACCCGCAGGGAATCGGGCGGAGCCGAACTCGGCGTGGGAAGCTGGAGCGTAACACGGGCCGGGGAGTGAGCTGCTTCGGGTGTCCCATGAGCCCGCCCGCGTGAGCGGCGGAGGCGGATGCTCCGGAGGGGCGCGTTAGAACGCGCCGGGGAGGAGACCGGGCGCAGTCTGCCCGGGCTCCGTACCAGAGCGTTCGTAAGCGCCCCGGAGGAGCATCCGCCTCCGCCGCTCACGCAGCGCCGCGATCTTGGAATAGCCCGCTAGGATCCCCCACCCGACCGTATCCGCTCCGCCCCCGCCGTCTGCCGCGCCCGCAACGTCTCGCTCACCTCGACGGGATACACCACGGGATCCACCAGCCGCCGGCACTCCTCCGGCAGCACCGTGAGCTGGCCCATGCACCGCTCCCGCAGCTCCGCCAGCGAGGGGTGCGGCCGGAGCAGCCGCCCGTCCCGCATCACCGGCTCGAGCAGCGGCTCGGCGCCCGCCGGGCCCGGCTCGTCCGCCGCCGCGAGGATGTCGCCGGCGAACCGTCCGTCCGGATCCCGCCGCCGGTAGAGCTGCTTCGGACCGACCCAGGTCTCCTTCCCCTCGCTGAGCTTGAGCACGTCCCGCCCGGCGTAGCGCACCAGCTTGTACACGAAGTCCAGCGAGGGGGCGTCGGCCGAGACGTTGAGCCGGGTGCCGACCCCGAAGGCGTCCACCGGCACGCCGGCGGCGAGGAGCCGGTCGACGTCGTGCTCGTCGAGCCCGCCGCTCGCGAGGATCTTCACCTCGGGGAAGCCTCCCTCATCGAGGATGCGGCGGACCTCGCGGCTCAGCACGGGCAGGTCGCCGCTGTCCAGCCGTACCCCGGCGAGCCGGTGCCCCCGGGCGGCCAGCTCGCCCGCCACCTGGACGGCCTTCCGCGCCCCCTCCAGTGTGTCGTAGGTATCGATCAGCAGGATGGTGGTGTCCGGAAACGCGCCGGCGTAGGCCCGGAAGGCGTCGATCTCGTGGGGGAAGGCGGTGACGAACGAGTGCGCCATCGTGCCGGAAAGCGGCAGCCCCCAGGTCTTGCCCGCGAGCACGTCGCTGGTGAGGTCACACCCTGCCAGGTAGGCCGACCGCGCGGCCTTGAGCCCCGCGTCGATCCCGTGGCTTCGGCGCAGGCCGAACTCCGCCACCTGCCGGCCCCGCGCCGCGATCGCCACCCGTGCCGCCTTGCTGGCGATGACGCTCTGCAGGTGACAGAAGTTGAGGAGCGCGGTCTCGACCAGCTGCGCCTCGATGACGGGCGCGGTCACCTCCAGCAGCGGCGCCTCCGGGCCCAGAACCGTCCCCTCCGTCACCGCCCGGACCTCGCCGGTGAACCGCAGCCCCGCCAGGTACTCGAGAAACTCGCCGTCGAACCGCCTCAGCGAATCGAGATAGGCGATGGAAGCGGGCTCGAAGCGGAGACCGGCCAGGTACTCGAGCGCGTCCTCGAGCCCGGCGGCCACCAGGAACCCGCGGGACGGCGGCAGCCGGCGGACGAATAGGCTGAACGTAGCCGGCGCCCGCTGGCCCTCGCGGTGGTACGCCGCGGCCATGGTGATCTGATACAGGTCGGTGAACAGCCCGGCGTGCCGCAGGCCGAGCGGTCCGGAGCGGAATTCCCCGGGCGGGTCGTGGACGGACATGCGGAAAACTTACCCGCGGACACACAAGCCCGCTTCACCCCGCCTTCACGTCCGGTTCACCCGTCCGGGGGCATCTTCCAAACGAACTCCAGACCCGAGGAAGCCATGACAGTCGGCGAGCTGATGCAGCGCAACGTGACATCGATCCGCAGCGAGGCGAGTGTCGCCGAGGCCGTGCTCACCCTGGCCGATTCGCACATTTCGGGCGTGCCGGTGCTGGACGGCGCCGGCAAGATGATCGGCGTGCTGTCGAGCAGCGACGTGCTCGCGGCGGAGGCGGAGGCGGGCGACGCCGGTGCGCGCCAGACGCTGCTGGAGAACACCCAGGTGCGCGACATCATGACCCGGAAGCCCTACACGATCGGGCCGGGAGCCGATGTCCGGGAGGCCGCCCAGCAGATGCTCTACGCCGACGTGCACCGGCTGTTCGTGACCGAGGCCGACGCGGTGGTCGGGGTGATCTCCACCACGGATATCGTGAGGGCGGTGGCGAAGGGACAATTGTAGCGGCCCGGCTGCTTGCGCGGCGCGAGGGGGCTCGAGCATCCTTCCTGTCGTGCAACAGATCAAGGGCGCGGTGCTGAAGTCGCGACTCGCCTTCGTGGAGGAAGTCGCGGGCAAGGAGGGTGTGCAGCGGGTGCTCGGCGTGTTGCCGGCGGCCGACCAGCGCACCCTCCGTATGCTGTTCACCTCCAACTGGTACCCGTTCGGGCTGGGCAAGGCGCTCGACGACGCCATCGTGCGGGTCCTGGGCGGCGGCCGCACCGAGTTCTTCGAGCGGCTGGGCGAGGCCTCGGCCCAGAAGAACCTGAGCACGATCCACAGCGGCTACCTCACCAAGGGCGATGCCCACGGGTTCCTGGCCAAGTCTCCGTCCATCTACTCCCTGTACTACGAGGCCGGCCGGCGGGAGTACCAGCCGGTCGGTCCCAAGGAGGGGGTCCTCACCACCCACGATGCCGAAACCTTCAGCGCCGCCGACTGCCTCACCGTAATCGGCTGGTACCGCAAGGCGCTGGAAATGTGCGGCGTGGGCCGGCCGCGGGTGATGGAGGAGGAGTGCCGGGCGAGCGGAGGGAAGGTGTGTCGGTATCGGGTGAGGTGGGAATAGAGGCGGGCACGGCGGGCCAAGGTAAGCACACCGGAGCCGGCGTACCTCATCCCGAGCGGAGCGAGGGATCTTCTTCCCCGGGTTCGATGCCCGCAGACAAGATCCCTCGCTCCGCTCGGATGAGGTACTACCCCAGCCCGCCCCCACGCCCGTTCTTCCTCCCCGCCGAAGGGCTGGTGCCGTACGCCGCGCGCCAGAGGCGGCGGAGCTGGCGGGCGCTGTCGAAGCCGCACTGGCGGGCCACGCCCTCCAGAGAGAGGCCGGGATCGTTGAGCAGGTTTCCGGCCAGCTCGAGCCGCAGCTTCGAGCGGAACTGTTGGACCGAGATCCCGGTGGCCTGGCGGAACGCGCGGGTCAGGTTCCGCGGACTCATCGCGGCCACCCGCCCCAGATCGGCCAGCGTCGCGCTCTCGGCGGGGTGGGTCACCAGCCAGTCCTGGACCCGGTGCACGCCCGGATGCAGGTGGGTGCGGTACTCCAGGTAGACGCTGCCCTGGCCGTGGGCGGAGTCGCGGCGGAGGTAGACCACCATCTCGCGGGCGGCCGCCGCCGCCACCAGCGGCCCCCACCCCTCCTCCACCAGCCAGAGCGCCATGTCGATCCCCGACGCGATGCCGGCGCTGGTCGTAATCGGCCCGTCGCGGACGAAGAGCCGGTTGCGCAGCACCTGCGCGGTGGGAACCCGGCGGGCCAGGTCGTCCACCCGGGACCAGTGGGTGGTGCACTGGCGGCCGGCGAGCAGTCCGGCGTCGGCCAGCACGAACGCCCCGGTGCAGACCGAGGCGATCCGCGCCCCCGCCTCATGGGCCCGCCGGATCCAGGCCGCCGCCCGTCCCGCCTCGGCCCCCATCGAGGCGAGCCGCAGCCCCGGCACGAGCACCAGGTCGTGCTCCGTGGGCTCGGGGAGGGGCTCCAGATCGGACAGCCGGACCCCCTGCTCGCTCCGCGCCGTGGGGCCGACCCCGCAGGTCATCAGCCGGTAGGCGGCCCCGCAGCGATTGGCCTCGTGGAAGGCCTGGAGCGGACCCGCGAGATCGAGGATCTCGAAGTCCGGCAGCACGACCGCGATCACCCGCCGGATGGCGCCATCACCCCCTGCACCTCGCGCGCGAGCGCGTCCACCGTGGCGATCCGGGCGAACCGCCCCCGCAGCACGAACTCCGTCCGGCGGAAGATGTCCGCCACCGGCAGCTCGTCGGCCACGGCCGGATCGGTATGCCGGATGGGGAAGCTCTGGGTGGCCTCGAGCACGAAGTCCACGTCGTAGCCCAGGTCGGCCGCCACCCGGGCCGTGGTCTCGCAGCACTGCTCGGTCTGGATCCCGGTGATCACCAACCGCCCGACGCCCCGCTCCGCCAGGCGGGTGGCCAGGTCGGTGCTGGTGAAGCAGTTCCGGGTGTTCTTGAGCAGCACCGGCTCGTCGCTCCGCGGCTGGAGGAAGTCCATCAACCGGAGATGGGGGCTGTCCGGCTCGAAGTAGGGGTCGGGATCGGTGTGCAGGAAGAAGATGACCGGGAGACCGGCCGCGCGATAGGTCGAAACCAGCCGCGAGACGTTCGCCTCGAACTCGGGGTTGCCCCGGCGGGCCCAGCGGGCCGGGTTCGCCCGGAAGGAGTCCTGGACGTCGATTACGAGCAGGGCGGATTGCTCGATCGGAAGCGGCGGATTGGCAGACATTTGTGCTCCGAGACTGGGAGGTGGCGACCACCGGCCGCTCAGCCGGCGTGAGCCGCAGTCTAGCCGGGCGCCGAGGGCAGGAGAAAGAGCCGGGCCAGCCGATTACCGGTCATTTCGGGCCGTGGTCGGCGCCGTTGGAAACGTTCGGCATAGAAAGGCGACGGGGCGGGCCCGTGGGCCCTGCCGGACACCCCAGCTCTGAACCCGGTAGTCTGGACGGCAGGTCGACGGGAGCTATCATCCTCGAGCACCCCTCGCCCGATGATGGCGGACAGGCCGCAAGGTGGTCAGACGTCGCGGGTGAGGTGTTGAGTGGGGCGAGCGGAGGGTGAGTCGGCCGTCCATTGGGAATTAAACCGCACCAAGCCGCAAGTACCGCACCGGCTGTCGGTGACGACACATTGCCAGGCTCAACCGAGGACCACCGCCCATCGAGGGGGTACCATGATCATCGTTCGCAGTGTCTTTATCGCAACCCCCGGCAACGCCAGCAAACTGGCTGCACAAATGAAGAGTGCCGCATCCACGGCCAAGTTGCCCAAGCATCGCGTACTGACCGATGTGACTGGGGAGTTCAACCGCGTCATTCTGGAGTACGAGGTACCTGGTATCAGTGAGTTCGAGGCGCAGATGAAGGATTACGCTACCAATGAGACCTTACGTACAGCGTTGAAGGGCTACACTGATCTATACCTGACTGGCCACCGCGAGCTTCTGCAAACGATCTGAGCGGCGGCACTCGCGATAGTCTCCAGCTCCGCTCGCCGAGCCGCCGCTCAGGGCGACAGCCGCTCCACCCGCCATCCCTTCCCCCCGTCGCGCACGTAGCGGATGCGGTCGTGCAGCCGGCTCTCCCGCCCCTGCCAGAACTCGATCTGGTCCGGCCGCACCCGGTATCCGCCCCAGTGCGGCGGCAGCGGCACGTCGCCGTTCGGGAACCGGGCCTCGACCGCGCGGAGGTCGGCCTCGAGCACCGCCCGTCCCGGGATCACCCGGCTCTGGTGCGACACCCACGCGCCGAGCCGGCTGCCGAGCGGCCTGCTCCGGAAATATTCCTCCGACTCCTCCGGCGACGTGCGGCTCACCCGGCCGGTAATCCGCACCTGCCGCTCCAGCTCGCCCCAGTAGAACACCAGCCCGGCCCGGGGGTTGGCCTCGAGCTCCGCGCCCTTGCGGCTGCGGTAGTCGGTGAAGAAGACGAAGCCCTGCTCGTCGAACGCCTTGAGCAGGACGATCCGGGCCGAGGGGGCGCCATCGGGAGCTGCCGTGGCGAGGGTCATCGCGTTGGGCTCGGGGACCTCCGCCTCGCGCGCCTCGGCGAACCAGCGGGAGAACTCGACGATGGGATCGTGGCTCACGTCGCGCTCGTCCAGGCGGGCGCGGGCGTACTCGCGGCGGAGACTGGCGATCGAGCGCGGCGGGTCCATGCTCATCGCGCCCCCCGCCCGCGCACTACCCGCCCGGGCCGCGCCGCGGTGACTTGGCCGTCGCGCAGGGCGGGCACGCCGTTCACCACCACGTGGCGCACGCCGACCGCGTACTGGTGCGGCCGCTCGTAGGTGGCGCGGTCGGCCACGGCGGCCGGATCGAACACCACGACGTCGGCGAGCCGGCCGGCCGCGAGGCGTCCCCGCCGCGCGAGGCCGAGGTTCTCCGCCGGCAGCGCGCTCAGCCGGCGCACCGCCTCCTCCAGCGGGATCAGCCGCTCCTCCCGCACGTACCGGCCGAGCAGCCGGGCGAAGTTGCCGTAGGCCCGGGGATGGGTGGCGTTGACCGGCGTCGAGTCGGCCAGCGTGTAGGCGCCGCCGTCGGAGCCGAAGCTGACCCAGGGCGTGCGAATCGCCTTGCGCACGTTTTCCTCCGCCATGCTGAAGAACACCACGCCCACCCGGCTGCGGTCCTCGACCACGAGATCCATGGCCGCCACCGCGGGCGGCACCCGCCGCTCCCGCGCGACCTCCTCGAGGGTCCGGCCCACCAGCGCGCGCAGCGGCGGGGTGCGGAAGTCCACCAGGAGCACGCCGGCGGGATCGCGGAAGTCGCTCTCCGCCTCGACCCGGCTCCGCGCCCCGGGGTCCTGGAGCCGGGCCAGCAGCGAGTCGAACCCGCCGGCCGCGGCCCACTGGGGAAAGCGCGAGGTGATGCCTGTTGCCGACGCCGGGTAGGTGTACATGTCCGCCGTGATGCGCAGGCCCGCCCGCCTGGCCGAGTCCACCTTGGCGAGGAGCGCGTCGAACTTGCCCCAGTTGTCCGCCCCGGCGGCCTTGATGTGGTAGATCTCCGCCGGGACGCCGGCCTCGCGGGCGATGGCGATCAGCTCGTCCGCCGCCTCCAGCAACCGGTCGCCCTCGCCACGCATATGGGAGATGTACATGCCGCCATACGGCGCCGCCGCGCGCGCGAGCGCTACCAGCTCGGCCGTCGTGCTGTAGCTCGCGGGCGGGTAGATGAGCGAGGTGCCCACGCCCAGCGCGCCCTCTTCCATGGCGCGGCGCACCAGCGCCTGCATCCGCGCGAGCTCGTCCGGGGTGGGCGCGCGATCGTCGGCGCCGAGCTCGTGCAGCCGCACCGTGGTCGCCCCCACGAACGACGCCACGTTGAGCGACACCCCGCGCGCCACCAGCGAGTCCAGCGCCTCGCCGAATTCCCACTGCGGCACCGTGTCGCCCCGGGCCAGCATCTCGCGGGCGACGCGCTCGTTCACCGGGCCGGGCGACGATCCCTCGCCGAAGATCTCCAGGGTGACGCCCTGGCGCAGGTCGCTCTCGCCCCGCCCGTCCTGGAGCAGCTCCTCGTAGCCCCAGCTCAGCATGTTGACGAATCCCGGCGCGACGGCGAGCCCCGCGGCGTCGAGGGTATCGCGGGCGGGGATGCGCCGGGCGCGGTCCACCGCGAGGATGCTGTCGCCGGCGATGACGATGTCCGCGGCGTAGGGCGCCCCGCCCCCGCCGTCGTACACCGTGCCGCCCCGGATGAGCAGGTCGGCCCCGCTCGCGGGCGCGGGAACATCGGCCGGCGCGGGGGCGCAGGCGGCGGCCAGCAGCGCGGCGAGCACGGTCGCGCGGGCGTAACGGGGGAGCATCGTGCTGAAGAGTAACGAGCGGTCTCTGGGCTAGCGACTGGCGGGATTGGCGCGCACGTCGCGAGGAGTGGCCGGATCGTCGGAGCGGACGCCGTAGAGCCGCCGAGGAACGGCCCCGCTGGGATTGAACTCAGGGCATCCGGTGCGACTGCTCCTGCGCCAGGATGAGGTCCCGCGCCTCGCCGCGCCAGCGGGGGAGCGCCGCGCGGAAGAGGAGTGCGCCCGCGATGCACACCCCGCCGCCGGCCGCGATGGTCACGGGCGCGCCCACCAAGTCGGCCAGCGCGCCCGCGAGCAGCGCCCCCAGCGGCGCCATCCCCATGAACATCATCGAGTAAGCGGCCATCACCCTGCCCCGCAGCTCGTCGGGGACCATGGACTGGATCAGCGTGTTGGACGAGGACATCTGCAGCAGCATCGCGAAGCCGACCGGGAGCAGGAGGACCACGGAGAGCCAGAACTCGCGGGAGAGCGAGAACACGATGAGCGCCGCGCCGAAGGCCAGCGCCGCCCAGGCCACCCAGGTGCCGAGCCCACGGAGCGAGGTCCGCCTGGCGAGCATCAGCGCGCCCGCGAGGGCACCGAGTCCCGATGCGCCCATGAGGAGCCCCAGCCCGCTCGCTCCGGCGTGGAGCACGTCCTCGGCCATGACGGGCATGAGCACCGCGTACGGCATGCCGGTGAGACTCACCAGCCCGAGCAGCAGGAGCAGCGCGCGGATCGGCGTGGTGCGCGCCACGAAGCGCCAACCCTCCAGGATCTGGGCCACCGGGCTGGCACGCCCGGCCGGCGGCGCGGGGCGAGGGGGGAGCCGGATGGCCAGGAGGCCGGCGATCACGGCGACGTAGCTCACCCCGTTGGCGAAGAAGCACCATCCCTCGCCCACGGCGGCGACCACCACCCCGGCGACCGCCGGGCCCACGATCCTGGCGCCGTTGAACATGGAGGAGTTGAGCGCGATGGCGTTCACCAGGTCCTGGCGGCCGACCAGCTCGACCACGAAGGCCTGCCGCGCCGGAATGTCGAATCCGTTGGCCACGCCGAGCAGCGCGGCCAGCGCGAGCACCTGCCAGACCTCGATCACGCCGGACAGCGTGAGCAGCGCCAGCGTGAGCGCCAGCAGCATCGCCGCCGTCTGGGTGGCCAGGAGCACGCGCCGCCGCTCGCGCCGGTCGGCCATCACGCCGCCGAAGGGGGAGAGCAGGAACACCGGGACCTGGCTGGCGAACCCCACCACGCCGAGCAGCACCGCGGAGCCGGTGAGGCGGTACACCAGCCACGACTGGGCGACCGTCTGCATCCAGGTCCCGATCAGGGAGACGAGCTGGCCGAGGAAGAAGAGGCGGTAGTTGCGGTGCTGCAGCGCGCGGAACAGCGCGGGCGGTGCGGGGCTCAGGCCAACCTCCGGAGTCGGGAGCAGCGTGCCTGAGGATTCTAACCCGGCACGGTGCCCCCGGACGGTGACGCAGCGACCCTGGAACGGGGCGGGGCAGGTTGCTTAGTTCCATTCTCATGACCCCGCGCGCCGGCCTGTCCGTCCGCCTCGCGTCCGTCCTCCTCCTCGGCATCGTGGCACTCCCGCTTCCGGCACAGACGCCGGGGGTGGAGCAGCGCCGCACGATGGAGGCGGGCGGCAGCCGGCGCAGCTATCTCCTCTACGTGCCCACGTCCCACCGCGCCGACCGGCTGCTCCCCCTGGTGCTCGTCTTTCACGGGGCGGGCGGCCGCGGCCGCGGAATGGCCCGGCATACCGGTTTCACCAGACTGGCCGAGCGCGAGGGGTTCGCCGTGGTGTACCCGGACGGCCTCGACCGCCGCTGGAACGACGGCCGCGGGATCGGCGGGAGCCAGGACGACGTGGGCTTCGTGCGCGCGCTGCTCGACTCGCTCGAGCGCGAGCTGGGGGTGGACCGCCGGCGGATCTACGCCACCGGCATCTCCAACGGGGCCATGTTCTCCCACCGGCTGGCCTGCGACCTGCCCGGGGTCCTGGCGGCGATCGCACCGGTGGCGGGGGCGCTGCCCGCGGCCCTGGCGGAGCGGTGTGCCGGAGCGGCACCGGTCGCGGTGGTCGCCTTCCAGGGTACCGCGGATGCCTTCGTGCCCTACGACGGCGGCGGGGTCGTCCGGAGACGCGGAACGGTGCTCGGGGCCGGGGCGAGCGCCGCGTTCTGGGCCGGGATCAACGGCTGCGGCGGACCGCACGAGACCGGCCCGCCGACCGACAGCGTCACCGACGGGACCCGCCTCCGGCGGGAGAGCTGGGCCGGCTGCCGGGAGGACCGCTCGGTGGTGCTCTACACCATCCTGGGCGGGGGCCACACCTGGCCCGGCGGCGGCGACGGTACGCGGCGGATCGGGCGGGCAAGCCGGGAGATCGACGCCACCCGGGCGATCTGGGACTTCTTCCAGCGACACCCACGCACGTGAACCCGCTGCTCGACCTCGGCGCCCGGCCGGTCATCGCCCACCGCGGCGCCTCCGGCCTCGCGCCCGAGAACACCATGCCGGCCTTCCAGCTCGCGGTCGAGCAGGGCGCCGATGCCTTCGAGCTGGACGTACAGCTCACCGCCGACGGCGCCCCGGTGGTGCTGCACGACGCGACGCTCGACCGGACCACCGACCGGACCGGGCCCGTCGCCGCGCTCACCCTGGCCGAGCTGCGGACGGTGGACGCCGGCGCACGCTTCTCCGGCGACCGCGGCCGCACCTTTCCCTTCCGCGGCACGGGAGTCCGCGTGCCGACGCTGGGTGAGGTGCTGTGGGCCTTCCCCCGGATGCCGATCCTGGTGGAGATCAAGGTTCCCGCGGCGCAGGAGGCGGTGCGGCGGGTGCTGCAGCAGGAGGACGCGATCGCGCGGTGCGTGCTCGCCGCCTCCGACCCGGCGGCGCTCGAGAGTTTCCGCGAGGCGCCCTTTGCCTGCGCGGCATCGAGCCCGGAGATCTCGGAGCTCTACTGGGCGGCGACGCTCCGGCGGCGGGCACCCCGCCCCCGCTACCGGGCGCTCTCGGTGCCCGAGCGGCACCGCGGCATCCCGGTGCCGACCCGGCGGTTCATCGCGCTGGCGCGGGAGCTGGGATGCCCCGTGCACGTGTGGACGGTGAACAGCCCCGCGGCGGCCCGGCGCTACTGGGAGCGCGGGGCCGGGGGGATGGTCACGGATGTACCGGGGGTGATACGAAAGTCGGGAGTCTAGCCGTCTACGGCTTCTCCACCGGCAACCTCACCGCATTCCCCCACTCGGTCCACGACCCGTCGTAGTTCCGCACGTTGTCGTGGCCCAGCAGGTAGGTGAGCGCGAACCAGGTGTGGCTCGACCGCTCGCCGATCCGGCAGTAGGCGATCGTCTCCTGGTCCTTCCTCAGGTTGTTCTCCCGCTCGTACAGCTTCTTGAGCTCGCTCGCCGGCTTGAACGTGTGGGTGTCCGGGTCCACCGCCTTGGCCCACGGCACGCTCTTGGCACCCGGGATGTGCCCGCCGCGGAGGCAGCCCTCCTGCGGGTACTCGGGCATGTGGGTCTTCTCGCCCCGGTACTCCTCCGGGCTCCGCACGTCCACCAGCTGGCCCTTCCGCTTCACGTGTTCCAGCACGTCCTCGCGGAAGGCGCGGATCCTGGAGTCGTCCCGCTCGCCCACGGTGATGTTGCCCTGCGGGTAGCTCGGCACGTCGGTGGAGAGCGGGCGCCCCTCGTCCACCCAGCGGAGCCGGCCGCCGTCCATCACCCGCACGTCCTTCACCCCGAACAGCTTGAGCACCCAGAGGGCGTAGGTGGCCCACCAGTTGTTCTTGTCGCCGTAGAAGACGATGGTGGTGTCGTCGTTGATCCCCTTGGCGCGGAGCAGCGCCTGGAGCCGGTCGCGGTCGATGTAGTCGCGCACCAGCGGGTCGTTGAGATCGGTGGTCCAGTCGATCTTGACGGCGCCGGGGATGTGTCCCGTGTCGTAGAGCAGGATGTCCTCGTTGGACTCGACGAGGCGGACCTTGGGGTCC
>DASUSR010000289.1:0-4951 GCA_036375015.1 Gemmatimonadales bacterium
GATCACGATCTCGCCGTCCAGCACGAACCGCGTCGCCGGAAGCGCCGCCAGCGATTCGACCACGTCGGGGAAGTAGCGCTCCAGCGGCTTGCCGGCCTTCGACTGGATCCGCACCCGGGCGCCGTCCCGGAACGCGAGGCAGCGGAAGCCGTCCCATTTGGGCTCGTATTGCCAGCCGGATCCGCTCGGCAGCGTGTCGGCCGACTGGGCCTCCATCGGTGCGAAGGGAAAGTCGATGGGGAGGCTCACAGGACCTCCTCGAGCCGGAAACGGCCCCGTGCGGCCAGCAGCGCCTTCCAGAGATCGCCGAGCCGGCGGACCCGGGCCGGCATGTTTTCCATCCGGAAGTCGGCTATTTCGGCGCCGCCCTCCAGCTCTTCCCAGGTGACCGGGGCGGAGACGGTAGCCCTTTCGGTCGGGCGCACCGAGTAGACCGATGCCAGCGTGCGCCCCCAGGCGTTCTGGTTGTAGTCCACCAGGACGTGGCCGCGCGGACGGTCGGCGATCCGGTACTCGGCCGTGATGAGACCACGGTGCTCCGCCGCCAGCCGCCGGGCGAGCGCTTTGGCGAAGCGCCAGACCTGCTTCTGGCGAGGTCCCCGGACGATGGGCACGTACAGGTGGAGCCCCGAGGCCCCGCTGGTCTTGACCAGAACCTCCATCCCGAGCGGCTCCAGCGCGTCCCGTACCACGAGCGCGGTTCTCCGCACCTGGTCGAATCCCGCTCCCTCCACCGGGTCCAGGTCGAAGTGCAGATAGTCGGGTCGGTCCGTGTCGTCGCACCTGGCGTACCACTGGTTGAGGTCGATGCAGCCGAGGTTCACCAGCCAGAGCAGGGACGCAACATCCTGTGCCATGGGGAACTCGATCAGGTTCCCCGACTTGTGCATGATGGGGCAGGTCTCGATCCATTCCGGTCTGGGCGACGGCGCCCGCTTCATGAAGAACCACTTGCCCCGGATGCCGTTGGGATACCGCTTCATCACCATCGCCCGATCCCGCAGATGGGGCAGGAGAACAGGCGACACATCCGCGTAGTACTGAAGCAGGTCCCGCTTGGTCAGTCCGAGCCCGGGCCAGAACACCTTGTCGAGATTGGTGAGCTGCACGGCGCGCCGGCCGATCCGGAGCGTCGCGTCGGGTTCATCGGGTATCCGGATCCGGCTGCGGGCTCCTACCACCTTCGTCGCGGTCATTCGTCGGCTCTGCCTTCCTGGGCCGCGGCCCGCGGCGCACCGCGGTCGCGACCGGCTCGTAGGCGAGCTCGGTCCGCTCGCGCGCCGCCCGGAGGAGCAGCGCCCCGCGGCTCATGTCGCCGCGGCCCACGAAATCGGTTGGAAAGAGGAGCCGCTCGCCCACGACGTCGAGCAGCACGTCCACGTACTTCCCCGTCGCGATACTGCCCAGCAGGACGATCTCGAGCCCCGGTCGGCCGGCGAGTCGCGCCAAGTCGCGCTCGAGCGGCGCCCGGTAGCGGGGATCGTCCGGCCGGATGTCCACGTCTCCGAATGCCCGCAGGTCCACCGCGCCCACCGGTGTGTCGGGGTCGAGGAGCCCGCGGCTGCTCGTGATCACCTGCGCGCCCGGCTCGCCGGCCGGAGGCCGGGCGAACTCCCGTGCATAGGCGAGCTTCCCGCGGAAGTAGAGCCCGCTCAGGAAGCTGAACGCCTCGCCCAGGGTCGCCCCGCCGGGGCTCCGGAGCTGCCGCGCGAGGGGGAAGACCGCCGCCTCCCGCAGCAACAGCTCGGCCCGCTTGCCGCCGCTGTGCGCCGGGGAGAGCAGGAAGACCCGGAACGGGGCGGCGGACATGCGGTAGGTTGTGCGGATGGCGGGGGTAGCGCAGTAATGGGGGTCACGCCGGCGGCCGGCCGACGCGGTTCCGGGACATACGAAGCGCCATCTTCCGGGTGGGAGATGGCGCTTCTGCGTTGAGCGGAGCGACCGGCTGTTCCGACCGGTCTCGAGGGTCCGGCTGAAAGTGCGGGCCGGACTCGGCGGCATCTTGCGGGCTGCTATCCCGCATCCCTCGCCGCCTGACTGCTCCGTCATCAACGCGAAGGGAATCTAGCACCCACCGCCTGAAGCGGAGATGAAACGCGCCCGAAGGCTCCCTTAAGTCTTAGCCCGCGGCCCGCTTGGTCCCCATGGCGCCCGCCAGCATCTCGGACAGGTACCCCAGCACCGCCCCGGCCACGAGCGCGATGATGGTGCTGACCCAGGTGCCGCTGGCTCCCACCACTACGCTCACCGCGGTGGCCGCGCCCAGGAATGCCCCCGGAATGAATCCCAGTGCCGGGATCTTGGCCTGGAGCACCATGCCGAAGGCTGCAATCCCCACCAGGAGCGACAGCAGCGGGACCCCCTGCCCGGCGGCATTCCAGACGTAGAGCGCCAGAAAGGCCCACAGCACTCCGGAGAGGTTCGAGGCGATCGTCTTCATCAGCCCTTCGGTCTTTCCGCCGGCCGCGAAGAAGCAGCCCCAGGCCACGATGCCGGCCCATACCGGCAGGGCGGCCACTCCAACGGCGACGTAGGTCCAACCGGCGATCAGGATCCCGATGGCGAGTCCGAGCGCGAGCAACGCATCCATATGCCACCTCCGGAGGTGAGGGACATCGGCGAGGGGAGCAGGGTGGTTGTACGGCCCCCCGAAGGCTCTGTCAAGGTCCGCGGCGTGGCCTGGGGCCTGGCACGAGGCATGCTGTGCAGGCCGTGACTCGTTATCCGGCAGGTACATATGAAGGCTCTCGCGCTCGGTGTCGTCCTCCCGGCGCTGCTTCCCGGTGTCCTCGCTGCACAGACCCGGATACACATCTCGGCTCCGACCGTTCAGCTCTCGCTGGGGCCGCTCACTCTTCGGGCAGGCCTGCAGGGAGGCCGGCTGGCCGTCCGCGCGGCCCCGGCTCGTGGCGCCGGCGGGACGGGGCGGTCCGAAACCACCGCCAGGGCGTCCGCCGCCCGGGTGCTCGCGACCGGAGATCGGTACGTGGGTACACGCTACCTCTACGGGGGCGAGAGCCCCGCGGCGGGGTTCGATTGCTCGGGGTTCGTGCAGTACGTGTTCGCCCGGCACGGCATCGAGCTTCCCCGGACCTCTCGGCAACAGGCGGGCTCGGGGAGGGTGGTGGCCTCCGGCGACCTGCGGCCCGGCGACCTGATGCTCTTCGCCAGCACCGGCGGGCGCATCGACCACGTGGCGATCTATGCCGGGGACGGACGGATCCTCCACTCCAGCGCCAGCGGTGAGGGCGTGGGGTACGACGACCTCTCGTCCGGCCGGGGCCAGTGGTTCATGGCGCGCCACGTGGGGTCCCGGCGGGTCCTGTAGCGGCCGGACGCTCCGGCGTGACAAAGCGACCGTCCCCGCCTAGCTTGGCCGGGACCCATGCTGTCCACTTCACCCGAGAAGATCCGCACCGTCGTGGTCCAGGACCACGACGAGCTGGGTCGGCTGGTGGCGGCGCGCATCGCGACGCTGGTCCGCGAGCGCGCCGCGGGCGGCCGCCCGGCCGTGCTCGGCCTCGCCACCGGATCCACCCCGATCGGGGCCTACCGCGAGCTGATCCGGCTGCACCGGGAGGAGGGGCTCAGCTTCCGCCACGTCCTCACGTTCAACCTGGACGAGTACTTCCCGATGGACCCGGGAAGCCTCCATTCCTACCACCGGTTCATGTGGGAGAACTTCTTCTCCCAGCTGGACATCCCCCGGGACAACGTGCGCATTCCGAGAGGCGACCTTCCCCGGGACCGGGTCGAGGAGGAGTGCCGCCGCTACGAGGAGGCGATCCGTACTGCGGGCGGCATCGATCTGCAGCTCCTGGGAATCGGGCGCACCGGGCACATCGGATTCAATGAGCCCGGGTCCGGGCTGGAGAGCCGCACCCGGCTCATCACCCTGGACTTGGTGACCCGCAAGGACGCCGCGGCCGACTTCTTCGGCGAGGAGAACGTGCCGCGCGAGGCGATCACCATGGGCGTGGCCACCATCCTGGAGGCCCGTGAGATCGTGCTCCTCGCCACCGGCGAGCACAAGGCGGCCATCGTCCGGCGCGCGGTGGAGGGGGAGGTGGATCACGAGGTCGCCGCCACGTTCCTGCAGGAGCACCCCGCGGTCACCTTCTACCTGGACCAGCCAGCCGCCGCCGGCCTCACTCGTTTCGCCACGCCGTGGCTGCTGGGCCCGGTGCAGTGGACCGATCGGCTCGCCGTCACGGCGGTCGTCTGGCTTTCGCACCAGACCGGCAAGGCCGTGCTCAAGCTCACCCAGCACGACTATGCCGAGCACCGGCTGTCGGCCCTGGTGGCGGCCTACGGCTCCCCCGGCGCGCTCAACGGCATGGTCTTCAACGCTCTGGGCGGCAAGATCCGGGGCCGCTCCAAGCTGCCCCGGGGGGCGCGGGTGGTCTGCTTCTCGCCCCATCCCGACGACGACGTGATCTCGATGGGCGGCATCCTCCGCAAGCTGGTCGAGAACGGGAACACGATCACCGTGGCGTACATGACCAGCGGCAATCTCGCGGTGTTCGACCACGACGTGCGGCGGCATCTCGATTTCCTGCGCCGTCTCGCCCAGGAGCGGGGGCTCGACCCGGCCGGCGTCGGGGACCTGGCCCGGCGGGCCGAGGAGTTTCTGGCTCGCAAGCGGGCGGGCGACGTGGACATCCCCGAAGTGCAGGACGTGAAGCGGGTGATTCGGGAGTCCGAGGCGGTGGCGGGGCTCCGCACCATC
The DNA here is from genome assembly GCA_036375015.1 of Gemmatimonadales bacterium. Lineage (GTDB taxonomy): Bacteria > Gemmatimonadota > Gemmatimonadetes > Gemmatimonadales > GWC2-71-9 > CAVVWJ01. Next base: position 4,730 of record DASUSR010000289.1, read on the forward strand.
GGCCTGGACCAGGGCGCCGCGCGGTTCCTCAACCTGCCGTTCTACCAGACCGGCAAGGTGCGGAAGGACCCGATCGGCCCGCCCGATGTGGCCATCGTGCGGGCGCTGCTCGAGGAGACTCGGCCGGACCTGATCTTCGTGGCCGGCGACCTCTCCGATCCGCATGGTACCCACCGCATGTGCAAGGAGGCCATCGACCGGGCGCTCGCCGCGCGGGTGGCA
>DASUSR010000290.1:0-4676 GCA_036375015.1 Gemmatimonadales bacterium
TCAACTGGGCCTTCGGAGTGGAGGACGAGGAGGAGTTCGTGCGCCTCGTGCTCGCCGGCCAGCCGGAGCCGCCCGCATATTTCGGAAGGATGAAGACGGTGAACCGGGACGGACCGCGCGTCCTGGGCCGTCTCCCCTCCCCACCGGCGCTTCCGCCGGACCGGGTGGAGCCGGTGCTTGCCGCCGGCGCGCTGGTGATCGACCTCAGGCCCGCCGCCGACTACGCGGCCGGCCATATCCCGGGCACCGTCAGCCTGCCGCTCACCCGCGGCTTCACCACGTACGCCGGCTCGGTTCTGCCGTACGACCGTGAGCTGTACCTGCTCGCGGCGGAATCCAGTGGCGGGCCGGCCGCCGAGGCGGCTCGCGACCTCGCGCTCATCGGTCTCGACCATGTGCGGGGCCGTTTCGGCCCCGATGCGCTCGAGCGATGGGTCGCCGCGGGAGGGGCGCTGGAGCGGATCGAGACGGTCACCGCCCGGGAGGCCGCCGGGCTCGCCGAGCAGGGAGCCGCGATCCTGGACGTGCGGACGCAGGCCGAATGGGACGACGGGCACCTCCCCGGCGCGGAGCACGTCCCGCTGGGCACGGTGGCCGAGCGGGCCGGGCAGCTGCCCGCCGGCCGCACCCTCGTGGTCCACTGCCAGGGCGGCAGCCGCTCGGCCATCGCCGCGAGCCTCCTGGCCGCGCGCGGGACCGGCCGGGTGGTGAACCTGGCCGGCGGATACGCGGAGTGGACGGCCTCGGGCCTGCCGGTCGAACGGACCTGGGCGGGCGGGCTCGCCGATATGGTGGTCGGTCCGGCGCGGGGGCCCAAGCGAAAGGGCGTGAGCCGATGACGGAGCGGTCGGAGCAGGAACAGGCGCTCGAGGCGAGCCGCGAGCGGCTGCGCGAGAGCGAGCGCAAGGCCGATGAGCAGATCGAGCGGGCGGAGCGGCTCGAGGAGCGTGCGGCGGAGCTCGAGGCGCGGGAGGAACGGATCCGCCGGGAGATGCACGAGCCGCAGGGGCCGCTGCTCCCGCCTCCGCCCGCTCCGGATGGGGAGCCCTAGCGGCCCGCCAGCAGGCCTTCCACCAGGCTGGCCAGCTCCTCCCCGGTGAACGGCTTCTGGATGAAGGGCGTGCCGCTCGTGCTCATGACCTGGGCGATCTCCTCGTCCGGATGCCCCGACATGAACACGACGGGAATCCCCGGGCGCATCGCGGCGATCTGGTCTCCCAGCTCCCGCCCGCCCACCTCGGGCAACTGCACGTCGGTGATCACCGCGTCCAGCGGCCCGGTCAAGGTCCGCACCAGCTCGATCGCCTCCCGCCCGTTCGCCGCCTCCAGCACCCGGTACTCCCGGGCCTCGAGCTCGCGCACCACGATGGAGCGCACCGCGGGATCGTCCTCCACCAGCAGGAGGGTCCGCCGCACCGCGGCTCTCGAGCTGCCGTTCCGCGCCTCCCGCGCCTCCGACCCCACCTCCACCTCCGGGAAATACAGGCTGAAGGTGGTGCCCTTCCGGGGCGCGCTCGATATCGAGATGTAGCCGCCGTTCTGCTTGACGATGCCGTACACCATCGAGAGCCCGAGCCCGGTCCCCTGCCCTACACCCTTGGTGGTGAAGAAAGGCTCGAAGGCGCGGCGCAGGGTCTCCTCGTCCATGCCGAGCCCGGTGTCGGAGACCGTCACCCGGGCATAGGTCCCGGGGGGGATCTCCTCGCCCACGAAGCGCCCGCCATCCGCACCGGCCAGCCGCACCGGTGACGTGCGGACGGTGAAGGTTCCGCCCTCCGCCATCGCATCCCGCCCGTTGATCGCCAGATTGAGCAGCACCTGATCGAGCTGGCCGGGGTCCACCTTCACCATGGGGAGCGCGGGGCTCAGGTCCAGCTCCACCGTGACCAGCTGGCCGAGGGTCCGCTCGAGGACCGGACGCATCCGCTCGATGACGCCGTTGAGCGCGGCGATCTCCGGGCGGGAGAGCTGCCGCCGGCCGAAGGCGAGCAGCTGCGCCGTGATACCCGCCGTGCGCTCGGCCGCGTGCCGGATCTGCTCGATGTCGTTCCGCACCTCCGTCGGCAGACCCCGGTGGCGCAGCACGAAGTTGGCGCAGCCGAGCACGACGGTCATCTGGTTGTTGGTCTCGTGAGCCACCCCGCCGGCGAGCCGCCCCACCGTCTCGAGGCGCTGGGCCTGCCGTAACGACTCCTCGGCCCGCCGCCGCTCCGTCACGTCCCCCAGTACCCAGGCCCGCAGGTCCTCTTCCTGACCGCGGGTGGGACCGGCGAGCCCCGCGCCGGAGCTCACCCGGAAGTGCCGCGCCCCGATCTGCAGCTCCACCGCGCCGGTGCCACCGGCGGCGATCAGGGGCGCCAGTTCGGGGACCAGCTCCTGCAGCGGCCGGCCGATGATCTCGCGGAACGGGCGTCCGACCCGCCGGGCGAACGCCCGGTTGCAGCGAACGACCCCGCCGTCGGCGCCGGTGAGACAGATGGCGTCCTCGATGAGGTCGAAGGTCGCGCTCCACTCCCGCGCCGCAGCGCGCACCTGGACCTCCGCCCGGCGGGCACGGAGCAGGGCGCGCACCGTGGCCACCAGCTCGATCGGGTCCAACGGATGGGTGAGATAGCCGTCCGCTCCGCCCTCGAGACCTTCCGCCTTGGCCTCCGGCGTGGTGAAGCTGGCCGAGATGTGCAGCACCGGAATGTCGCGAGTGACCGGGTCGTTCTTGAGTCGCCGGCAGACCTCGAACCCGTTGAGACCGGGCATCCGTACATCGAGGGTGACGAGGTCGGGCTGATCGACCGCCATCCGCAGGGCGTCGGCACCGTTGGCCGCCTCGCAGGTCTCGAAACCGGACTTGCGGAGGATCCGGGCCACGAAGTAGCGCTCCGCCTCGTTGTCGTCCACGACCAGGATCGTCGGCGCGCGCTCAGACATTGTCGGTTGCCATGGCGGGAAGCCCCAGGGGAGAGTGGCGCGGCGGCACGTACCGCGCGGGTACACTCACCCGGAAGATCGAGCCGCGTCCCGGCTCGCTGGTGAGGCTCACTGAGCCGCCGAGCAGCTCCGCCAGCTTGCGGGAGAGCGGCAGGCCCAGCCCGGTGCCGGTAGTGCGGCGCTGGAGGGCGCTGTCGATCTGGGAAAACTCCTCGAAGACCCGCTCGTGGTGCTCGGGGGCGATCCCGATCCCGGTGTCGGCGACGGAGAAAACGACGAATCCCGCCTGCGCCTCCCCCGAGACCCGCACCTCCCCCCGCTCGGTGAATTTGAGCGCGTTGGAGATGAAGTTGCGGAGAATCTGGGAGAGCTTGCCCTCGTCGGTCTCCAGCGTGGGCAGATGGGTGACGTCCTCGAACACGAGGCTGACCGCGTCGGACGTCGCCAGCGGCCGGAACATGCCGCGAAGAGCGCCGAAGAGATCGCTGGCGGCGAACCCGCTGGCGCGGACCTCGGTGCGGCCGGCCTCGATCCGGGCGAGGTCCAGGAGGTCGTTCACCATCTCGCTCAGGCTGCCGGCCGCCTCGCGCACGAACCGCACCTGGCGGACCTGCTCCTCGTTGAGGGGGCCGTCGCTGCGGTCGAGGAGGAGCCGTGTGATGTTGAGGATGGCGTTGAGCGGGGTCCGGAGCTCGTGGCTCATGTTCGAGAGAAAGCGCGACTTGAGCTCCGAGGCCCGGGCCAGCTCCTGCGCGCTCTCGTCCAGCTCCGCATAGAGCGCCAGCACGCCGCGGTTGGTCTCCGCCAGCTCCTGGTTGAGCCGCTCGACCTCGTTGCCGCGCTCGCGGGCCTCCTCCAACGTCCGGAGCAGCTCCAAGTTCTGCTCGCGCATCGCGGCCGTGATCGTGTCAGGCCCCTGCTGGGTTAGCGCGCCGGCCAGCCGGGCGAGCACTCCGGGACCGGGGGCGGGCGCGCCCGGCGGGAGCCGCTTGCCCAGGAGCACCGTGGTCCCCGCGCCGGTCCGGCTCCGGATCTCGAACGCATCGCAGAGCCGGCGCGCGGCCACGATGCCGAAACCCGGGCCCCCGGAGGCGGCGCGGCCGTCGAGCACCTCCGGCAGCCGAGGGATGCCGGGTCCCTCGTCGGCGACCCGGATCAGCAGCATCGGCTCGGGCGACTCGGCGAGCTCGAACGTCGCTCGACCGCCAGCGGCGTACTGAAACGCGTTGCGGGCGATCTCCGACACCGCCGTCGCAATCCGGCTCTGGTCCAGCGGCTCGAGCCCGAGCAGCCCCGCGATCTGGCGTGCCCGCTGCCGCACCAGCACGACGTCGTGCTCCTGCCGGATCTCGGTCCGGAGAATCGTGGCGGTCACTCCGCCTCCCGCACGGTCACCACGGTGACGTCGTCGCGCCCGCGCTCGTGGTCCCGATAGAGCACGGCCGAGACGATGCTCGGGTCGCGCTCCAGCAGACCCGGATAGCGGGCGAGCTGCCAGCGCGTCTGGAGACCGTCCGAGTGCAGCACCAGCGTGCTGCCCGCCTGCCAGGGATAGGTGAACTCCTGGATCTTGTGGCACTGGTGGCCCACGATCCCGGCATAGGAGACGAGGCTCCGGCTTTCCCCCGGCCGCACCACGCTGCCGCTGATGTTGCCGACCCCGACGAAGGTGAGCAGGCGGTCGCGCGGACGGATCTGCGCCAGGCCTACCGCCGCGCCCCGGGTGGCCCGCAGTGCTGCGTGCATCTCCT
>DASUSR010000291.1:0-4826 GCA_036375015.1 Gemmatimonadales bacterium
CCCGAGGATCAGCTTGATCGTCTCCAGCGCCTGGATGCTGCCGATGATTCCGGGCAGCACCCCGAGCACTCCGCCTTCGGCGCAGCTGGGCACCAGTCCCGGAGGGGGCGGCTCGGAGTAGAGGCAGCGGTAGCAGGGCCCCTTCCGGGCGTAGAAGACCGAGGCCTGGCCCTCGAACCGGAAGATGCTCCCGTAGACGTTGGGCTTGTCCAGCAGCACGCAGGCGTCGTTGACGAGGTAGCGGGTCGGGAAGTTGTCGGTCCCGTCCACCACGATGTCGTACTCGCGGATGATGTCGAGCGCGTTCTCGGAAGAGAGCCGGGTCTCGTAAGTCTCGACCTCGAGGTTGGGGTTGAGATCGATGAGGCGGGCCTTGGCCGACTCCAGCTTGGGGCGGCCAAGCGTCGAGGTCCCGTGGACGATCTGGCGCTGGAGGTTGGTGAGATCCACCACGTCGAAGTCCACGATGCCGATGGTGCCCACGCCTGCCGCGGCGAGGTACAGCGAGAGCGGCGACCCCAGGCCGCCGGCGCCGATGGTCAGCACCCGCGCGGCCTTGAGCTTCCGCTGCCCCTCGACGCCGACCTCCGGTAGCAGCAGGTGACGGGAGTAGCGCAGGGTCTCGGCGTGGGAGAGCTTCGGCAGCTCGGCCGCCACCGCGGGTCGCCCGCCGGCGATGCTCGGCACGATGGTCAGCACGTCGCCCTCGCGCACCGGGGTGGCGGTGGACTCCAGGTGGCGGATGTCGGTGTCGTTGAGGTACAGGTTGACGAAGTTGCGCAGGCGCCCGTCGTCCTGCACCAGATGGCGCTTGAGACCGCCGTGCGCCGAGAGCAGGCCGTCCAGCACCTCGCCTACGGTGCCGCCCTGCAGCTCGACCACGTCGCGGCCTCCGGTGAAGCTGCGCAGGGGGGTCGGAATGGTCACGGTCACGGACATGGTCATACCTCGCTGGGCACTTCGAGTGGTTCGGGATGCATGAGCGGCCGCTCGTCGTCCAGCACCCAGCTGGCGGCGTCCGCGGCGCGCCCCCGGTCGATCCGCACGATGAGATAGCTGTACCAGGGCCAGGCGTGCTCCGTATCGAAGGCCGAGGGCCGCGCCGGGTGGTCCGGGTGCGAGTGGTAGTAGCCCACGACCTCCAGCGATTCCCGCCGGATCTCCGTCTCCAGCCGCCGCAGGTCGTCCGGGGCGATGAGGTAACGATGCGGATCGTCGGTGCGCCGGTTGACGGCGGGCGCGAGCCGCACGATCTCCTTCACCCCCTCCGCGATGCGGCCGACCAGCGCGCCGCAGCACTCCGCCGGGTAGGCGCGCTCTCCGTGCCGCCGGATCTCGTCGAGGAGCGAGTTCGAGAGGCGGATGGTCACCGCGGCCTCCACCGATGCGGCTCGCTCAGATAACGCGAGCCGGTATCGCACCCGATGACCACGACGACCGCGTCGGGCTCCCGGTCCAGAATGTCGAGGCCCGCGGCGATCGCCGCGCCGGCGGACCAGCCCACCAGGATCCCCGAGTCCTGCGCCAGCCGCCGCGCGGTGTCGTCGGCGCGCTCGGTGGCGACTTCCGCCACCTCGTCGGGAAGCCCGGGATCGTACAGGGCGGGCGGGTTGGCGGTGGTGGCCAGATGCTTGAGCCCCTCGAGGCCGTGATAGGGCCCGTCGGGCTGCACGCCGACCAGCCGGACGGACGGGTTCCTCTCCTTCAGGTAACCACCGGTCCCCATCATGGTTCCCGTGGTGCCCATGGCGGCGACGAAATGGGTGAGCCGGCCGCCGGTCTGGGCCCAGAGCTCGGGGCCGGTCGTCTCCCGGTGCGCGCGCGGGTTGGCCGGGTTGCTGTACTGGTCGGCGTAGAAGTACCGCCCGGGCTCGGCATCAGCCAGCTCCCGCGCGCGGCGCGCGGCGCCTTCCGTGCCGTCGAGCCGGTCGGTCTGGACGACCTCCGCACCGTAGATCTCGAGCAGGGCGCGGCGCTCCGGGCTGGCGTTCCCCGGAAGGCAGATCGTGACCCCGATTCCGGCCGCCGCGCCGAGCATGGCGTAGGCGATGCCGGTATTACCGCTCGAGGCGTCGAGCAGGCGCTTGCCCGGCAACGCGCCCCGGGCCACCGCGTCCCGCAGGATGGCGCGGGCGGCCCGGTCCTTCACGCTGCCGCCCGGATTGAGCCATTCGGCCTTGAGCCAGAGCCGGCCCCGCCCGTGCCCCGGCACGTCCACCGGCAGCAGTGGCGTGTTCCCCACCGTCTGCCAGAGCGCCGGTTCCCGCACCGTCGAGAGCTGTCGAACCGCCGTCATCAGCCGATCTCCTCAAAACGAAAAACCCGACCGAGCGGTCGGGTCGGGGGCCGGGGCGGGACCTCCGCCTTATCCGGCGGACGAGATCCCGACCAGCTCCACCACCCGAGGCTCCTCTTTCATCAGGTCGGCGAGGCTGATGCCCGCCAGCAGGTCGTCCACCCGCTGCTGGAGGGCATACCACACCGGCCGGATGCTGCAGGTGGCCCCCGGGCTACATCGCTCGGCGTCCACCGGGTGGGTGTCGCAGTTGATCTCGAAGGTCTGATGCTCCGAGGCGGTCATGACGTCCCGCACCGAGATGGCGGTCGGCTCCTTGGCGAGGAAGTAGCCGCCCTTGGCCCCGCGGACGCTCTCGACCAGCCCGGCGCGGCGAAGCCGGAGCAGGATCTGCTCGACATAGTCGGCGGGCAGCCGCTCCAGGTCGGCGAGCTCACGCGCGGCCACCGGGCCGACCCCGGTTCCCCGGCGCTTGGCCAGATGGAGCGAGATGATGAGGCTGTATTCCGTCCAGGTCGTGACCCGCATGTCGAGAAATATCTACTTCTTCTCGGCCGACGTCCAGCGGGCCACCTCCTCGGGGGTCAAATTGCCGTACGGCCGGATGCGGGCGTCGCGGAAGCTCCCGCCCAGCACGTCACCCAGGTACTGGGACCACGAGAGCAGGGTACCGTAGCAGACCGGCTCCTCGGCGTCGGGCGCGTTCATCTCCCGGGTGAGCCGCTCCACCAGCTCGCCCAGTACCGAGGCGGGCACCTTGGAGCGGGCGCTCGGGTAGATGAACCCGAAGAGCACCAGATGGCTGAGCAGGACGCGCCAGTGCGGACCGAACCGGTCGATCAACCGGGGCCAGTCGAGCCGCTCCCCGTGGGCCAGGATGATGTGCGCCACATCCGCGCCGTCGTACCGCTCCCGCTCCATGACGAACGACTTGGACCAGATGCTCTCCTCGGCCGGCGCGACCTTCACGATGACCCCGAGGACCTCCTGCTCCGTGGCGTGCTCGAACCAGCCGTCGTCCACGACGGCCACGCCGTTGCCGGAGCTGAAGATCACATCGATGAAGCCGTTCGGGGTGCGGATCTTGGCCAGCCAGTGCGAGTACACCAGGTCGGCATCGTAGCCGGCGGCGGCGCAGGCGGCCAGGAGGCGGTTCACGTCCCGGGGCCGGACGAAGATGTCGAGGTCCTTGGTGGAGCGGTCGATGCCGGCCTGGTGGATGAACGCGAAGGTGCCCCCGATCAGGAAGGGCACGCCGGCGCGGGAGAGGACGTCCATGGCCTCTCTGTAGAAGGCGCGGGATGGCGTCTCGACCATGGAATGGGTGGGCGACAGCCCCATCCTGCGCTCCTCGGACCGGAACGACCAACATAGCGGGGCCCCAGAGCCGTGGTTGTGGCGAGGATCACCGCTCGCCCCCCCGGCCGGATGTTCCTTAGCCGCATGGGAAAGCTCCCAGGCATCGTACGGGTGGCGGCCCTGGCCGACCTCCATTTGGGACGGGTGGGCTACGGGCCGCCCCTTCAGACCCTGCTCACGCAGGTGGCCGAGCAGTCGGACGTGCTGGCGCTCTGCGGCGACCTGACCGACCGGGGGGAGCCGGACGAGGCACGGCAGCTCGCCCGGGTCCTCACATCGGTGGGCGTGCCCATCGTGGCGGTGCTCGGCAACCACGACTACGAGTCCGGCAAGGCCGACGAGGTGAAGCGGATCCTCTGCGAGGCGGGGATCCACGTGCTGGACGGGGACGCGGTCGAGATCCACGGCCTGGGGTTCGCCGGGGTGAAGGGGTTTTGCGGCGGCTTCGGCCGCCGGGCGCTGGGGCCCTGGGGGGAGGAGGCAATCAAGCTCTTCGTGCGGGAGGCGCTGAACGAGGCACTCAAGCTGGAGACGGCGCTCGGCAAGCTGAGGCAGGTGCGCCGGGTCGTGCTCCTGCATTACTCGCCGATCGCGGGCACCGTGGAGGGCGAGCCGCTGGAGATCTACCCCTACCTCGGATCCAGCCGGCTGGAGGAGCCGCTCACCCGCTACCCGGTGGACGTAGTGTTCCACGGGCATGCCCACCACGGCACTCCGGAAGGCCGGACACTGAGCCACGTTCCGGTGTACAACGTGTCCATGTCGCTGCTGCAGCGCACCTTCAACGGCACCATGCCCTTCAGGGTGGTGGAACTGACCACCGAGGCGCCCGCCGAGGCCCCGGGAGACGGGCAGGGCCCGGCTGACCGCCGGACCGAGCGCCGGAGCGAGCAGGCGGACCGCCGGGCGCCGACGCCGGCCCCGACCCGCAGCTCGGAGGGCGAGGCCATGTGACCGACCCCGGTGCTCATCCTCCCGCCGGGATGCCCTTTCCGCCCGGTACCCCGATCTCGGTCATCGCCCGCAGGTCCAGCACCTCCTCCAGCTCCTCCCGGGGCAGCAACTGCTTCTTCTCCAGCAGCTGTTTCACCGTGAGCCCGGTCGCGACCGCCTCCTTGGCGAGCTTCGCGGCCTCGGCGTAGCCGATCTTCGGGGCCAGCGCGGTCACCAG
>DASUSR010000292.1:0-9513 GCA_036375015.1 Gemmatimonadales bacterium
TGCTGATCGGGGGACTCGCGGGCTGCGCGGCGCCGCCGCCGCCCGAGCCGCCGGCGCCCGTGCCCCCGCCGCCCGACACCCTCCCCCGCCCGCTCGAGCCTGCTCCCGTCCGGGTACCGGAGTTTCCGCCCGCTCCTCGGCCGCGCCTCCTCGGCACGGTTCACCTGGCCTTCGTGGGCGACATCAATCTCGGCACGCTCACGCTGCCCGACGGTGTGCCGCCGGACAGCGGCCGCGCCCTGTTCACCGAGGCCCGCCCCGCGCTCGCCGGCGACCTCGTGATCGGGAACTTCGAGGGCGTGCTCGGCGATTCGGGGACCACATACAAGTGCGGCCCCGAGGGGGTGACGGTGGGCGGGTCGGCGGAGCCGCCGGTCGAGCCGGATTCAGCCGGCCGCCGCGGCAAGGCGCCCCGCACCTGCTACGCCTTCCTGACTCCGACGCACCTCGCCCCCCGGCTGCGGGAAGCCGGGTTCACCCACCTCAACCTGGCGAACAACCACGCCAACGACTTCGGCGACGAGGCGCGGGCCCGCACGGAGGCGATCTTCGACAGCCTGGGGATCCGACCCTACGGGCCGCTCGACCGCATCGCCATCGACACCGTGGTCCGCGGCGACAGCCTCGCAGGGGTGGCGCTGATCGGCTTCGCCACCTACCCGCACAGCTACGACCTGCTCGACATCGAGCGCAGCGCTGCGGTGGTGGATTCGGTGCGCGCCCTCGCCGACCTGGTGATCGTCACCTTCCACGGCGGGGCCGAGGGGGCCGGCGCCCTGCACGTGCCCGATACGGCGGAGTCGCTCGGCCGCGAGCCGAGGGGCGAGCTGCGGCGCTGGGCGCGCGCCGTCATCGACGCCGGCGCGGATGCGGTCGTGGGCCACGGCCCCCACGTGCTCCGTGGCATCGAGTTCTACCGCGACCGGCCGATCGTCTACTCGCTGGGCAATTTCCTGACCTATCGGGGCTTCAATCTGAGCGGCCCGCTCGGCATCACCGGCGTGCTCCGGCTGGAGCTGGCCGGCGACGGCAGCTACCGCACCGGTCGGCTGGTCCCCATGGTGCAGCGGCCGAGGGCGGGACCGGTGCCGGATTCCACGGGCGCGGCGCTGGAGTTAATCCGGCGGCTCTCACGGGAGGACTTCGGCGGCAGCGCCGCGGCGCTCGATGCCGACGGCCGCATCCTGCCGCCTCCGCTGCCCTGAGGCACTCCCGCCGCCTTGCCACCTGACCGCGCCCCCTCTACTGATTCCGTATGAGCAGCGACACCGACGACGCGCCCGCGCCCGAGCCGGGTCCCACACCGGCGGCCATCGCCGCCACCGAGTCCCCGGTCCAGCTCGCGGTCGGCCTGGTGGCGGACGACCGGGTGCCGGAAGGCATGGTGTGCATGGGAGCCTACCGGAACGGTCGCCTGGTGGCCCGCTCCGTGATGCCGCCCGAGGCGTGGCAGCAGATCGAGGCCTTCGGGATCTTCGACGATCCGGTCCAGGTGGTGCTGGTCGCCCGGCTGGCGCCTCCCGGCCTGCAGTGCCAGCTCTACGCGATGGTACCGCTGCCGGACGAGGAGGAGGACGAGGACGGCGAGGAGCCCTGGGCGGCGAGCGTGCCGGGCTCCTCCTACGAGTCCACCGTCGCGGAGGACGACTCGGAGGACGCCGTCGCGGAAGAGGGGGACGACCCCAAGGTGGCCCCCATCCCGCTGGGGCACATCGTGCGCTACGAGCGCGACCGGGTCCACCCCGAGAGCCTGCCCCTCGAGGCGGTGGACGTCCTGCGCAAGATCATCGATGGAGATACGTCGGAGGTGGTGGACCGCGCCCTGGCCGATCTGCTCGGTCTCTAGTCCCCTGCCCCGCCGCCCCGCGGCCTCGCTGCCGTCACACGAAGGTCCCCACCCGGAACCGCCAGATCCGCCCCAGCAGATCGTCGAGAAACCCCTGCGCGATGAACGCCTCGACTGCGGCCGCGGTCGCGCTCGCGTTGACGCCCCACAGCGCCGCCCGCCGGGGCTCGTTCTCGAGATCGGCCTGCACGAACACCTGCTCGTCGCGGCTCCACACGGTGGGTAGCGCCGAGGTGAACTCCTCGGAGACCCCGTTGACGCCCGGCCCGCCCACGGCGATCGTCGGGTTGAGCTGGAGCAGCCGGTTGTCCAGGTACCACAGATCGCTCACCACCACTGCGCGGCGGTAGGCGTGTCCCGCCCCGCGCCGATCGATCTCCGCCTTGAGCGCGTACGCCAGCGGCCGGTCCCGCTCCTCCGCGGTCGGCGATGCGCCCGTCACCAACACGATGGTCTCCTCGGTGTCCACCAGCTTCATTCGCTCTCCCCTTCGGGTTGCCCTGCCGCCACGCCCGGCGTCGGTTGCTCGGCGCGTTCCGGCGGGGTGCGCTGATTCCGCTCGAACTCCCGCTCACGTTCCTTCCGCAGGCGCATGTCCCGGATCATCTCCTTGAACTCGTCCAGGTTCTCCGCCCGCCGGGCCGCCTGCTGCAGGTCGGACCGCATCTCCATCAGGTGGTTGTACGCCCGGTTCTGATCCACGTTCCCCTGCGGCAGCGGGAGGAGCGCCAGCACCGCGGCCGGGATCTTGAGTCCCGCGATGTAGATGTTGCGGGAATCCAGCCCGAACTTCTTGCCCGCCACCTGCGTGGTCCAGCTCGGCAGGCCGACGTTCCGCGATGCGGGGTCCATGGCGATGGAGTCGAGATAGCCCTGCACGATCGCCGTGACGGCGCTGTCCACCAGCTCGCCGTGGTCCTTCTCCAGTCGCCTGGCCAGCTCCTCGGGCGGCAACGGCAGCGGCCGCACCCAGAGCCTCCCCTCGGCGAGGCCCGGCCCGATCCGGCCGATGAGCGGTGGACGGCCGGGCTCGGTCGGAGCCGCCCCGCCGGTATCCGGCGGCAGCTGGACGACGTCGTCCTCCCGCAGCGGCAGCTGCGGCGGGGGCGAGGCCGGGCGGCTGGGACGGCGGGCGCGCGCCGCCGGCCCGGGCTCCGCGGTCTCGCCCCGGGGTGCCGCCGAGCGGCCGCTGCCCTGCCAGGGCATGTCCACCACCTCGGGACCCGAGCCCGGCGGCATCAGCACGATGATCTGGGACGCGCGGCGGGGAACGTCCGGCATCCGCCCCTCGATCCACCCGAAGAGGAGCACGAGCAGGTGGACGCCCAGGCTGAGCCCGAGGGCAGCCCAGGGTCGTCGCCGCGAGGGACGCGGCAGACCGCCCAGGTCAAGCGGTCGTGGCAAGTTCGCCCCGCCGCGTCGCCTCGAGCGTCCGGCCCAGCCGCTCCGCCGCCGCGCGGAGCCGCTCGGGCCCGACCGTGAGCGCGATCCGGAAGAATCCTTCGCCCGCCGGACCGAAGGCGCTCCCCGGCAGGACCAGCGCGCCGGTCTCCTCCAGCGCCCGCGTGGCGAATGCGGCCGACGGGACGCCCGACGGCAGCGCTATCCAGAGATACATCGCGGCCTTCGGTGCCTCGAGGGCGAAGCCGGACGCCCGGAGCGCGGCCACCGCCGCGTCACGCCGGCGCTCCAGCTCGGCCCGGACCGGCTCCACCAGCTCCTCCGCCCGGTCCAGCGCCACGGCGCCCGCCTTCTGCACCGCGAGGAACGGACCGGTGTCCACGTACGACTTGACCCGGGTGAGCGCACCGATCAGCTCCGCGCGCCCGGCGGCGAACCCCAGCCGCCAGCCCGTCATCGAGAAGCTCTTGGACAGCGAGAAGAATTCGACCGCGACCTCGCGCGCACCGGGGACCTCGAAGATGCTCGGCGCCCGGTACCCGTCGTAGGTGAGATCGCAGTAGGCGTTGTCGTAGGCGAGCAGGATGTCGTGCGTCCGGCACGCCGCGACGGTGCGCTCGAGGTACTCCGGGGTCGCCACCGCCGCGGTGGGATTGTTGGGGTAGTTGACGAAGGCGAGCCGCGCGCGGCGCAGCACCGCTTCGGGCAGCCGATCGACCTCGAGCAGAAAGCCGTTCTCCGGCCGGAGCGGCACGACGTACGGCTCCGCACCCGCGAGCAGCGACCCGCCGAGGTACGCCTGGTACCCCGGCTCGGGCACGATGCAGATGTCGCCCGGGTTCACCACCGCGTGCGGCAGGTGCGACAGCCCTTCCTTGGAGCCGATGAGGGGCAGAATCTCGGTCACCGGGTCGAAGCGCATCCCGAACCGCCGCTCGACCCAGCCGGAGGCGGCCGCTCGAAAGGCGGGCAGCCCCTGCTGGAAGCCGTACTTGCTGTAGGCGGGGTCCTCGAGCGCCTGCCGCATCGCCTCCACCGCGGCGGCCGGCGGCGGGGTGTCGTTATCGCCGGCGCCGAGGTCGATGACGTCCACCCCGGCCTCGATCAGGCGGCGCTTGATCGCGGGGATCTCCGCCAGCGGATATCCCGGCAGGGCCTTCAGGCGGTCGCTGAACTGGATCATCGCTGCTCGCTCTTTCGCACGGAGTTGCCCAGCACGCCGACGCCGGGGATCTCCACTTCCACCCGGTCGCCCTCGCTGAGCGGCGCGGTGCCCGCGGGCGTGCCGGTCGCGATCAGGTCGCCCGGCTCGAGGGTCATGATCCCGCTCACGAACGACACCAGGAACGGGATGGAAAAGTGCATGTCGGTGGACCGCGCCCGCTGGCGCTCCGCGCCGTTCACCCGGCAGATCAGCTCCAGCCGGCGCCAGTCAAGCCCCTCGGCCACCCGGGGACCCACCGGACAGAAGGTGTCGAAGCCCTTGGCCCGGCCCCACTGGCCATCCACCTGCTGCAGATCGCGACAGGTGACGTCGTTCACGCAGGTGAACCCGGCGATCCCCCGCTCCGCCTCGTCCAGATCGGCTCCCCGGAGCCGCCGGCCGATCACCACGCCGATCTCCGCCTCGAACTCCACCCTCTGGGAGACGCCCGGCAGCAGGATCGTGTCACCATCGCCGATGAGCGAGCTCGGCGGCTTGAAGAAGATGATCGGCACCGCCGGCATGGGGTTGCCCAGCTCCTGCGCGTGCGCCACGTAGTTGCGTCCGATGCCGATGACCTTCGAGGGCCGGACCGGGATCATACGATAGCTCCGATGCCGTGACGGGCGAAGAAGTCCTCGCACCTGGTGCGCACCTGCGACCAGCTGCCGATCACGCGGTCGGCCCGCGGCAGCCCGCCCAGGACGAGGGGACCGTAGCGCTTGGTGACCACCCGGCTGTCCAGCAGCACCACCACCCCTACATCCTGCCGACTCCGGATCAGCCGCCCGAAGCCCTGCTTCAGCTTGAGCGCGGCATGCGGCAGGAGATAGTGCATGAACCCGTCGAGCCCTTCCTCCGCCAGCCGTTCGAGCCGGGCCGCCGTGACCGGCTCCGAGGGAACCTTGAAAGGTAGCTTGTTGAGGACGAGGGCGCGGAGCGCGCGCCCGGGCACGTCCACCCCCTCCCAGAACGAGTCGGTGCCCAGCAGGATGGCGTTCTCCGCGTCGCGGAAGCGCCGCAGGAGCACGTCCCGCGGCGCCTCTCCCTGGACCATGATGGGCCACCGGTTCCCCAGCACCGCGCGCACCTCGGTGGCGGCGCGCCGCAGCGACGCGTGGCTGGTGAAGAGCACGAACATCCCGCCGTCCGACGCATAGGCCAGATCCGAGACGACCTGTACCACGGCGGCGGCATGGCCGTGCTCGTCGCCCCGCGGCTCGGGCAGGTCGGTGGGCACACCGAACACGCACTGCGAGGGATAATCGAAAGGCGAGGCGAAGATCTCCCGGACCGTCACCGGCGAGTCCTCGCCCGCGAGGCCGAGGCGGGTCTCCAGGAAGCCGAAGTCGCCGGCAGCCGCGAGGGTGGCGCTGGTCAGCACCACCGTGTTCAGCCGGTCGAACAGCAGCCCCCGAAGCAGCGGTGCCAGGTCCAGCGGCACGGCCGAGAGACTGACGTGCTGCCCGCGGGCGGAGCGTTCCATCCAGCGCACGGTCGGCACCCCGCCGCCGGCCGGCCGCAGGGTGCGGTTGAGCCCGTCCGACACGCTCTCCAGGCGCCGCAGCACCCCGCGCAGCTCCTGGATGAGCTGTCCCCGCCGCTCGGTCGGCTCGCCCTCCGACAGGCGGTCGGCGATCGCCTCGACCGTCTCCCACAGGGCCCGGAACGCCGTCAGCGACGCGTCCAGCTCGAAGCCGAGCCCCTCGGCCCAGATCGGGTGGGCGGCGAAGTCGTCGGCCAGCCGGATCTGCGCCACCGGCGATTCCTCCAGCCGCCGGAAGAGCCGGGTGAACAGCGCGTCGGTGGCTCGCCGGGCATCGGCCAGGGCGGGAACCAGCCGCTGGTGCAGCAGGTCGAGGCCGGCCCGGCTCAGCGGATCGTCGCGGCCCGCCAGCTCGGCCGCGAGGGTCGGCGCGAGCCCGCGTCCGTTCCGCTCGAACCGGCCGAGCAGCCGCCGCACGGAGCGGCTCGATACCTGCACCCCGAGATGGCTCGCGGCCACATCCTCGAGATGATGGGCCTCGTCCAGCACCAGCCGGCGGTAGGGCGGAAGTACGGCCGCCTCCTCCCAGTTGTCCTGCGCCTGCCGCACCGACAGGTCCGCCGCGAGCAGGTGGTGGTTCACCACCACGACGTCGGCCTCGGCCGCGCGGCGGCGCGCGCGGAAGAGGAAGCAGCGGTCGAAGTGGGCGCACTTGAGCCGGGGACAGAGATCGGGCTCCGCGCTCACCTCGTCCCAGACCTCGGGGCTGGGGGTGACCGGCAGGTCGCTGAGCGTGCCGTCCGCGGTGTGTCCCGACCACTCGGCGATCCCGACCAGCTCGTCCAGCTTGCCCGGTTCCAGCAGGGTGCGCTGCGCGCCGACTGCCTGGTGCAGGCGGGCGAGGCAGAGGTAGTTCCGCCATCCCTTGAGCAGCGCGAAGGTCGGGCTGTAGTCGCCGTCCGCCAGCGCGCACCGGAGCAGCGGCAGATCCTTCCCGACGAGCTGCTCCTGCAGATTGATGGTGTTGGTGCTCACCACGGTCCGCTCGCCGTTGGCCCGGGCCCAGGCGAGCGCGGGCACCAGATAGGCGAACGACTTCCCCACCCCTGTCCCCGCTTCCAGCAGCAGCACGCCGCCGTCGTTGTAGCCGTCGGCGATGTACGCCCCCATGTCGCGCTGGCTCCGCCGGTCCTCGTACTGGCCCAGCTCCGCCGCCACGGGTCCGGTCTCACCCAGCGCGTCGATCACCTCGAAGGGGTCGATCGGCACGACCGGCCGGTCCCTGGGCACCTCCACCACGACGTACAGCTCGGTGGCGCCGTTGTCGATGATGCCGAACCCGACGCCGGCATCGTGCAGGCGCGCCGCGACGTTGAGGTCGGCGCCCGACGGATCGAGCCGCCCGCCCGGGTGGTTGTGCAGCAGCATCTCTCCCCGGGCCGCCGCGCCGGGGCAGGCCAGGACCATCTCCACGGTGCCGCGGGCGAGCACCCGAGCGCCGGCGATCACCCCGTCGCGGTCCACCTCCGCCACGAAGGAGACCTCGCGCCCTCCTGCGGCGGCGATCTCGGCCGCGAGGAAGCCGCGCACCCCGGGTGCGATCCGCTCGGCGGCGGACGTCATCGCACCGCCGTCACGTCTTCAATTCCTTCTTCTTCGCCGCGGGGAACAGGACGTTGTTGAGGATCAGCCGGTAGCCCGGCGAATGCGGGTGGAGCGACAGGTCGGTCGGGGCGTCGCCGATCTGGTGCTGCGGATCCTCCGGGTCGTGCCCGCCCAGGAAGGTCCAGGTGCCCTGGCCCCGCTCGCCGTGGATGTACTTGGTCCACGGCGAGCCCGGCTCGTCGGCGAGCACCGTCACGCTCGGCTTGAGCGTCTTGCGGGTGAACGAGGTGGTGAGGCCGTAGAAGTCGGGGATGATCTGACGGTGATTCTGCACCAGCATCGTGGCGACCGGATCGATCTTGGCGCTGAAGTTGAAGAGGGTGAAAGAGCCCAGCGGCTGGCGCCGGTCGGCCGAGTTCACCTGGTGGCCGTCGATGTCGGAGTACACCGGCGTCGTGGGGCTGAGCTCGAGCCGCGCTCCCTGGAAGGCCAGCGCGCGCTCCCATCGCATCCGCTCCGCGGCGCCGGGGTCCATCGGGGTTCCGTCGGCATAGGCGGCGGCGATGTCGGTGTCCACCGAGGCGAGTGCGAGGTCGAGCGTCTCGGTGGCGGTGCACATCGCGAACAGAAACCCGCCGCGCTCCACGTACCGCGCGATCGCCGTGGCCACGGCCCGCTTCTCCGCCGGCACCGAGGGGAAACCGAGAGAGCGGGCCATGGCGCGGTTCTGCTCCACCATGTCCACCAGCCACGGCGCGCCGGCGTAGTTCAGGAAGAACTTGGAGTACTGTCCGGTGAAGTCCTCGTGATGCAGGTGCAGCCAGTCGAATCGCCGCAGCCCCTCCCCCACCACCTCGGCGTCCCAGATCTTCTCGAACCGGATGCCGGCGTAGTTGAGGGCCATGGTTACCGCGTCGTCCCAGGGCGCCGCGTTGGGCGGGGCGTACACCGCCACCCGCGGCGCCTTCTCCAGCGGGACCGCGTCCATATTGCCCCCCTGGAGCTCGCCCCGGATCCGGACCAGCGACCCGTCGTCGATCGGCTCGACGGTCACGCCGTTGAGCGCCGCGTCACGCCCCGTCGCCCCGTCCGACGGCAGCAGGAACGAGCCGCCCCGATAGTTGAGGAACCACTCGGCCCGGGCGCCGCGCTCGAGCACGCGAAACGCGAGGCCGTACGCCTTGAGGTGGTCGCCCTGGGCGTCGTCCATCGGCACCAGCAGCCAGGGCGGCGCACCGGCGGCCAGGCGGGACAGGCGCCCGAGTCCGGGCTGGAGCGCCAGCAGCCCGGCGGAGCCGGTGCGGAGGAAGTGGCGACGGTTCACGTCTGGGGGACCCCGCCCCGCGCCTGGTCCAGCAGCCGGCGCGCCTGCGGCACCAGCGCACTCTCGGGATAAGTCAGGATGAGGTGCTCGAGCAACCCGATCGCGTCGGCCGCGCGGCGCTCCCCGACCAGCAGCTCGGCCAGGGCCAGCTCCGCGGCGGGCGCGGTGCCCGGCGCGTCCGGCGTGGCGGCGGCGCGGTAGAGCCGTTCCGCCAGGTCGCGCCGGCCGTGCGCCGCCGCCAGCCTCCCCGCCAGGAGACGGAGCTCCGCGCCACCCTTGGCCGGCGGAAGGCCGCCCGCCACCTGTTCCAGCCCGCGTTGCGCGGCGGCGGTATCGCCCTGCTCCAGCCGCCACAGGGCGTCGCCCAGCGCCGGCAGCGAGTCGGCCTCGATCGGCTGCAGCAGGGCGAGCAGCATGGTGCGCCGGGTGGCCTCGGCGCGTTCCCCCGCGTACGGGCCGGCCGCCTTGAACGCCTCCACCGCGCCGTCGAGGTCCCCCCGATACAGCAGCAGCCGGCCCCGCAGGGCGAGACCGTCGATCGAGCTGTCCGCGCCCAGCATCGAGTCCGCGCGGCCGAGCTCCCCGCGGCGGATCCAGCCGAGGGCGAGCTGCCGGCGCAGGTCGAGGTACTCGTCCGACGGCAGCGT
>DASUSR010000293.1:0-9662 GCA_036375015.1 Gemmatimonadales bacterium
CGCCGTCCCCGGGTGAGGCTCACCGGCGGGGCCGCACATCGGGGCCGCGCCACACGGCCGGCCACCGGTTCGGCATCGGCAGGCCCGGGCGCGTCTGGCTCCCCTCCCCGCCGATGACCGGCTCCACCGTGCCGCCGAACGCCATGTCGCCCGCATGGGCCACCCGTACCCGCCGGTCGCCGAACGGCGTCTTGAATACGGCCCGGCCCTCTACCAGGAACCGGTGCGTGCCGTGGCGGAGGGTCGCCAGCTTGCCTCCCGCCGCTCTGGAAGCCGGCAGAAACGGGAGGCTGACCGTAGCGGTGCCGGCCTTGGGCACGGGTATGATACTGTCGCGGGAAAAGTGACCCACGGTCTGCCCGTCGAGCCGCAGCCGCAGCTCGAACCGCGCCGTGGTGAGCTCGTAGTCGTTGGGGTTCCAGACGTAGAGCGCCACGAGCACGGTGGAGTCGGTCACCGGCTCCGCCTCCATGCGCACGCGGGAGACCTCCAAGGCGGGGTCCTCGTACACCCAGAGCCCGAGCGGGGTGCATCCGCCCAGCGCGGCGATCCACCACAGCGGCAGCGTGGCCGTTCGCCTCATCACCTCGCCTCGCACTCGAAAGGACTCTCGCATGGGCCGGACCCGCCGGCGATCCTCGTTACCACTTTGGCTGATTCTGCTCGGCGCCGCCAGTAGCTGCGGGTCGGAGTTGCCGAATGAAACACCCGCGCCGCCCGAAGGCACGGTGCCGGTGGGGCTCGAGCCGGTCGCCGCCGGTCTCGAGTTTCCCCTCTATCTCACCGCGCCGCCGGGGGACGCGCGGCTCTTCATCGTCGAGAAGGGCGGTGCGATCCGGCTGGTGAAGGACGGTGCCCTTCTCCCGACCCCGTTCCTCGATCTTCGGGGCCTGGTCTCGACCGGCAACGAGCAGGGACTCCTCGGGCTCGCCTTTCCGCCCGACTACGCGTCCACCGGGCGCTTCGTGGTGCACTACACCGACGCCGCCGGCGACACCCGGCTCTCGACCTTTCTCGTCTCCGCCGATCCGGACGTCGCCGATCCCGCGACGGAGTCCGTGCTGCTCGCCGTCGACCAGCCGTTCTCCAATCACAACGGCGGCCAGATCCTCTTCGGCCCCGACGGTTACCTGTACCTCGGCCTGGGCGACGGCGGCGGCGGCGGCGACCCGGAGAACCGGGCCCAGTCGCTGGGCGACCCGCTCGGCTCCATTCTCCGGATCGATCCCGCCGGCGGCACCCCGTACGCCGTGCCCCCCGACAACCCCTTCGTGGGAGTGCCGGACGCCCGTCCCGAGATCTGGAGCTACGGCCTTCGCAACCCGTGGCGCTTCACCTTCGACCGCGGCACCGGCGACCTCTACATCGCGGACGTGGGGCAGAACCAGTGGGAGGAGATCGACTACGCCCCCGCCGCGGAGGGCGCGGGCCGCGGCGTGAACTACGGGTGGCGCCGGATGGAAGGGCGACACTGCTTCGAGAGCGGCGCATGCGACCAGTCCGGACTGGCGCTCCCGGTGCTGGAGTACAGCCACGGGGGCGGCGCCTGCTCGGTGTCCGGCGGTCACGTCTACCGCGGCGCTGCCATTCCCGCGCTGCAGGGTCATTATTTCTATGCCGACTTCTGTCTCGGCTGGGTCCGGAGCCTCCGGGTGGAGGCGGGGGTGGTGGTGGAGGAAGCGGATTGGCCGACGCTCCGCCCCGGCGGCAGCATCCCGAGCTTCGGCGAGGATGCGGCCGGAGAGCTCTACGTGCTGGTGGCCGACGGCCGCGTGCTCAAGATCGTTCCCCGATGATCGTGGAGGCGGAGATCGGCTCCGATTTCAGCGCGCTGGCGGCGCGGATCCCGCCGGGGGTGCGATTCGGCACCTCGTCGTGGAACTATCCGGGATGGCGGGGGCTGGTGTACCACCGTGACTACGAGGGCAAGGGCACGTCCACCCGGATGCTGGAGGAGTACGCCGCCTTTCCCCTCTTCCGCACCGTCGGTATCGACTCCACCTTCTACGCGCCGCCGACCGACGAGACGCTCGAGGGCTGGGCCCGCCACCTGCCCGCGGGGTTTCCCTGCGTCAGCAAGGTGTGGGACCAGATCACGGTGCACACCCACAGCAAGGCCCGGAACCCCGGGCGCGCGGGCCAGGAGAACCCCGATTTCCTGAATCCCGACGTCTTTCTCGAGGCGGTGTACGATCCCTACCGGCGGTACTTCGCCGACCACACGGGGCCGTTCATCTTCGAGTTTCAGAGCATCCCCCGGCGGAGCGGCATCGGCCCCGTGGAATTCGCCGACCGGCTGGACGCCTTCTTCTCCGCGCTCCCTCGCGACGCGCAGTACGCCGTGGAGGTCCGCAACGAGGAGTTCCTGACGCCGATGTATTTCGCGGTGCTCCGGGAGCACGGCGTGGCTCACGTGTTCAACTCCTGGACCCGGATGCCGCCGATCGGCGACCAGCTGGATCTGCCGGGGTCCGTGCCGGGGCCCTTCATCCTGGCGCGGGCGTTGCTGCGCACCGGCCGCACCTACGACGAGGCGGTGGACGCCTTCGCGCCCTACGACCGGATCCAGGACCCCAACCCCGAGCTGCGCCGCGACCTGGCCCGACTCGTCGCCCGCGCCGTGGAGACCCGCATTCCCGCCTACCTGCTGGTCAACAACCGGGCCGAGGGGAGCGCCCCGCTCACCATCGCGGAGATCGCCCGGCTGCTACCCGAGCCCGCCGGATGATCCCGCCGGGCGGCCTCCTCCGCTTCGCGCTCATCTCGGTGCTGGCCGCGGTGACCACCATCGTGCTCAAGGGCGGAGCCTACCTGCTCACCGGCTCGATCGGCCTGCTCTCCGACGCCCTCGAGTCGCTGGTGAACCTGGTCGCCGCGCTCGTGGCGCTCGTCGCCCTCTCCGTGGCGGCCCGCCCCGCCGACGAAGACCACGCCTACGGCCACACCAAGGCAGAGTACTTCTCCAGCGGGTTCGAGGGCGCCCTCATCCTGATCGCCGCGGTGAGCATCGTGATTGCGGCCGGCCGCCGGCTACTGGTGCCGGTGCCGATCGAGGATCCTGGCATCGGGCTCGCGATCACCGCCCTGGCCTCGGCGATCAACTTCGGGGTGGCACGAGTGCTCTTCCAGGCCGGCCGCCGCTACGAGTCCATCACCCTCGAGGCCGATGCCCAGCACCTGATGGCCGACGTGTGGACATCGCTCGGCGTCATCCTCGGCGTCGGCGCGGCCGCGCTCACCGGGTGGCACCGGCTCGACGCCATCGTCGCCATTGCGGTGGCGGCGCATGTGGTCCGTGCCGGCCTCAAGCTGCTGCGGCGCTCGATGCTGGGGCTGCTCGACACCGCCCTTCCGGCGGAATTCCTCGCCAGTATCACCGGCATCCTCGACGCCCGCAGTGGAGACGGGGTGCGCTACCACGCCCTGCGCACCCGCCAGGCCGGCGCCCGGCGCTTCATCTCCTTCCACATCCTGGTGCCGGGCGACTGGTCGGTGCAGCGGGGGCACGACCTGCTGGAGGAGATCGAGGAGGAGATCCGGTCCGCGGTGCCCAACAGCGTGGTGGACACCCACCTGGAGCCGATCGAGGATCCGGTCTCCTGGGAGGACGCCCGGCTGGAGCGGCCGAGCCAGAGCGGGCAGGTATAGGTCGTCAGGCCGCCCCGTCGCCCTCCGCCAGCCGCACCTCCACCTCCCAGGTTCTCTCCTCCCCCGGCCCCAGGGTCTGCGCCGTGCCCCACTCGCGCACCGCGTCCTCCAGCCGGTCGGGGGCCCCGATGCAGGGCTCGAGGGCCAGATTGTAGTACGGCTGCCGGCCCGGGGGCGCCCAGCCGCCGCAGTTGATCCAGACGCCTACCTGCGGCACCCGGTCGGGCCGCACCACCATCTCGAGCCGCTCCCCGCGGCGCGGATCGGTGAGCGTCATCCGTCCCGAGGCACCCACGTCGCCGAACAGCTTCACCGCCCATCCTCCGTCCTGGGGGAAGACGAAGCGGTCCCGCTCCCCTCCGATGCCCCCCGCCCAGCTCACCACGTCGCCCCGGCTGAGGTCGTCGCGGCCGTGGACCGCGTCCAGCTTCACCTGGGACACGGTCGGCAGCTCGAGGACGCTGCCCGGCTGCACCGTGAGCAAGGGGTGCGCGGACCAGATCCAGGGGAACGGCGCGCTGCCCGTGTGCCGCAGGCGGTAGCCCAGCCGCACGACCGGCTCCGAGCGGTCCAGCGTCACCTCGCGATGAAAGTCATAGGGCAGCACGGCGCCGTGCGCCGTCGCCGAGAGCGTGGTCCCCCCGGCGTGCTCGGACACCGAGCTGGACCAGTCGGCGCTCCACAGCTCGCCATGATCCGGCAGGGCGGGCGTGCCGGCGGGCGCGCCGGGAATGGGCGAGGGGCCCACGGTCGGGAAGCACTCGTCCCAGCCGCCGCTGTCGGCGGTCTCCACGTAGGAGCTGCCCGGGACCGGCACGGCGAGCGGGATCTGGTCGCTGCGCCACAGCCACTCCCGCCCCCGCCTGCGACGGAGGTTGGTGAGCTTCATCCCGATGGTGGGGATGGCGACCACCTCCATCTCCTCCGAGAAGAGGGCGATGGCGGGAAAGCCGGAGACGGAGGTCTGGCGGAACGGCACGGGAGCTAGGGCTCGCGCCCCTCGCGCAGGACGAAGGCGCGGACCGGCCAGGTCCCGAAGCCGGCGACCTTCGCGGGGACGGCGAAGAAGCGCCCGGCCTCGGCGGGAAGCCCGTCGAGACCGCGGAGGTGCTCCACGATCGGCACCTGGGCCCGGAGCAGGAGGGAGTGGACCGGCCGGGCCGGATCGTCGATGTCGTCGATGTTGAGCGAGTCGATGCCGACCAGCGCGACCCCCTGGTCCACCAGGAAGCGGGCCGCGTCGGCGGTGAGGAACGGGTTGGCGGAGAGGTACCGCTCGCTGCCCCAGTGCGCGTCCCACCCGGTGCGCACCAGCACCGCGCACCCCTCGAGCGCACGACCCTCGAATCGCTCGGGCCCGAGCGCGCGCGCCCCGCGCCCCTCGATCACCACCGCCCTCAGGTTCGCCAGCGACTCGAGCCGCAGAGCGGAAAGATCCGCGCCGTCGGCGTAACGATGAAAGGGCGAATCCACGTAGGTGCCGGTGTTGGCCACCATGTCGATCCGCCCGATCTGGAACTCGACTCCGGGAGCGTACCGGCCGCGAGAGGCCTCGCGGCTGAGGAAGTCGCAGATGACCGGCCCCGGAAGCCCGGGGTACGTGGTCATGCCGTGCGTGATGGTGTGCGAGAGATCCACGAAGGACGAACGAGGGCTCATCCCACCCCGGGCTCCACCCCTCCGGTGCGGCAGATGCGGTCGATGGTCTCGCCGACCTTGTTGTTCGGGGTGGAGGCGCCCGCGGTGATCCCGATATTGCGGGCCTCGCCCAGCCACCCGCCCGCGAGCGCCTCCTCCCTGGAGCCGATCGGCTGGTGACGGATGGTGCCCGCCGCGGGATCGATGGAATCGGCGTCCTCGATGTGGAACACCGGAACCCCCCGGGAGTGGACCAGCGCCGCCAGATGGCAGGTGTTGCTCGAGTTGTAGCCGCCCACCACCACCATCAGGTCCGGCGGCTCCTCCAGCAGGGCGAGCACCGCGTCCTGCCGCTCCTGGGTGGCCGAGCAGATCGTGTCGAAGGAGCGGAAGTGCTGCGGCACCGCGGCGTCGCCGTAGCGCCGGGCCACGCTGCGCCGCACCTCCGCCGCGATCGCGAGCGACTCGCCCGAGAGCATCGTGGTCTGGTTGGCGATCCCCACCCGCACCAGATCGCGCGCGAAGGAGAAGTCCGGGGAGACCGCCGTCCTGAACCGCTGCTCCAGCTCCGCGGCGTCGCCTCGCCCCTCGATGAACTCACAGACCAGCCTGGCCTCGGCCATGTTGAGCACCACCAGATAGCGCCCGCCCGGATACTTCATGACCTGGCTCGCGGTCGCCTTGGTCTCCTCGTGGTAGTGCTTGCCGTGGATGATCGCGGTGAAGCCGTCGCGCGCGTAGCTGTCCACCCGCTTCCACACGTTGAGCACCGAGCCGCAGGTCGTGTCCACCACCACGCAGCCGATCGCCCGCAGCCGCTCGAAGTCCGCGATCGTGACCCCGAAGGCGGGCAGGATCACGGCATCACGCGGCTCGATCGAGGAGAAGTCGAACTCGCCGCTCTCCCCCCGCGTCAGGAAGCGCACGCCCATGTCCCGCAGCTTCTGGTTCACGTGGGGATTATGGATGATCTCGCCGACCAGATAGAGCCGGTGCTGCGGGAACTTGACCCGGGTCTCGTAGGCGTAGTCCACCGCCCGGTCCACCCCGTAGCAGAACCCGAACTCCCGGGCCAGCCGGAACGTGAGCCTGCCCGCGGTGAGTCGGTAGCCGTCGGCCCGCATCGCCTCGACCAGACGGCTGTGGTAGTCGGCGGTGAGCCGGCCCTCGATCGCGGCCTTGAGGCCGAATCCCCGGCGGAAGTAGGTGCTCTCCATCGCCCTAATCTACACCCGAGTCGATCGGCTCATCGGGCGGCGGCGCCCCCCGTGGGACGCACCCCAGACGCATCGGGACCACGGTCACATCGCGGAACGTTCCGCGCAGCTCGAGCCGCATGCCGTCCGTCACCGAGCGCATGCCCGCCTCGAAGTAACCGGTGACCCGGTCGTCCGCCCGCTCCAGCACCACCACCCCGCGGTCTCCGGTGAACCCCTTGATCGCCGTCTCCGCGAACCAGCGGATCGCGATCGCCGAGGCGGGCGGGGCGGAATCGGCTCGGGCGGGCGGACGGACCGGATAGCTGTCCGCTCGCACCGGCCCGCCGGGATACACGGCGACCGCCACCCCGCTGTCGCCCCGCACGCCGCGGATCTCGAGCAGGCGCAGGGTGTCGCACCACTCGACATGCACCGGCGCGACCATCCTGCCGGTGTCCGAGCCGCTCCATTCCACCACCAGCCGCGGCCCGCCCTCCTGGGCCGCGGGGCGGGAGCACGCCGCGCCCGCGAGGGCGAACGCCGCCGCGATGAGCAGCCGAGCCGCGCCCCGGCGTTCCATCTACCGCGGTCCCTGCACCACGATGTCGAACCGGAGATCGCCGCCGCTGTCGGGCGAGATCGGGTGGCTCAGGTCGAATCGCAGCAGACCGTTGAACAGCGAGAGACCGACTCCGCCGCCGACGAGCGCGCGGCTGCCGAGCAGATCGCCGGGCCGCGCCGACTGTCCGGCATCGATGAACGCCACCGGCCGGAGCCGCCCCCGGAACGGGGTCACGTCGAGCTGAGCCGCCCAGAACGCCTGGCCGCGGAGCGTGCCGTAGTCGAAGCCCCGGACCGTGTTGATGCCGCCCAGTCGGAACAGCGACTGCTGCAGCGTGGGCCTGGTGGCGATCCCCCCCTTGAGCCGCACCGAGAGCCCGTAGGCCCCCCCGAGGTCCCGGCGCACCTCGCCGAAGAGCCGGGCCGTCGCCCGGCCCTCTCCCGCGAGGAGGTCGGCGGTCGCCGTCCATCGGGTGCCCCCGGCCCCGGTGAGGCGCACCCGGCCGCCGCCGTAGGTCCCGTCGTCCACCGCGGGGTTGAGCGGGAAGTCACCGGTCCCCCCCAGGAAGTCGTTGACCTCCGAGGTCGCCGCGCGCGCGACGCTGGTCTGCCGCTCCAGCCGGAGGGCGACCCCGAGGTCCACCCCGGTGGCGACCGCGGTCTCGTACCCCGCCGACCCGCCGTGCGCCAGGTAATAGTCGCCGTTGTCGTGCGCGGCGAAGAGTGCGTCGAGGCTGTTGCCGATCCCGCGCCCGAGCCCGAACGGGTCGGCGTCGGCGATGTCGCGGTAGCCGCTCACCGCGAGTCGGCCGCCGGGCGCGTCCCGCAGCAGCGTCAGCCGGCCCGTCAGCCGCTCGTCGCTGAAGCCGTAGCGCACCGTGCCGTACAGCCCGGTGAACTCCGCCCCGGGAATCCGCACCTGGTAGCCCAGCCCCAGCGAGAGACCCTGCACCCGGTCGTAGCGGAACAGGTCGCCCAGGCGCTCGTAGGCCACGCCGTGCGCCGCCCGGCCGGTGAGCGGCCCCGGCAGCCCCTCGGCCATGGCGGCCAGCTCCGCCTCCACCTCGCGAAGCCGCCGCTCCTCCACCGGGTCGTTCTCCAGCGAGAGCGGCTCGGGCCAGCCGTCGAACCGCTGGAGTGAGTCGTTGGGCGGCCGGCGCAGCTCGTAGCGCCCGCCGGACCACCGTGCGGCGTAGTTCCAGGAGCGGAGGCTGTCCGGCCGATCCGGGTCCCCTTGCCGCTCCGCCCGCAGCGAATCGCGCCGCGCCCGGCGGGCCTCCCGGCCGGGCTCGGCCAGCGGAACCTCGAACGCGATCGGGCGCCCGGTGTTGATCTCGAAGTCCTCGAAGGTCGTGGTGGCGCGGAACGGAATCACCACGTCGCTCACGATCGGGATGCGCACCCGGCCGCTGATCACCTGGCGGTAGGGCATCCAGTAGCGGCCGTCCTGCAGTGCGTACTCCAGGTCCGCATCGATGCTGACCACCCGGTTCGCGATCGAGTTGATCCGCCGTGCCGAGGCGGAGTCCGAGCGGGTAGGCGCTTCCGGCA
This sequence comes from Gemmatimonadales bacterium, assembly GCA_036375015.1. Lineage (GTDB taxonomy): Bacteria > Gemmatimonadota > Gemmatimonadetes > Gemmatimonadales > GWC2-71-9 > CAVVWJ01. The sequence goes on from DASUSR010000293.1 coordinate 8,598, forward strand.
GCACCCAGAGCGCCGTTCCGACATAGCGGAAGCTGAGCCGGACGACCTCGGCGCTGGCCGAGTCGATCCACATCTTCCCCGCGATCAGGGCCGTCCCGGTGCGCCGCGGCGTCACCTGCACTTCGAGGAGCCGGAGCGCGCCGCCCCGGGCGGGGCTCACCGTCAGCCCGCTGGTGAGCGCGTAGCGATACCACCGCGGACCGGCCGGCGCGAGCGGATGCAGCGCGCCCTGGGCCGGGAACTCGTCGCTGAAGATGCGGACCGAGTCGTCCACGCCGCGCGGCACGAACCAGGGGCGGTCCCATACGCTGGAGAGCTGGAGGTCGGCGGACCTGCTGCGGAACCGTCGCCCGATGACGTCCACCCGCAGGTCGTTGGGCCGCTGCCACTGCACGTCGGCCACCTGCTCCTCGACGGCCGTGAGCGGCATCCGGGCCCAGCGCCGCCGGCCCAGGGCGACGGTCAGCCGGTAGCGGATGCGGGCCCGGTAGTCGGTGACCGCGGAGTCGTCGGCTCGCCGCCGCGCCATGGCGCGCTCGACGAGGGCTTGAACGGCGGGAGTGGAGTACGGGGAGCTGGTATCCGGCGGAGGCGATTGGGGTGCAACGACGAACAACACTGCGGCTATGACGTTTGCGCCCATTTGCTCCGGCCGTCTCGATGGAGCCCGTAAGCCTTCAGACGGCGCCAGAGGGTGGTACGGCTGATGCCCAGGTGCTTGGCCGTCTCGGCGAGCTTCCAGTTATGCGCGTCGAGCGTCTTGACGATAGCCTCTTTTTCCCGGGCCGCCAACGTGGTCGGACCCTCCACGCCGGGGATGAACATCGCCTCGCCGAGCTCCATCCCGCCCACCCGCAGCGGCCGAAGGCGGCCGCCCAGCGCCGCGAGCCGCGGCTGTAGGTCCGGCGCATTGTCGGAGAGGTCCATGCCCGCCAGTGCCTGCCGGGCCTGCTGGTTGGCGTAGAGCAGCCTCCCCCCGACGTCGAACACGACGACGCCCTCGCTGAACCCGTCGAGCAGGGCCTTGGCCAGCGGGGAGAAAACGGATGGGAGCTGCGGGAGTGC
>DASUSR010000294.1:0-4165 GCA_036375015.1 Gemmatimonadales bacterium
CCGGGCCTTCCATTCCGGTCCAGATTCTCGGCTTCGAGGGCGTGCCGGCCGCCGGCGACACCTTCGCGGTGGTCACCGACGCGGTGGAGGCGCGGGAGATCGCGCAGAAGCGGCAGCGCCTCGAGCGGGAGGCGCAGAACCGGCGCACCGCCCGCGGCGGCACGCTGGAGGACTTCAGCCGCGCGCTCAAGGAGGGCGAGGTCTCGACCCTCCGGATCATCATCAAGGCCGACCAGGGCGGCCCGGCGGAGGCGCTGGCCGATGCCCTGGCGCAGCTCGGCACCGGCGAGGTCCGGGTGGACGTGGTCCACCGCGGCGTCGGCGCCATCACCGAGAGCGACATCCTGCTCGCCAAGGCATCGGGCGCCATCGTCCTCGGCTTCCACGTCCGGCCCGACTCCAACGCCCGCTCGGCCGCGGAGCGGGAGCAGGTGGACGTCCGCACCTACCGCATCATCTACGAGGCGGTGGAGGACGTGCGGAACGCGCTCGAGGGCCTGCTCAAGCCGGAGGAGCGGGAGACGGTGCTCGGCGAGGCCGAGGTCCTGCAGCTCTTCAAGGTGAGCAAGGTCGGCACCATCGCCGGCTGCTCGGTCCGGAGCGGCACCATCCAGCGCACCGCCCGGGCCCGGGTGATGCGCGACGGCGTCGTGGTCTACACCGGCAATCTCTCCAGCCTGAAGCGCTTCAAGGACGACGTCCGCGAGGTGCGCGAAGGCCTCGAGTGCGGCATCGGGATCGAGAACTTCAACGATCTCAAGGTGGGCGACCGCATCGAGTCGTTCCGGATGGAGGAAGTGAAGCGGACGTTGCAGCCCGCGGCGGATGCCGCGGGAGCGAGAGTCTAGAGCCCTCCACTCCGGGCTCTCGACGCTTACACGACCGATGATCGTCGCCATCCAAACCTGGGACCTCCACCTCCCCGGCTGCCACTCCCTCAAGGAGAAGCGCGGGGTGCTGAAGCCGCTTACCACCGGGCTCCGGCGGAGTCTCAACGTCTCCGTGGCCGAGACCGGGCATCAGGACCTGTGGCAACGGGCCGAGATCGCCTGCGCGGTGGTCGGGACGGCGCGTCCGGTGGTGGAGGAGGTGCTCCGCGCCGCGGATCGGGCGGTGGAGGAGGCCGACGGGGTGCGGATCGTGGACACGGCGACGGTGTTCCGATGAAAGGCTCCTCCCGCCGGCCGGAGCAGGTGGCCGAGTCGCTGCGGCAGGTGATCACCGACGCCCTGTTGCGCGAGGTGCGGGACCCCCGCGTGGGGTTCGTCACCGTCACCTCGGTGCAGGTGACCGGCGACCTCTCCCACGCCAAGGTTCTGGTGAGCGTCCCCGGCGAGGAGGCCGACAAGGCGCGGGCGGTGGAGGGACTGCGGAGCGCGGCGGGGTTCCTCCGTTCCCGGGCCGCGCGGGTGCTCACCACCCGCACCGTGCCCGAATTGCACTTCGAGCTGGACGCCGGCCTCGAGCACGCGGCCCGCATCGAGGAGCTGCTCCAGGAGATCCGCCGGGAGGAACGCGACTGATCGGCGCGCTGCTGGTGGACAAGCCCGCCGGGCTCACCTCCCACGACGTGGTCACCCGGGTGCGGCGGGCCCTGCGAACGCGCGCGGTGGGCCACACCGGAACGCTCGATCCGTTCGCGACGGGGCTGCTGGTGGTGCTGGTGGGGCGGGCCACCCGGCTCGCGCGGTTCGTCGAGGCGCAGCCGAAGACGTACCTGGCCGCCGCGCGGCTCGGGACCCGCACCGACACCGACGATCTCACCGGCGAGGTGCTGGGTGAGGTGCTGGAGCGGCCGGGGATCGCCGAAGCCGCGCTCGCCGAGGCGCTCGCCGGCTTCGCCGGCCCCCAGCGGCAGCGGCCACCGAGCTACTCGGCCAAGCACGTGGGCGGCGAGCGGAGCTACCGGCTGGCCCGGCGGGGTGAGGCGGTGGAGCTGCCCGAGGTGGCGGTCACGGTGCACCGCATCGAGCTGGTATCGTACCGGCCGCCGGAGGTGAGCTTCCGGGCCACGGTGAGCGCCGGGACCTATCTTCGGGCCATCGCGCGGGATCTCGGCGAACGGCTCGGCGTGGGGGCCCACCTGACGGCGCTGAGGCGTGAGGCGATCGGCCCGCTCCGGGTGGAGGACGCCGTCCCGCTCGACGAGGTGGGGCCATCGTCCGTGCGGCCGGTGCGGGACGTTCTCGGCCACCTGCCGGCGGTCGATCTCGACGAGCGGGAGCGCGAGGCGGTGCTGCACGGACGCGCCGTGGCGGGGGCGGCGGGGCGGGGCGGCGGCGCGGAGGTGGCGCTGCTGGCGGGCGGTGAGTTGATCGCGGTGGCCCGTGAGGTGGACGGCTGGCTCCGGCCCGCCGTGGTGCTGGGCCGGCCGTGAGCGGGGCCGGCCTGCTCCCGCGGTTCCCCCGCGGCTCCACGGTCACCGTGGGCTCGTTCGACGGGGTCCACCTGGGACACCAGGCGGTGCTCCGGGAGATCGCGAGGCGGGCGGGTGCGGCCGGACGGGCGAGCGTGCTGGTGACCTTCGAGCCGCATCCGCTCGAGGTGGTGAACCCCCAGGCGGCGCCGCCGCTCCTCACCACCGGGCCGGAGCGGCGCGAGTTCCTGGCGCTCACCCCGGTGGACTACGTGCTCTTCCTCCGGTTCGACCGCCGGCTGGCGGACTACACCCCGGAGGAGTTCGTCCGGCGGGTCCTGATCGGGCGCTGCGGCATGCGGGAGCTGGTGATCGGGCACGACCACGGCTTCGGGCGGGGCCGCAGCGGCGACGTCGAGACCCTTCGCCGGCTGGGCGCCGAGGATGGGTTCGAGGTGGATGTGGTGCCGGCGGTGGGGGTGGGCGAGCAGCACGTCTCCAGCTCCCGCATCCGCCGCGCGGTCGCCGGCGGCGACCTGGAGACGGCCGCTCGGATGCTCGGCCGCCCCTATTCGGTGAGCGGGATGGTCGGTCAGGGGGAGCGCCGGGGGCGGTTGCTCGGGGTCCCCACCATCAACCTCGCCGACGTGCCGCCCCAGAAGCTGCTCCCGCCCGATGGGGTGTACGCCGTGCGCGTGGAATGGCGCGAGGGCCGGGCCGGCGGGATGATGAACCAGGGACCGCGTCCCACCTTCGACGACGGGCGCCGGGTGCTCGAGACCCACCTGTTCGGCTTCGAGGGGGACCTGTACGGCGAGTGGGTGCGGATCGAGTGGGTGGAGCGGCTGCGCGACGTGGCCCGCTTCGCGTCGGTGGAGCAGTTGCAGCAGCAGTTGGAACGTGATCGCAGCCGGGCCCAGACGGTGCTCGGCCGGACCCCAGCGGCGTAACCGGACGCCTGAAGGCCGATTCGACGATGTCTATTCGTACCCGAATCCTGATCATCCTCGCGCTCGTCGCGCTCAGCGTCTTCTATCTCGTCCCCCGGACCATCACCGTCCGGGAGCGCGACCCCGATACCGGGGTCATGCGCGACCGGGAGGAGAAGCGGGTTCCCCTCAAGCTGGGGCTGGACCTGCAGGGCGGCATGCACCTCGCGCTCGAGCTCGACCAGTCCAAGCAGGTCTCCGCCGACCCCGTGCGGGATCTCGACCTGGCCCTCACCGTGCTTCGCAAGCGCATCGACGAGTTCGGGGTGACCGAGCCCGTGATCCAGAAGGTCGGCGACGAGCGGATCGTGGTGGAGCTGGCCGGCATCACCGACCCGGCCCGGGCCAAGGGGATCGTGCAGCGGAGCGCCTTCCTCGAGTTTCGGATCACCGACGAGACCGGCGCGCTGGAGAAGGCGCTCCCCGCCATGGACCGGGTGCTTCGCCGGCTCGGGATCCGGGGCGCCGACACGGCGAGCCGGCCCTCGGCGGTGGAGCAGCTCCTGGGCGGCGACACCGCGGCCAAGGCGGCGGGCCGGGACACCGCCCGGGCCGATACGGCGGCCACCGATACGAGCGCCGTCATCGGCGGGGTGCTCAGCGGGTTGATCCAGTCCGCCGCGTCGGGGGGCGTCGGGGCGCCCGGCGCGTACATGGTGCCGGAGACCGCCTACCCGAGAGTGGACAGCCTGCTCAACATCGCCGAAGTGGCCCGGCAGCTCCCCCGGGGCGTGGCGCTCCGCTGGGGGGCGGCGCCGACCAGCGTCGGTGTACAGTCCTACCGCTTCCTGTATGCGCTGGACGACAAGCCGATCATCAC
>DASUSR010000295.1:0-18501 GCA_036375015.1 Gemmatimonadales bacterium
GAAGAGCGAGGCGAGCCCCACGAATACCGTCGCGAGGCTGACGAGCCCGAAGTCCGCGGGGGACAGGAGCCGCGCCAGCAGGACCAGCAGGCCGAGCTGCACCAGCCCCTGCGCGATGACGCCGGTGTATTGGGAGGCCAGGCCCCGGAACGTGGAGCGGAGGAGGGCGGCCCTCGAGGGATCGGTCATCGGCCGCGCCGCGCCGCGGTGATGGCGCGGCCCGGCTAGGCGGCGGGTCCGGGTGCGGCCCCGGTCTCGGCGTGGCCGACGCCCGCTGCCCGCCGGTGACCCGCCGCCTCCGATGTCGGACCGCCGCCCGACGGCAGCCGCCGGATGGCGGGCAGGGGGTGGGAGGGAGCCGCGCCTCTTCGATCCAGAAACGCCTGCGCCCACATCTCGGTGAGCAGGATCGACCAGAGGCGGTAGGCCCGCTCCTGGCTGTAGGGGCTGCCTGGGGCGCGCCGGCGCAGCCGCGCGAGGTAGGCGGGATCGAACAGGCCCCGCTCGCGGACCGCTGCGGCTCCGAGCAGCTCGTCGGCCATGCCATCGAGCACCTCGCTCATCCGGGTGTCGTGCTTGAGCCGGTTGAAGCTCTTCCCGGTGGCCAGGATCGACGGCGAAATGAGCCCCTCGCAGGCCCGTCGCAGGATGTACTTCTGGGTGCCGCCCTTGATCTTGAGCCGGTCGGGTATGGAGAGAGCGGTGGCGAGGAACCCGGGGTTGGTGTGCTGCGCGTTCATCCGCAGTCCGGTGCCCGCGTAGAGCCGCTCGATCGGGTGCTGGTAGGGCAGCACCATGAATCCGCGCTTGAGGAAGTTGGTGAGCGGCTGGTCGCCGCCGCGGGGAAAGCCGCCCGACGGGCCCAGCGGGTCCGAGCCCAGGATCCGCGGCACAGGGAACTCCCGGCCGCGGAAGTAGGCGGTCTTGAGCGCGCGCCCGGCGAGGCTGCGCGGCTCGACGCTGCGGAAGGTGTAGTCGAAGAACTCCTCGAGCGGTCGGCGGAACATGGGATACCGGATGCCGAGGTCCACCAGCCGGTGGCGGGGGAGCCCGGCGAACAGCCCGTCGAAGCCGAACCCGGTCACCACCACATCCACCGAGCGGGCCGCTTCGCGCGCGGCGAGGAAGAGATAGGCGATGTCCTCCCGCCCGATCGGCTCCTCCAGGTGCCACACCATCCAGGGGAGCAGGCCCGGCAGATCCTCCGGGTCGAGCATGACCGGGTGGTGCTCCGTGCCCAGCTCGAGCGCGACGATGCCGGCGTTCACCAGTTCCCGGTCGTCGGGGCCGTAGCCAGCGGAGAACGTGTGCACCGCGCGCGAGCCCGCGACCGCGCGTACCCCAGCGGCCACCACCGCGGAATCGAGCCCCCCGCTCAGCGAGACGCCCAGGCGCTCGTACGGCTCGAGCTGCATCCGGAGGGTCTCGAGGAAGCTCTCCCGGAGCCGCGCCGCATGACTGGCCTCGTCGCCCTCCGCCGCGCGGACCGGGAGGTCCCAGTACCGCTGGCTGGAGAGCTGCCCGTCACGCACCTCGAGCAGGGTGCCTGGCGCCACCGGATGGATCCCCTCGAGGCAGGTGGCGCCCGGGCGCACCCACTTGGTGTTCTGGATGGTCTGCAGCGAGGCGCGGTCGGGACGCGCCGGGATCGATGGGAGCGCCAGGAGGGCCTTGTACTCGCTGGCGAAGACCAGCCGCTCGCCATCGAGCGCGATGTACAGCGGCGCGTAGCCGACGCGGTCCCGGGCGAGAATCAGCCGGCCCGCCGGCGCGTCCCAGAGCGCGAGCGCGAACTGACCGGCGATGAGGGCGAGCCCGTCTGCGCCCATGGTGGCCCACAGCTCGGCGGCCAGCTCGGCATCGCCGGCGGGATCCAGCCGCTCGTCGCGATGTCCCAGCCGGGCGGCGAGCTCGTGCCGGTTGTCGATGGCGCCGTCGAACGCCAGGTGGCTGTCCCGCTGTCGCCTCACGGCGGCCGGCGCGCCCCGGACTCCGAGCCGGAGGCCCGAGGCCGGTGACCACTCGGCCGCCTCGGCCCCGCGGTGCGCCAGGCGCGCCGCCATCCCCTGCAGTTCCTCGACGTCCGCGGGGCCGACCATGCCGTAGACTGCTCCCACAGTGCACTCCGTTCTCGCGTGGGCGCCCCCGCACCGCCGTGCGGCCGGTGCGGGGAGAGCCCGATGTGACGGACCGGCTCAGCCCCTGCCAGGGCCCGGCCGGTACCTGGCGCGTACGATGAGCTTGTATCCCGCCCGGCGGGGCAGCAGCCGGTCCAGCTTCGCGACCGCCCAGAGCACGGGATAGATGGCCGAGAGGAGACGGAACTCCTTCCTGCGGCGCTGGAGGTCGGCCCCGGTGACGACGGTCCCCTTGCGCGTGGCCTGGGTTCCCCGGGCCTTGCCCCGGCGCAGCTCGTTCAGGCCGTTGAGCAGCGTGTCGATCAGCTCGGAGAAGACGCCGGAGTAGACCACCGATCGCTCGACCTGAAAGCGCGGGCCGAGGAGCCGCCTCAGGTCCTCGTCCCGGTATCCGGGCCTGAGATGCCCGTGCCACTCGTCGGTGAGGCCGATCCGATGACGCAGCCGGTTGAGCAGCGACCCGGGCTTGAGGTGCGGCACGTTGATGATGACGCAGCCGCCCGGCCTGAGGATCCGGCCCAGCTCGGCCGCGAACGCGTCGTCGTCGGGGATGTGCTCCAGGTAGTCCACCACCACGACCTGGTCGAATGCGTCGTCGGGAAACGGCGTGCGCGCGCCGTCCAGCCGGTGCACGTCGTCCCTGACCAGCTCGCGAATCGACTCGACGGCGCGCTCGTCGAGGTCGGCGCTGGCCCAGCGGCCGCCCCGTCGGCGCAGCAGGTAGCTGATGACCCCGTTGTCGGCCCCGATATCGAGATTGCTCCGACCGGCGGGATCCTCCAGCAGCTCGGCGATGCGGCGGAACTTCTCCTGCTTGAGGACCGAGCGGTTGAAGAGAGCCACTGCCCAGTCGGCGCCGGCGTCGCCGGGCGTCGGGCTCACGGCACGTTCACCGCTTGGGTGACCGGCGCCACCGGCTGCCGCAGGTGCCGGGCGGAGATCACGCCGAAGGTCACCGCCCGCACCAGCCATCCCAGCGCACCCCCGTAGATCACCCCCGCGAGCCCCCATCTGGCCCCGATCACGATCCCGCCTGCCGCGATCCCCAGCGACAGCCACCCGACCAGATTGGCCAGGGACAGCTCGCCGGGGGTCGCCAGGGCGGTCGCCGCGGCCTTGGCGAGCGCGGTCACCAGCTTGGCCACGCCGGCGACCACCGTCGCCAGCACCAGCGGGCCGGCCAGGTGGTATTTCCCGGCGAGAAACCACCGCTCCACCAGCGGCACGATCACGATGATGGCCGCGGAGCCGGCCACCACGATGGCGCCGACCAGCCGGGCTTCGCGGGCGAGCAGCCGACGGCGCTGCTGCAGGTTGGCGGCCCCGCGAAGCCGGGGCAGCAGGCTGTAGCCGACTCCCATCTGCAGCACCCGGAAGAGGGAGCCGGCTACCGCGGCGAGCACCCCGTAGGTGGCCAGCGCCTCGAGCGGCAGCAGGTGCGGCAGCATCAGCCGCTCCAGCTGGATCAGGATGAGGCCGGCCGCCTGCATCCCCGCGAAGGCGAACGCCTCGTTCCAGGGAACCTCCACCGACCGGTGGGGCTTCGCGCGGCGCTCCCGGAAGAGCACCGCCCAGCCCCAGACCGCGCCGATCACGGTGCCGGCGGTGACCACGAGGAAGACCAGCTCCGCGCGGCGCACCCCGGAGGCGACGGTCAGTACCGCCGCCAGAAGGAGCAGGAAGTTGATGCTCTGCAGGAGTGCCAGCGACGGCCCGAAGCGGTGCTCGCTCTGGAACTGGGCGGCCGCCACGGTCAGCAGGCCGCCCGCGACCACGGATATCAGCGTCATGGCGGTGAGCCCGGCCGGCGTGTCGTACGCCCCCGCGGCGATGGCGCCCAGGGCCACGCCGGCGATCGCGGCCGGCACTGCGGCCCGCCCCAGCAGGCGGGGCCCCGCCTCCAGAGGGCGGCGGTTCACCACGCCGTCGAGCCCCGCGGGCGCGATGAAGAACCCGATGTTGAGCAGCGCCATCACCAGCGTCACCACCGCGTATTCCGACGGTGGGAGCACCCGGGCGAGAATCAGGTTCGCGACCGCGAAGCCGGCGCCCGCCGCACCGTAGACCGCCACGCTGCGGAGGGTGGGAGAGCGCCACAGGCGCTTCACGCCCGCGCCCCGCCTGCCAGCGTCTCGACTCTGGTGTAGAAGGACTCCAGCTTGCGGCGCGCCGCCTCGGGGGTGAACTCCCGCTGCACGTAGTCCTTCGCCTCGCCGGCCAGCCGCTCGCGCAGCAGGGGGTCCTGCAGCAGGGTGGCGAGCCCTTCGCCCAGCGCGTGCGGCTCGGGGTCCACCAGGTACGCGGTGCGCTCGTCGAGGACCTGCGTGTGAGTCCGCAGGCGGGTGGCAAGCACCGCGGTGCCCGAATCCAAGTACGAGTAGATCTTCATCGGCGTGTTGAGACCCTTGAGCCGGGGCGACACCAGCACGTCCGCTTCCCCCAGGAGGTCCGCGAGCAGCGAGACCGGCTTGGGTCCGAGGAAATGCACCGCGGGGCGGATGCCGAGCTGCGAGGCCCGGTCCTCGTATCGGCTGATGTCGTCCTGCCGGCCTCCCACGATCACCAGCCTGGCCTCGGGCACTCGGGCCACGGTGTGCCGGAAGCCCTCCAGCAGCAGATCGATTCCCTGGTAGTGCTCGAGGTTCCCCACGTACATCGCGACCGGTGCCCCGGCCATTTCCGGCGGGAGCAGCGGGCGCCCGTCGTCCCCGCCCCCGGCGGGGAGCAGGGTGGTGTCCTCGACGCGCCCCACCGGCGTACCCGGGGCGTGGCTCCGGGCCACCGCCTCGAGCGCGGCGCAGACGGTCAACACCCCCGCGCTCCCCCGCATGGCCACGGCCTCGAACCGCCGCATGGCCGGGTAGACCGGCTCCAGGGCGGGGAAGGCGTCCACCATCTGCTCGGCCAGCGAGGAATCCATGTCGTAGACGTAGGGCACGCCGGTGAGACGCTTCATGGCGACCGCGATGAACGCGGCCTCTTCCACCGCGTGCACGAGGTCGTACCGGGTCCGCCGCATCATCCGCAGGCAGCTCCCGGTCATCACCACGTCGCAGACGACCTTCTTGAAGGAAAAGCCCGGCCGGATGTTGTTGCAGCCGGGCACCCGCGGGATCCGGACGATCCGGCAGTTCGGGATCTCCACATCGGCGCCCTCGTGGTAGGTGAGGACGTCCACCTCGTGGCCGCGGGCGCTGAGGAACTCCAGCACCGTCTTGACGGCGATGGGAGTCCCCCGCGCCTGGTAGAAGGGGTGCGGTGCGAGCAGCAGGATCTTCACCCGGTCACCACCCGGCGAGTGGCCGCCGGGCCTCCAGCCTGTCGCAGCACGTCGTCGATCTCCGCCTGGCGGGCCGTGTCGTCCCAGCCCAGCTCTTCCCCGGCGAGACGCGCCGCCTCGTCCAGGGCCTCGAGGGAGGGGCCGGGAGGCTCGCCGATGCCGGTCCGGCGGAAGATGATGTCGGCCAGGCTCAGCGCCATCTCCTCGCGCACCGCCTCCCGAATCCTCGCGGACAGCCGAGGGTCGCCCGCCGGCACGTGGTACGCTCCGGTGAGGTGGGTCTCCGCGGTCCGGCAGCCCTGCGCCCGCAGGCCCACTTCGCGCACGATCCGGTCGAGCACTTGCTCGGCCACACCGCGGGCGGTGGTGTACTTCACGCCTTCCACGGAGTAGAGGTGTCGCAGCCCGTCGGCGCCATACTCGCGGATCCTCGGCCGGTCGGCCAGGGCATCGGCGCGGCCGGGCTCCAGCCCGGCCTTGAGCGGCATCCAGCCGACCTGCACGCGCGAGACATCCTCCGCCTCCAGATCAAGCCCCGGACAGGCGGTGTTGAACTCGGCGCGGAGGGCCTCCGCGCCGCGCTCGGCCAGGGCCGGCGAGTCGGTGCCGTCGTCCACGGCGTACCAGGTGCCCAGCAGGGTGGCGCCCTCCTGTGGCGCGAGGAACAGATACCGGTGCCCGCCGATCACCGGGTCGTCCGCGGGCCCGCTCGGCGACCGCACGCCGACGGCGACCCCGCTCAGGCTCCGCCCGACCATGAGGTTGAGCGCCAGCGCTTGCCGTGCGGGCCCGGCGGCGCGAGTGCGCGCGGCAGCCCGGTCCACCAGGGCGTCGGTCCAGCACCCCGCGGCGACGACGGTGGCCCGCGCCCGGACGACGAGCGACCGGCCGGTCCGGCGGTCCACCGCCTCCACGCCGCGCACCATGCCGGCTTCGGTCAGGACCCGCTCCACCCGAACGTAATTGGCCGGCGCGGCGCCCCGCTCGGCGGCGGACCGCACGAAGCTGAGGGTGAGCCGCTCCGGGCTGCGGATCCGGGCGTCGTGCCAGAGCGCCGCGCCGGTGAGGCCGGTGGTGGCGAGCGGGGGAAACAGCCGCACCGCCTCCGCCCTCGAGAGCACCCGGCCGGCCGGGATGCGGTGGGCGCCGTCGAGCCCCCGGTTCCTTCCCGGCGAGCCGAGGTCGTTGAGTGCCAGGGCGGCGCGCATGGACAGGCGGCTCCCGGTCCCGCGGCCGTGGGTGGGCACCATGACCGGAAGCGGCACCACCAGCTCCGGCGCGATACGCATGAGCCGGGAGCGTTCCCCGATGGACTCCCGCATCCGCCGAACATCGCCGCGGGCGAGATAGCGCAGCCCGCCATGGGCGATCCGCAGGCTGTTGGCCGACGTCGCCGCGCCGAAGTCGTCCCGCTCCATCACCGCGACCGTGAGGCCGCGGAGCGCCGCATCCCAGGCCAGAGCCGCGCCATGCACGCCACCGCCCACCACCAGCAGGTCGTGGACGCGTCCGGTGAGCAGGCTCAGGTCACGTCGCATCGTCCTCACCCCGCCCCGGTTTCACACCTGCTCGCGCACCCGGTAGGCCCGCCGGTGCGGGGCGCGAAGATGCACGATGATCTCGCCCACCAGACCGAGTCCCATGAGCTGCACTCCCAGTGCGAGGAGGAGCACCGCCAGGAGGAGCAGCGGCCGGTTGGCGATGCCGGTGCCGCTGAGCCGGTCGACCAGCAGCACCAGCGCGGTCACCGCGCCGGCCAGGAAGAACACCGATCCGATCAGACCGAAGAACCGGAGCGGCTTCTCGGTGAACTTGGCCAGGAAGAAGAAGGCCGCGATGTCGAGCAGCCGGCGCAGGTACACGCCGGGACTGTAGACCCGGGTCCGCGCATCCTGGGGATGCTGGGGCACCGGGACCTCCTCCACCAGGTACCCCTCCCGCACGGCGAGGGCGGGGATGAACCGGTGGAGGTCGCCGTAGAGCGGCAGCGCCTCGGCGACGGGGCGGCGCATCATCCGCACGCCGCACGCGATGTCGTGGAACCGCCGGTCGGTCACCCCCGCGATCATCCGGTGGAAGAGCGAGCTCTGCAGCCGGTTGAGCCAGCCGTCCACCCGGGGCGACCGGCTGGCCACCGCCATGTCGCTGCCGTTCTCGAGCGCGGCCAGCAGCGCCGGGATGCCCTCGGGCGTCACCTGGAAGTAGGCGGGCAGGGTGAGGATGACGTCGCCGCCGCTCCGTTCGATGCCGAGGCGGAGCGCGGCGGTCTCGCCGAAGGTGCGCGCGAAGCGGAGCACCCGGACCTCGGGCTCCTGCGCGAGCGCGGCCAGCTCGGGGGGCGCCGGGAACCCGCCGTCCAGGACGAAGAGGAACTCGTACGCCAGACCGCGCGCCGCCAGCGCGTCCGCGAACGCGCGGTGCAGCGCCTGCAGGTCGTCGGCACGCTCCACGACGGGTACGATCACCGAGACCATCCGGGGTGCCCCGGGCAGCTCGCGTCCGGACGCGCCCACGACCGGCTCCATCAGAACCTGTGCCCCCATGTCAACGAACCTCCCAGGCGTTCGGAATCTCGTTCGCGCTCTCGCGCTCGTTGCTCAGCGCCACTTCGGCCACCAACCCCAGCATGAGCAGGTAGAAGGCGGCGCCCGCGCTCAGCAGGGCGGCGCCGGGGAAGATCAGCGCCCGGGACTTGGTCGGCCCGAACTGCGTGGCGGCGATCGCCCACAGGACGCAGAAGAGGACCGCCGCCAGGATCGGAGGCAGCGCCGCGACCCCGAAGCCGAGCAGGGGCCGGGAGCGGAAGGTGGTGATCATCTTCAGCGTGAACAGGTCCACCAGCACTTTCATCGTGCGGGAAATGCCGTACTTGCTCTCGCCGAACCGGCGGGCGTGGTGCCGGACCGGCATCTCGGTGATTCGCGCCCCGACGCTGGCGGAGAGCGCCGGAATGAATCGGTGTTGCTCCGCATAGAGCGAGACCCGACTCAACAGCTCCCGGCGGTACGCCTTGAGAGAACAGCCGTTGTCGGTGATGGGCACGCCGGTGAGCCGGCGGATGATGCGGTTCGCGACCCACGAGGGCACCTTGCGGAGCAGGAACTTGTCCTGCCGGTTCTGCCGCCAGCCGCAGACCAGGTCGTACCCCTCGTCGAGCTTGGCGAGGAGCCCCGGGATGTCGCGCGGGTCGTTCTGCAGATCGCCGTCCAGCGACACCACGGCGCGTCCCCGGGCATGGTCGAACCCCGCCATCATGGCGGCGGTCTGCCCCACGTTGCACCCCAGCCGCAGCCCCCGGACCCGGGGGTCCAGGGCCGCGCCGGTGACCTGCGCCCAGGTGTCGTCGCGGCTGCCGTCGTCCACCAGAATGATCTCAAAACGCCCGGAGTAGTCCGCCAGCGCGGTGAGGATCCATTCCACCAGCGGCTGCACGTTCTGCGACTCGTTGTATAGCGGGGCCACCACCGAGAGGTCGAGGTCTCCGGGCTGCGTGGAACGGGCGCTCAACGGTCTCTCCAGGCTTCGGGGTGGGAACGCGACGTGCCCGGCCATCAGCAATCGCCGTTCCGCGCCCCGGTGGCCCGGGGCGCTGGAGCAAATCTAAGCTTGGCAACGGTTAAAAGGGTGCCGGGGAGGTAGATGGCGGATGGGGCGCGGCCGCCGTCAGCCTCCATGTGGTATGGAGGCCACAGCGCGCCGCACTCACCATCCGCCCCGGCGGAAGAGGACGACCGGGACGGTCCGGAGCATGATGCGCAGATCTTCCGCCACGCTCTGGCGCCGGATGTACTCCAGGTCGAAGTGCACCTTGCGGCGCACGTCGTCCAGCGAGCGGTCGTAGTGGTGGTTGATCTGGGCCAGCCCGGTGATCCCCGGCCGGGCCCGCTGGCGCAGGGGATACTCGGCGATGTGGCCCCGCAGCTCGGCGAAGATGCTGGGCCGCTCCGGCCGGGGGCCCACGATGTTCATGTCGCCCCGCAACACGTTGAGCAGCTGGGGCAGCTCGTCCAGCCGGTACTGGCGCAGGAAGCGCCCCACCGGGGTCACCCGGGGGTCGTCCTGCTGGGCCCAGACGGCGCCGCTCTCGCGCTCGGCGTCCGCCCGCATCGTGCGGAACTTGTAGATCGTGAAGGGCCGGCCGCCGAGATCGCGCAGGCGCCGGTGGTTCTGTTCCGCCCGCCGCAACGCCCGCCGGTCCAGTCCGACCCGCTCCTGGGTGTAGAAGACCGGCCCGCGCGACGTGAGCTTCACCGCCGCCGCGATCAGCACCAATACCGGGAGCGCGATGAGGAGTGCGATCAGCGCCAGCAGCACGTTCACGACGCGGCCGGCCCACCGCCCCGCGCTGGTGGCCGCGAGCACTTCTTCGGTGAGTTGCCGGTATGCCCCGCTCCGGGACCGCTGGCTGCCTGTCGCCGTCCGCTCGACCGCTGCGCTGCGGGCGAGGTGGCTGCGTCGAACTCCGGAGGTGGCATATCCCATGGGCGTGGCCATCGTGGTCGAGGACGTCGGATCAGAGATCAAGGCCGCACTGCGTTCCACACTAAGGCCACCGCGCGCGCGGTCCTGTGACACGACTCACCATGCGCGACTCGCGCCGCACGGTCGTCACTGGCCACGGGGAGGGCGGGACTTGAGAGGTCGGAGCAGGGGGATGGTTGCTTCGCCCAAGCCGAAGCTCGCGAGCCACCGACTGAAGCGCGATCGCTCCAGCGGGAGCTCAGGTGAGGCTGTGCCGTCGGCCGCCGGCGGGGGATCGTCGGCGACGGGCTCCGCGGGCGCTGTTTCCGGGCCGGGGGAAGCCGAGTGTCTCATGCCAGTCAGTCCTGCAAAGGTTTGCACTTCGCATGCGCTTCCTGCCGCCCAACCTTCAAGGATGACGCCGCAAATCGGCGGGGCGAATCCGGGCCCGTGCGATTCGGCTAATCGAATTGCGGACAACATGTTAGTTTGTACAGTCCGGCCCGGTCCGGGACCGGGCCGCCAGGCGAGGCGTTGCTGGCGGGCTACAGATTCAGCGGCCCGGCTGCCACAAGACCAGGATATGCAGGCCGTGGCATTTCGGCATCCATGCTGTGGCGCGGCTCCCGCGGTCCGGAGGCCGAGCAGGCGGCGGGGAATCGTCTAAGCCGTTGGTCCACAGCAGCTTCATCTTTCCTTCCGGCCCCGCACGAGTCCTGCGGGGGCTGGACGCGGGTCCTCCCGCTCACCTCCACCCGGCTGAACCCGAATGGCTCATCGAGACAAGGCTCCGGCCGCGCCGCTCGTCCTCATCGCCAACGACCAGGAATGGTCCGCGCGGTCGCTCGAGAGCATCCTGGGACCGAACGGCTACTCCGTGGTGCGGGCCTACACCGGCCAGCAGGCACTGGAGCGGGCTCGCACGGCGCAGCCGGATCTCATCATCCTCGATGCCCAGATGCCGGACATGCACGGCTTCGAGGTCTGTCGTGCGCTGCGCGGCGACCCCCGCTTCAGCGCGACCACTCCCATCGTCATCACCACCTCGGGCCCCTCGGGCCGCAGCCAGCGGTTGGAGGCCTACCAGGCGGGCGCCTGGGAGTTCCTCGGCCAGCCGCTCGACGGCGAGTCGCTGCTGCTCAAGCTGGGCACCTTCCTGCAGTCGAAGCGCGAGGTGGACAGCCTGCGAGAGGAGAGCCTGCTCGATCCCGGAACCGGGCTCTACAACATGCGCGGCCTGGCCCGGCGGGCCAAGGAGATCGGCTCGGAGGCGTTCCGGCGCCGCGACCCGCTCGCCTGCGTGGTCTTCGCTCCCGAGTCCGAGGGGGACACCACGGGCGAGGAGGAGGCGGACCAGGAGGAGCAGCGGATGAGCGACCAGGTCGGCCTGCTCTTCCGCCAGGCCGGCCGGTCGTCCGACGCGATCGGCCGGCTGGGCCAGTCGGAGTTCGCGGTGATCGCCCCCGCCACCGGCCCCGAGGCCGCGCTTCGGCTGGTCCGCCGACTCGGCGGCACCATCGAATCGTCTCCCATCCCGGTCCGCGGCGGCGAGCGCTGCGTCAGGGTGCGTGCAGGATATTGCGCGGTCCCCGACTTCGCCGAGTCTTCCGTGGACGCGGTCGAGCTCCTGCTGCGGGCCACGACCGCCCTGCGCGACCTCAGGCGAGACGGGGATGGTGAGAGAGTTCGTGCATTCGAGCAGGTTACGCTGCGCTATCCCGCCTAGCCGCTTCTCCCTTAAGTGTAGTCCCCGTACCACGGTATGCCATATGGCCGGGGCCGAGCTATGTGGCATCTTCCCTGCAATTGCTTGACTCACACCGCAGACTGTAGTAGAAACGTGGCTGTTGAGCGGCACCCCGGGGCGCCCGCGCGCCATCCTCGGGGGCTTCGAATGCGCACCGGTGCCGCGCTACCGACCGCGCCCCGCGGTCCCGACCCTGGAGTCGAGCATGGCCGATCCGATGCCGCAGCCGGACCGCTCCGGCACTCCCGCTGCCGAGGTCGGCCCCCGCGATCCCCTTTCCATTCCCAGTGAGGTCAAGGCCAGCATTCGGGTGCTGGTCGTGGACGACGAGCGCACCCTCCGGGAGAGCTGTGCGAGCGTGCTCCAGATGGACGGGTACAACGTCACGCTGATCGGCCGGGGCGAGGAGGCGCTGGACACGGTCAAGCGCCGCAAGTTCGACATCATCCTGGTCGACCTCTACATGTCGCAGATCTCGGGGCTCGAGATCCTCCAGGCCGCCCTCGGCGCCTACCGCGACACCATCGTGGTCGTGATGACCGGGAACCCCAGCGTCACCAGCAGCATCGAGGCGCTCCGCGCCGGCGCCTGGGACTACCTCCCCAAGCCGTTCTCGGCGACCCACCTCCAGGTGCTCATCGGCCGCGCCTCCCACGCCGTCATGATGTCCCGCGAGGCGCAAGACCTCCGGGTCCAGCTCATGAAGCAGCACGGGCACAGCGACAAGATCGCGCTGATCGGCATCGCGCCGGCCTTCCGCAAGGCGGTCGAGCTGGCCCGGAAGGTGGCGCCGACCGACGCCTCGGTCTTCATCAGCGGGGAGAGCGGCACCGGCAAGGAGGTCATCGCCCAGTTCATCCACCAGAACAGCCGGCGCGCCGCGCGGGCGCTGGTGCCGATCAACTGCGCCGCCCTGCCCGAGGGGCTGCTCGAGAGCGAGCTGTTCGGGCACCGGAAGGGCGCCTTCACCGGCGCCGATCGCGACAAGCCGGGCCTGCTGGAGATGGCCAACGGGGGCACGCTCTTCCTCGACGAGCTGACCGAGATGTCGATGCCGCTCCAGGCCAAGCTGCTCCGCGTCATTCAGGACGGGGTGGTGCGGCGGGTCGGCAGCGAGCAGCAGGACGCGGTGGTGGACGTCCGCTTCATCTCGGCCACCAACCGGGAGCCGCAGGAGGCGGTGGACGCCGGCGTGCTGCGCGGCGACCTGTTCTACCGCCTCCGGGTGGTGCCCATCAAGCTCCCGCCGCTGCGGAAGCGGCCGGAGGACATTGCGCTGCTCGCCAACCACTTCCTCACCTACTACTGGCAGCGGCACCGCCAGATGGGCGACCGGGTGCCGCGGCTGGGCGAGGCGAGCATCGGGTTCCTGCGGTCGCGCCCCTGGCGGGGCAACGTCCGGGAGCTGCAGAACGTGATCGAGCACGTGGCCGTGCTCGCCGAGCCCGACCAGGTCATCCAGCCCGACGACATCCCGGTCTACGACGACGGCACGGAGTGGCCGGCCGAGAGCGTCGTCTCCACCGCCATGCTGGACGAGGCCTACCACCCGGCCAAGGACAGGGTGGTGGCGCACTTCGAGAAGGAGTACCTCACCCGTCTGATCAGCAGGGCCGGCGGCAACATGTCGAAGGCCGCGCGGCTGGCCAGCATCGATCGCACCACGCTGTACCGGCTGATGGACAAGCACGAGTTCCACCGGGAAGAGACGTCGGGGTCGCCCGAGTGATGCCCGAGGCCGCGCTGCCCGGCACCACCAGCGGCGAGCGTCGGCGGCCCGCCCAGGTCTACCTCGCGCCGGCGACGGTGTGGGACCCGAGCGGCCCCACCTCCGCGGCGATCGCGCCCGCGCTCTGGGACTGCCTGCGGGACGCGGTGCTCTGGGCGCAGGCGGAGTGGGAGCGGGTGATCGAGGACGCCGCCGGCGCCGAGGAGGCCACGGCCCATCTTGCCCGCCTCTCCACAGCCATCCGGCAACAGGCCTGCGGCGGCGAGCTCGCCGACGATGCGGTGCCGCGCAATCCGCTCTCCCGCCGACTGCTGGGCCTGGTGCGCGCGGCCTTCCTGGAACGCGCGCAGGCCCTGCCCGCGCCCGACGCCGGGCAGCTGCTCCGCCTGCTGGGCGCCATCGAGCGGGTCGGTCAGCGGCTCGAGGTGGACTGGTCCCAGCACTTCGCGGACCGCCTCTCCGCGCCCGATGGGCTCGAGCTGGTGGTGGAGGTGGCCCACGATCTGCGCTCCCCCCTGACCTCGATCCTCTTCCTGGCGGAGACGCTCCAGCGGGGCCGCAGCGGCCCGGTGAATTCGGTGCAGGAGCGGCAGCTGGGACTCATCTACAGTGCCGCCTTCGGGCTCAGCTCCGTGGCGAGCGACGTGATCGAGCTGGCGCGCGGCGGCGACCGGCTGGTGGACCTCGACCCGATCCCGTTCTCCGTCACCGACATCCTGGAGTCCGTGCGCGACATCGTGCAGCCCATCGCCGAGGAGAAGAATCTCTCGGTGCGGCTCACCCCCGCCGAGGCCGACTTCCGGATCGGGCATCCGGTGGCCCTGAGCCGGGTGCTGCTCAACCTCACCACCAACGCGCTCAAGTTCACCGCGGAGGGGTTCGTCGAGGTCACCGCGCGGCAGTCGTCGGCCCGCTGCGTGGAGTTCTCGGTGCGGGACACCGGCCGCGGTATTCCGCCGCAGTCCATGGCCACCCTGTTCGAGCCGTTCCGCCGGCGCCAGAAGCCCGGCGAGTACGCCTTCTCCGGGTCGGGACTGGGGCTTTCGATCTGCCGCAAGCTGGTGGAGGCCATGGGGAGCCGGCTGCAGGTGGAGACCACCAAGGGCGTCGGCACCCGGTTCTTCTTCGAGCTCGACCTGCCGCTCGCGGGCGAAGCCGGCTTCGGCTGAGCGCCCACTACCCCCCAAGCGCGCTTCGCCATTACCTTTCTGCCGCTCGCCGCCATCCGACACGAGGTTCGCAGGAGCGCATCCCCCGGAGGGAGCGCCACCCTGCGGCGCGGTCGGTATGGCCCGGCTGCCGAGCGGCCCGTCGGGCCGGCTCGATGACACCCTAGGGGTCTCCGCCCTCGAGGTGTCCCTCGACTCCCGCCGCGGACCGGATCCGGGTGGTGGAGTGCGGGGGGCTCGCTCGGGGACCGACGGCCCGAACCTGAGCGATCCGTGAATCGACCGATGCTCCGCCCCGGCCGGCATCTGAGCCAGCCACCAGTCCACGCCCCGAACGCCGCCCTGCTGATCGACTTCGACAACGTCACCCTGGGCATCCAGAAGGACCTGACGAAGGAGCTGCGCACGCTGCTCAGCAGCGAGATCATCAAGGGCAAGGTCGCCGTCCAGCGCGCCTACGCCGACTGGCGCCGCTACCCGCAGTACATCGTCCCGCTCTCCGAATCTTCGATCGACTTGATCTTCGCGCCCGCGTTCGGCTCGAGCAAGAAGAACGCGACCGACATCCGCCTCGCCATCGACGCCATCGAGCTGGTCTTCACCCGCCCCGAGATCGGGACCTTCATCCTGCTTTCGGGGGACAGCGACTTTTCGACGATGGTGATCAAGCTCAAGGAGTACGGGAAGTACGTCATCGGCGTAGGGATTCGGGAGTCGGCCAGCGACCTGCTGATCCAGAACTGCGACGAGTACTACTCCTACAGCGACCTCGCGGGGCTCACCAAGGAGGTGGACACTCCCTCCATCCAGCGCGATCCCTGGGAGCTCGCCGCGGAGGCGGTGTCGCAGATGGCCCGCAACGGCGACGTCATGCGCTCCGACCGCCTGAAGCAGGTCATGCAGCAGATCGACTCCAACTTCGACGAGCGCAACGCCGGCTTCAACCGGTTCAGCAAGTTCGTCGTGGAGGCGGGGCACAAGGGCGTGCTCCAGGTGACCAAACTGGAGAACGGCCAGTACGAGGTGGCCCCCGCCGGCGCGGCCGCCGAGGCTCCGGCCGTCCCCGCCCCCGCCGCCCGCCAGCGCGAGCCGGCGGCCGAAGCCGGGCGCGAGGACGGCCGCCGGGGCCGCGGCCGGCGCGGCCGCGGCAGGGAGCGGGACCGTGACCGCGGCGAGCGGCCGGAGGCGCCCCGCGAGGAGGCCGCGCGTCCGCGGGACGGGGCGCTATCCCTGGCCCGCGCGTTCCAGCTCATGTCGCAGGCGCTGCTCGAGCTTCGCACTCCGACCGGCCACGAGCCGCTCCGGCTGCGCATGGTGGCGATGCACGGCCGGGAAGACCCGCTGCTCGAGCCCGGCCGATTCGCGCGGCTGCTGCGCCAGGCCAACGACGCCGAGGTGGCGGACGTGCGCAAGGTGGGCGACGACGAGTACGAGATCGCGCCGCACCGGACCGCGGCGATCCTGGGCACCGCGAGACCGACGCCTCCGGCGGAGCCGGCGGCCGCCGCGGGGCCCGACACAGGGACGGTGCCCGAGGAGGCGGTGGAGCGGGCGCTCGAGGTGGCCTCGGCGGCCACCTCCGCCGTGCCGGTGACCGGCGGCGGAGGCAAGGAGAACGGCGTGCGGCTGGGCCTCCGGTTCCGCCGCGGCTCTCGGGGCCCGCTCCGGGCCGGCGAGATTCCGCTCGTCGGGGTGGTCCAGGTGGAGGCGCCCGCCGAGCCCGAGCCTCCGCCGGCCGCCCCGAGCGAGACGGCCGAAGCGCCGAAGAAGGCGACGCGGCCGCGCCGCGCGCCGCGAAAGAAGGCGGTCGCGGCCCCCGCCGAGCAGCCCGCGAGCGCCGAGTCGCCGCCCGCGGAGCCCAAGCCCAAGCGACCCCGGGCTCGAGCCCGGAAGAAGGCGGAATGACGGCCACGCGACGGGCAGCCACGCTGCCCGTCTCGTTTTTCGACCGTTCCGCCGAAACCGTCGCGCGCGAGCTGCTCGGCACTCTCTTGGTCTCGCGGGTCGGCGGCGTGCGGACGGCCGGCCTCGTGGTGGAGACCGAAGCCTACCTGGGCTACGACGACCCGGCGTCCCACGGCTACCGCCATCGGCGGAACCAGCGGAACGCCGCGCTGTTCGGGCCGCCGGGCACGTGGTACGTGTATCTCTCCTACGGTATGCACTGGTGCGCCAACCTGGTCTGCGAGGCGGAGGGTCGCGCGAGCGCGGTCCTGCTGCGGGCGCTCGAGCCGGTGGAGGGGCTGGCGACGATGCGCCGGCGGCGGGGTGGGGTGGACGACCGGCTCCTCTGCGCCGGGCCGGGCAGGCTCTGCCAGGCGCTCGGCATCACGCGCAGCCTCGACGGAGCGCACATGTCCCGCGCCCAGGTTGCGGTCCTCCCTCCGCCTTCGGCCGATACGGTCCCCTCCATCTCGATCACTCCGCGCATCGGGATCACCAAGGCCGCGGACTGGCCGCTGCGCTTCGTGGTCGAGGGCAGCCGGTACGCCTCGGGCCGGCGCAGCCCGGGGCGCGGCGGCAGCTGAAAAGGCGAACGGGCAGCGGATCATCCGCTGCCCGTTCGCCGTCGATTTCCGCGGCCGACTCAGTACCCGCCGGTTTTCACTTCCTCACGCGCGCTGCCGAGTCCGATCCTGATCCCGCCGGAGAACGTGTGGGTGGGACCCTCGAGCAGCCGGCCATACGCCAGGAAGTTGCCCTGGCCGTCGGTGACCGTGTCGTTGGACGGGCTGGTGGTGATCTGGTATTGGCCGAAGGCCATCAGGCGGCCCACCTGGAACTGGACGCCCGCCAGGAATGTCCCGAACCCGGTGCTGCCCAGCTCGTTGGCGTCCTCCTGGAAGGCCGCGGGGCTCGCGGGCGACGGGTTCACCACGTGCATGATCCCGTATCCCACGCCAAGGTAGGGCTGCGCGGCCGCCCGGATGGGGAAGGCCATCAGCACCGCGGAGTACTTGCGGATGTCGTTGAAGGTGACCGACTGGACGCCGCTGGCGTCGAGGTAGGAGCTGGTCTCGTCCGAGCCCACCGCCTCCTCCACCGAGAGCATCAGGCCCGTACGCCTGGCCACGATGAGCGCCTGGCCGCCGAAGCTCGGGATCGCGGTGCGATCCTGGGTCGGCGTCTTGAAGACGGTCACGCCGGCCTGGGGGCCGATGTACCACTGGAAGTTGCCGTTGCCGGGCTGCTGGGCGGAGACGACGGCCGTGCTCACGCAGAGGGCCAGCGCCGCGACGGGAATGCTTCTCTTGACCATGCGCATCACAGACTGCCTCCGTGAGTTGTCCGCACCAGGCGGGCCCTGGCGCCTACCGCGTCCCCAGTGGCACGGTACGTCAAAATGCGGGAAACCCTGCTGGAAAGCGCGGGAGGGGAGGGGGACACCTCGCGCAGATATCCTCTTGCCTTGCAAGATCTTACAGATATCGGCGCCGCTGCGGCCCTGCCCGTCGGAGGGGGTGGAAGTGCAAGAGGGGGGCCAGTAGACGGGTGCGCCGAGCCCTGGCCAGGCCAAGCTCGACGAGCTTGGCCCGGACCGGGTGGGTGTCAGGCCCGATCACTCCCGCTCGAAGCTCCCGATGTCGCATCCCGCTCCCTGCGGGCGGCTTACGTCTCTCTGGTCGGTCGCGGGGCACAGATCGCTGGACGCCGCGTCGATGGCGGGGCTCCCGGTTTGGAGCGCGTGTGTCCGGGTGGGCCCGCCGTTGGTGGCCAGGGCGCCGATCCTGGGATCGATCGCCGCGGTGTAGGGCTCGACGTTGCCGACGAGGTTGCCCCCGGTGTTCTCCTGGTCGCTGCCGGTGCCGTCGCCGATCAGGCTGTGGCTGGCGATCACGTTCTCGTACTCGTTGCCCCCCGGCCCCGAGACGTCGGGGGCCGCCGGCGCTGTGTTCAGCGCGACCATGGTGTTCGTCAGGTACATGACGGCGTACTCCTCCCCGGCCTGCGCCAATCCTCCGCCGGCCACGGTGGCC
>DASUSR010000296.1:0-3475 GCA_036375015.1 Gemmatimonadales bacterium
CCGCGATCGCGGTGTTCGACAGCGTGACCCCGAAGATCTACCTCAATACCAGACTGCTGGCCCAGATCGGCCCGGACCTCGCCGCGTTCCTGCGGGCTCACGAGGAGGGCCACATCGCGTACCACCACGTGCCGGAGCGGCGCTTCGGCCTGATCCGCACCGAGACCCCGGTGCCGGTGCTCCACAGCTACGAATTTGCGGCCGATTGCTACGCGGCGCAGGCGCTGCGGCAGGACCGCCCCGCTTCCGTCCAGGCCGCGATCCGGTTCTTCCGAAACCGCCGCGATCTGGTGACCGACTCGGCCCACCCCAGCATGGGCGAGCGGGTGGACCGCCTGCTCGACTGCCTCACCGACCCCGAGGAGTCGCTGCGGGTCGTTTCCCGCTAGGCTGACAGAGAGCCTGGCGGGGCCCGCCTGGAACACTCTCACCCGCTGGACGCATCACCCCCGCTGGGGAAGAAGCGCTGCCGCAGAATCGCCAGCACGTCCGCGGTGAGCCCCGGCGGATCGAGCGCGACCGCGACCTCGCGTCCGCCCTGGCGCACCACCCGTCCGCACACCGAGATCACCGTGTCCTGGTCCAGGCGAAGCTCCCCCTCCAGCCGGCTGCCCGGAGCCGGGGCCGGCTCGAGCGGGGCGAGGGCGTAGCGCAGCCCTGTGGCGCTCACGTCCCGCAGTGGGGTGCGCGGGGTCGCGGCGCCTGGGACGTGCACCGGCAACGGCAGCCGGGGTGCTCCGCGCCGCTCCTGGTGGTTCCGCCGCAGCGCGGCCCGCTCCATCTCGATGGCGGCGATGTCCGGCCACTCGACTCCCTCGGGCACCACCGCGAGCCCGGCGCGATCGATCCGGTGGATACGGCCGCGGATCGGCACCTGTCCCCCCGTCCGCAGGTACAGGTCGCCGGCGACCTCCTGGTCCAGCTCCCACGCACGGCCGGCGGGCGCGGGCTCCACCCGAAGGCCGGCGGGTCCCACATCGCGCACCGCGCAGCGGAACCCCTCCAGCACGAGGAGGCCCGGGGCGGTGCGCCGATACTCGGCCCGCGCCGCCGTCCTCCGGTCCAGCCGTGGCTCGCTCCACCGTCCGCTTCTCACCGGGCGTCCGCTCGCTGCATCGTATGTTCCCGAGTAGAATGGTCTCACAACTTGTACCCGTGCGTCCGGCGCGGGTCAACCATCCCGCTCCAGCCAGGGCCGGCCCCGGTGAAGATCCTCGTCCTCAACGTCGGCTCCTCGACCCTCAAGTTCCAGCTGGTCCGCACCGACGCCGAGCTCATGGAGTCGAACTCGGACGCGAGGCTGGCCCGCGGGCAGGTCGAGCGGATCGGTGGGGAGGCGGTGCTGACCCTGCAGGCGGGCCAGGCTCCGCCGGTGCGGTCGGCCGCGGCGCTCCGGAGCCACGCGGTGGCGGTGGACCACGTGCTCCGCTGGCTGGCCGCTCCCGGCTCGGGCGTCGATCTCGCCGCCATCGGCGACGTCGGGGCGGTGGGACACCGGGTGGTCCACGGCGGCGAGCGCTTCACCCGCTCCACCCTGATCGACGACGCGGTGCTGCGGGAGCTCGAGGGCACTTTCGAGCTGGCCCCGCTGCACAATCCCCATAACCTGCGCGGCATCCAGGCTGCCCGCGCGGCGCTCGGCCCCGGCGTGCCCCAGGTGGCCACGTTCGATACCGCGTTTCACCACACGATACCCGAGCACGCCTATCTCTACGCGCTCCCGTACCAGTACTATCGCCGCTACCGGGTGCGCCGCTACGGGTTCCACGGCACCTCCCACCGCTACGTGGCCCACCGCTACCGCCTGCTCACCGGGCGCTCGCGGGAGGCGACCCGCATCGTGACGCTGCACCTGGGCAACGGGTGCTCGGCCTGCGCCATCGCCGCCGGCGATTCGGTCGACACGTCCATGGGCTTCACCCCCCTCGAGGGGCTCGCGATGGGCACCCGCTCCGGCGACCTCGATCCCGCGATCCTCGATTTCGTGGCCGGCAAGGAGGGGCTCAGCCTGCCGCAGATCGAGGCGGTGCTCAACACCCAGTCCGGGCTGCTGGGCGTCTCCGGGCTCACCGCCGACATGCGCGAGCTGCTGGCCGAGGCGGCGGAGCACGACGATCGCCGCGCCCGACTCGCCATCGACCTCTTCTGCTATCGCGCGCGGAAGTACGTCGGCGCCTATCTCGGGGCGCTCGGCGGGGCCGACGCGGTGGTCTTCACCGGCGGCATCGGCGAGAACGCCGCGGCGGTGCGGGCGGGTATCGCCGAAGGGCTGGACTGGTTCGGGGCCGTGATCGATCCGGAGCGGAACGCGGCCATGACCGGCGGCCGGGAGGGTCGGATCGACCGGGAAGGGGGCCGGCTGGAGCTGTGGGTCATTCCCACCGACGAGGAGCTGCTCATTGCCCGCGACACCTATCGGGTGGTGCACGGGCAGGCGGTCCGGTTCTGACCATGGGCCTCCCGCTCGCCGGGCTCCGAGTCCTGGACCTGACCCGCGTGCTCGCCGGCCCGCTCTGCACGATGATGCTGGGCGACCTCGGCGCCGACGTGCTCAAGATCGAGCGGCCCGGCGAGGGCGACGAGACCCGCGGCTGGGGGCCGCCCTTCGACGCCCGGGGCGAGAGCGCCTATTTCCTGGCCGTGAACCGGAATAAGCTCAGCCTCGCGCTCGACCTCGACGACGAGGACGAGCGGCTCCTGCTGCACCGCCTGCTGGCGGGTGCCGATGTGGTGGTGGACAACTTCCGACCCGGAACGCTGGAGCGGCGCGGGGTGGACCCGTTGCGGCTCCTGGCCGTGCACACCCGTCTCGTCTGGTGTACGCTCACGGGCTTCGGCCCCGACGGCACCCGGCCCGGGTACGATTTCGTGGTGCAGGCCGAGTCGGGCTGGATGGCGATCACCGGCGCGGCCGACGGGCCGCCCATGAAGTGCGGGGTCGCCCTGGCCGACGTGATCGCCGGCAAGGACGCCGCGGTCACGGTGCTCGCCGCGCTGGCGGGACGGGACCGTCTCGCCGCGTCGCACGAGCGGCGGCTCGTGGTCTCCCTCGCCCATAGCGCCACCGCCGCGCTGGTGAACGTGGCCCAGAACGCCCTGGTGGGCGGCGAGGAGCCGCGGCGCTGGGGCAATGCCCACCCGAATCTGGTGCCCTATCAGCTCTTCGACACCGCGGACCGCCCCATCGTGATCGCGGTGGGCAACGACGCGCAGTGGCGGAGCTGCTGCCGGGCACTCGACCGCGCCGACCTGGCACAGGAGGAGGCCTACGCCGCCAACGCGGGGCGGGTCCGCGCGCGCGACCGGGTGGTCGCCGCGCTGGCCGAGACGCTCGCGAGCCGGCCGGCCACGGAGTGGCTCAGCCGCCTGGCCCGGGAGGGGGTCCCTGCCGGCGTGGTGCGACCCGTGACGGAGGCGCTCGCCGATGTGCGGGCCGACCCGCTGAGCGGTGTGGCCCCGCTGCCGCCGGCGGAGG
>DASUSR010000297.1:0-6206 GCA_036375015.1 Gemmatimonadales bacterium
GACTCTTGAGCACAGCGCCGATCGGGTTGGCGAAGGTGTATCCGCTTTCGGTTCCGGCGAAGAGCAGGCCAACGGGCCGCCGCCCGGGTCGGGTGACGATCAGCGACCCGGAGTCTCCCGCCCGGGAGAAGGTCCCCCGGCCATTGACGAGGATCTGCTCGACGAACCGGGTGACTCCCGTAGCGTATCTGACCGTGACCGTGGCGTTGATCCCGTCCACCCATCCGATCGTGAGGCCGCTGGTGCGCCCGTACTTCTGCACCGCGTCGCCGAGCACCGCCGTGGCCGGACCGGCAGCCGGAATCCCATAGCCATCGGACGGGGTTCCCCGATCCAGGACGGCGGCGCTGCTCGCCGCGATCGCGGCATCCACGACGTTACGTGCGGTCCTCGAGAACACGATCGGCACGTACCTGGACAGCGCCCCGAGAGCGGGGTCGGGCCCGAACGCGCACTTCGGGTTGTCGTACCGGCCGGGCTGGAGCACCCGGCTGCCGAGCGGCGCGAGATTCTCCAGGGCGTAGATGTGATTGTTGCTCAGGGCGTAGATCTTGGACCCGAGCTTCACCCGCGCGCCTATGGTGCCGGCCAGGCACGTGCCCTCGTTGCCGGTGGAGACGCCGATCGGCACCGGTCGCTCGAAGCGGTCTCTCGCCAGAACGGCATCGGCGGCCCCGGGGGCTGCCGGCGTGGCGGGCAGCGCCCGGATCGCGCCGGTTACTACGATCCGCACAGGCACCCCGCCCAGCTGGGGCGCTATCCCGGAGATCCCCCTCGCCTCGGTGAGCACCTGTACCACGGCGCGGCCGTCCGGGGACAATCCTACAGCGGTCCCGACCACGCCGGGCACTTCCAGAAGAGGCCCGGTGTAACGCGACTGGGCGGCAAGGGCCTCGGCAAGCCCGGGCGGTTCGGCGGCGGCGATGGTCGGCCCGCCCTCAGGTGACGGACCGGCCGCCTCCGGGCCGCAGCCGAGCGCGGCCAGCGCGACGACAATCGGCAGCGACAGAAGCACGCGACGCCGCGCGCGGCGAGACGGGCTGCGCATGGGACACCTTGTGTGGAGGACCTGACGCGAACGCCTAATGATAACAGCGAGAGCTGATCGGGCGCGGAAAACCTATCCCAAGCGGAGCGAGAGATCTTGCCCGAGTGGCTCAAAATCAGCCGCGCAAGATCCCTCGCGCCCTTGGGGGCGACAGCTAGTGCGCAGCCGCCACCGCCCCATCTCCCACCACCGTGCTGTCACCCTGCGCCCCGAACGTCCCCCGGATCGTCACCCACTGGTTCTCGTCCTCCATGTCCTCGGCGAGGAAGCCGCGGGCCCGCATCTCGTACTCTCCCGACACCCGCCCGCCCTCGACCGCGCTGATCGTCACCCAGCCGATCTCCCCGTGGAAGAAGCCGAGGGGGCGCTCGACGGTGCCGGGGACGAAGCAGGGGTGGAACCGGCGGCCGGCGGCGGGATCCTCGGGCAGCTCGGAGCCGACCGGGTACCGGCCCGGGCGCAGCGGCTCGTCGGCGTAGGTGAAGAGCATGAGGGCCGCTTCGCCCGCGGTGGCCCCGAGCGAGATCTCGAGGACGGGACGCCCGTTGACCGGCTCGGACATGAGCCCGACCCGCGCCTCGCCGCCGCCGACCGCCAGCCGCAGAGCGCCCGTGGACTCGAGGGTGAAATATGGAGCGGTGTCCGCCGGCAGGGTGAGTACCAGGGTCGCGATCAGGCCGACGGTCGAGGAGCGGGCGCGCATTGGAGCCTCCGGTTCGGGTTGGGCGTCCCCGGTGTCGTGCCTCTGGTGGGGGTCGCACTTGAGATGCGCAGGTCCGGCCGGAATCCCGCCACCCTCGTGTTGCCCGCCCGCCGCCCGGCCCGTATGTTCGCCGGGGCCACCCCTCTCCTGAGCATGAGCGACTCCGTCCCCACTCCCGTTTCGGCCGCGATCACCGAGGTCCTGCTCCAGGCCCGCGACGGCGACCGCGAGGCGGTGGACCGGCTCTTCGGCCAGGTCTACGACGAGCTGCGACGGGTGGCCCACCGTGCCCTCCGCGGCGAGCTGACCGGCCACACCCTCAGCACCACCGGGCTGGTGCACGAGGCGTACTTCAAGCTGGTGGACCAGACCCGGGTCGAATGGCAGGACCGGGGACACTTCTTCGGCGTGGCCTCCCGGGCGATGCGGCAGATCCTGGTGGAGTACGCCCGCCGCCGCGGCGCCGTGAAGCGGGGCGGGCAGTTCCGGGCGGTGGCGCTGGAGGAGGGTTTGGTGCCGGCGGAGGAGCGGGCCGAGGCGCTGCTGGCGGTGGACGAGGCCCTCACCCGGCTCGCCGAGCACGACCCGGCGATGGCGCGGGTGGTCGAGTGCCGGTTCTTCGCCGGGCTCTCGGAGGAGGAGACGGCGGAGGCGACCGGGACCAGTCTCCGCACCGTGCAGCGGCAGTGGCGCCGCGCGAAGGCCTGGCTCTACGAGGAGCTGACGGGGTGACCGGCGCCGGCTACCAGTGGGACGAGGCCGACCGGCTGTTCGACGAGGCGCTCGACCTGCCGCCCGGCGAGCGGGAGCGCTGGCTGGACCGGCGCTGCGCCGGCCGTCCGGCGCTCCGGCGGCAGGTCGAGTCGCTCCTCCGGGCCGATGCGGCGGCGACGGGTTTCCTCGAGGTGGAGGGGCGCCGCGTGGCCGACCTGCCGGCTGAGGGAGCGGAGCGCGGAGCGGCCGGGCACGAGATCGGCCCCTACCGGGTGGTTCGCGAGCTGGCCCGCGGCGGGATGGGCGTGGTGTACCTCGCCGGGCGGGCCGACGGGCAGCCGGACCAGCGGGTCGCGCTCAAGCTCGTAAGGAAGGGGCTGGACTCGGACCGGATCCACCGGCGGTTCCTCGCCGAGCGGCGGATCCTCGGTCGGCTCGACCACCGCAACATCGCCCGGCTGCTGGACGGCGGCATCACCGACGACGGGCAGCCGTGGTTCGCGATGGAGTTCGTCGAGGGCAGCACGATCGTCGCCCACTCCGATGCACGGGGGCTGGGGGTACCCGACCGCCTGCGGCTCTTGCTCGAAGTGTGCGCGGCGGTCCACTACGCGCACGGCCGGCTCGTGATCCACCGCGACCTCAAGCCGGGCAACATCCTCGTCACCGCCGACGGGCGGGTGAAGCTGCTCGACTTCGGCATCGCGAAGGTGGTCGAGGGAGACGACGAGGCGGGCACGCAGAACGTCACCCGGACGGCGGACCGGATCCTCACGCCGGAGTACGCCGCGCCCGAGCAGGTGCGGGGCGAGCCCGTCACCGCGGCCACCGATGTCTACGCACTCGGGGTGGTGCTGTACGAGCTGCTCACGGGGCGGCGGGCGCAGCCGCTTGCGCGCCGGACGCCGACCGAGATCGTGAAAGCGGTGCTCCTGAGCCGCCCCCAGCCGCCGAGCACGGTCGCGCCGGGCGAGCGGCAGGCGGCGCTGCGCGGAGAACTCGATGCCATCGTGCTGAGGGCCCTCGAGAAGGAGCCCGGACGACGGCACCAGACCGTGGCGGCACTCGCGGACGAGATCGGCCGCTGCCTCGACTCGGTCCATTACCGCGACAACCCGCATCCCGGGAGGACCTCATGACCGGTCACCCCACGCTCACCCCGCCAGTGTCGCCCGCCGCGCGCCCCGACACCGCGCTCGATCCAGCCCTCGCCGACGCGCTCCGTGCTCGCCTCCGTGGCCCGGTGCTCCGCGCCGGGGACCCGGGCTATGACGACGCCCGCGCCATCTGGAACGGCATGATCGACCGCCGGCCGGCGCTCATCGCCCGCTGCCTCGGCACCGCGGACGTGGTGGCCGCGGTGGGGTTCGCCCGCGAACACGGGCTCCCCCTCACGGTGAAGAGCGGCGGCCACAACATCGCCGGCCTGAGCCTGGCCGACGGCGCTCTCACCCTGGACCTGTCGCTCATGCGCGGCGTGCGGGTGGACCCCGGGGTCCGGCTGGCCTGGGCCCAGGCCGGCTGCCTGCTGGGCGACGTGGACCGCGAGACCCAGCTCCACGGTCTCGCCGCTCCGCTCGGCTTCGTCTCCACCACCGGCATCGCGGGCCTGACCCTCGGTGGCGGGTTCGGCTACCTGGTGCGGCGCTTCGGCTGGACCGCGGACAACGTGGTCGCCTTCGACGTGGTGACCGCCGACGCGCGCGTCGTGCGCGCCAGCGAGACGGAGAACCCCGAGCTCTACTGGGCGCTCAGGGGCGGCGGCGGGAACTTCGGCGTGGTGACCGGGTTCACCTACCGCCTCGTGCCGGTGGGGCCGGAGATCGTGGGCGGCGCGATCGCGTGGCCGGCGGCCGAGGCGCCCCGGGTGCTGGAGACGTTCCGCCGGATGGCCGAGGAAGCGCCGCC
The DNA here is from genome assembly GCA_036375015.1 of Gemmatimonadales bacterium. Lineage (GTDB taxonomy): Bacteria > Gemmatimonadota > Gemmatimonadetes > Gemmatimonadales > GWC2-71-9 > CAVVWJ01. The sequence continues at coordinate 4,374 of DASUSR010000297.1, forward strand.
GGAGCTGGCGGTGGTGGCGGGGCTCCGCAAGGCGCCGCCCGCCCCTTGGCTGTCACCGGCCATCCACGGCAAGGACATCGTGGCGCTCTTCGTCTGCCATTCGGGCGACCCCGGGGAGGGCGAGCGCCTGGTGGCGCCGCTCAAGCGGATGGGCCAGCCGGTGGGCGACGTGGTGCAGCGGCGGCCCTACGTGAGCCAGCAGAGCCTGATCGACGCGACGCAGCCCAGGGGTCGGCGCTACTACTGGAAGTCGGAGTATCTCGCCGGGCACGACCCCGCGCTGCTCGAGGCGGCGGTGTCGCACTCCGGACGAATCCTCTCGCCCCACTCGGCGGTCATCTTCTTCCCCCTGGACGGCGCCATCAACCGGCTGCCGGCCGACCACTCGCCCGCGGGCAACCGGGACGCGCGGTCGATGTTCAACATCGCGGCCTCCTGGGAACGGCCCGAGGAGGACGCGGCGCACATCGGCTGGGCCCGCGGCGCGTGGGAGGAGATGCGGCGGTTCTCGACGGGGGGCACGTACGTGAACTTCCTCACCGAGGACGATGGCGCCGAGCGGACCCGTGCGGCGTACGGGGAAAACTTCGGGCGGCTGGCGCGAGTGAAGGCGGAGTGGGACCCGGAGAATCTGCTCCGGCAGAACAAGAACATCCCGCCCGGCGCCTGAGCGCCGCCGAACGCCGGCTCACGGGGGGTCAGCCCCGCCGGGAGCTTCCGGTTCCGAGGCGTCATCGGGGGCGGGCGGGGCCGGCTCCTGCTGGTCCTTTGCCGCTTCCGGCGACGGCTCCTTTTGGTCGTCGGCGGGGCGGAGCAAGGGGGCGAAATAGGCGGCCGCGAAGAGGGCCCGGTGCTTCGGTGTCAGCATGTCCGGCTCCTGTGTAAGGCGGATCCTGAGTGCCGGAAGCTGCACCCCCTCCGTCAAGCTGTTTTCAAGTGGCTACATTGCGCCCTCCCCCCACGCCCTTCAAATTGATACCGGAACCTTCGGGATTCCTCCGGCCGGACCATGTCCACGACTCTCAAGTGCGCGCACTGCGGCGGCGATCTCGGTCCGGGCGACGGGTTCTGCGCGCATTGCGGCGCGCCGGCCGGCGAGGGCGAGCCCGCCTGGACCGACCTGGTCGAGCGCCTCCGCCGAGCCACCCTCGGTGAGTTCGAGCTCGGCCGGGAGCTGGGCCGCGGCGGCATGGCCGCGGTGTTCCTGGCCCACGAGATCTCGCTGGACCGGAAGGTCGCCATCAAGGTCATGTCGCCGGGGCTGCTGCTCGGCGACGGCATGGTGGACCGGTTCCGCCACGAGGCCGTCACCGTCGCCAGTCTGCACCACCCCAACGTTGTCTCGGTGTACTCGGTGCGGCAGGCGGAGGGGCTGCACTTCTTCGTGATGCAGTACGTCCAGGGCCGCTCCCTGGACCAGGTGATCGGGCAGGCGGGCAGGTTGCCGCTTCCGATGGTGCGTTCCATCCTGCATCAGGTCGGCTCCGCGCTCACCTACGCCCACCGGCAACGTGTGATTCACCGCGACATCAAGCCGGGCAACATCCTCATCGACGGCGACGGGAACGCCATCGTCACCGACTTCGGCATCGCCAAGGCGGCGGAATCGCCCAATCAGACCCTGACGGGAGCCTTGCTGGGAACGCCGGCCTACATGAGCCCGGAACAGTGCCGGGGCGGCGAAGTGTCGGGCGCCTCGGACCAGTACGCGCTCGGCGCCGTCGCCTACGAGATGCTGACCGGCTCGCCTCCGTTCAGCGGCTCCACCTATACCGTCCTCCAGGCCCACGTCGAGCGTCCGCCGGTCCCGCCGAGCGAGCGGCTGGCCGACTG
>DASUSR010000298.1:0-6793 GCA_036375015.1 Gemmatimonadales bacterium
CGCTAGCTTCCCGCCCCGATGCCCACCCGCATTCCCCTCATGGATGAGCGCGCGCTGGCGCGGACGCTGGCGCGCATGGCCACCGAGATCGTCGAGCGAGCCCGTGGGGTCGAGGGGCTGGTGCTCGTCGGGATCCAGCGCCGCGGCGTGGAGCTGGCCCAGCGCCTCAAGCGGCTGATCGACCAGGCGGAGGACGCCTCGGTCGCGCTCGGGAAGCTGGACATCACCCTCTATCGGGACGACCTCCAGACCGTCGGTCCCCGGCCCGTCGTCGGCGAGACCAGCCTGCCCGACCTCGACGGCAAGACGGTGGTCATCGTGGACGACGTGCTCTACACCGGCCGGACGGTGCGGGCTGCCCTCGACGAGTGCGCAGACTTCGGCCGGCCCCGCCGCATCCTGCTGTGCGTGCTGGTGGATCGCGGCGGCCGGGAGTTGCCGATCCAGGCCGACATCGTCGGCACCACCGCGACCGCCGGGCCCGCCGACCGGGTGGACGTGTCGGTGGCGGAGTTGGACGGGCGCGACCTCGTCGAGCTGGCCAGGGGCGCGTGACCGCGCTCGGGAAGGACCTCGTCGGCCTGGAAGAGCTGAGCGCGGAGCAGCTCCGCCTCATCCTCGACACGGCCGAACCGTTCAAGGAGGTGAGCGAGCGGCCCATCAAGAAGGTGCCGGCCCTCCGCGGCAAGACCATCGTCAACCTGTTCTTCGAGGCCTCCACCCGGACCCGCATCTCGTTCGAGTTCGCCGAGAAGCGGCTCAGTGCCGACACGGTGAACGTGGCGGTCGCGGGGAGCTCGGTGAGCAAGGGCGAGACCCTGGTGGACACCGCCCGCAACCTCGAGGCGATGCGCATCGACATGGTGGTCATCCGCCACGGCTCGTCCGGGGCGGCGCAGTTCCTCGGCCAGCGCATCCGCAGCAACGTCATCAATGCCGGTGACGGCAAGCACGAGCACCCCACCCAGGGCCTGCTCGACATGCTCACCCTCCGCGACCGGTTCAAGCGGCTGGACGGCCTCAAGGTGGCCATCTGCGGCGACATCCTGCACAGCCGGGTGGCCCGGAGCAACATCTGGGGGCTCACCAAGCTGGGCGCCGAGGTCGGCGTGTGCGGGCCGGCCACGCTGCTGCCCCGGAACGTGCAGGAGCTGGGGGTGACCATTCTCCCCCGCATCGAGGACGCCATCCAGTGGGCCGACGCCCTGAACATCCTCCGGCTCCAGCTGGAGCGCATGCAGGCCGGATTTCTCCCCTCGCTTCGGGAGTACAACCGGGTCTTCGGGGTGACCAACGAGCGGCTGCGCCGGGCGCCCAAGGACCTGCTCATCCTGCACCCCGGCCCGATGAACCGCGGCGTGGAGATCGACAGCGACGTCGCCGACGGACCCCACAGCGTCATCCTTCCTCAGGTCACCAACGGGGTCGCCGTGCGCATGGCGGTGCTCTACCTCCTGGCGGGCGGCTCGCCGGACTGGACCCAGCAGAGCGGGGGAGGCGACTGAGATGCGTCCGATCCTGATCCGGGGCGGGCGGATCCTCGACCCTTCGCGGAACACCGACGAGGTCGCGGACCTCTACCTGGCCGACGGCAAGGTGCAGGCGATGGGCCGCGACCTGGGACGGCCGGACGACGCGGTCGTGCTCGACGCCGCCGGCAAGGTGGTCGCGCCGGGGCTCATCGACGTCCACGTGCATCTGCGCGAGCCGGGCCAGGAGGACGTCGAGACCGTAGCCACCGGCGCGATGGCCGCGGCGGCGGGCGGGTTCTCCGCGGTATGCGCCATGCCGAACACCGACCCGGTCACCGACAATCAGGCGGCCGTCGGCTTCATCGTGAGCCAGGCGCAACGGGCGGAGAAGGCGCGGGTGTACCCCATCGGCGCCGTCTCGCTGGGGCAGAAGGGGCAGCAGCTCGCTGAATTCGGCGAGCTGGTGGGGGCGGGTGCGGTGGCGGTGAGCGATGACGGCAAGCCGGTGGTCTCCAGCCACCTCATGCGGACGGCGCTCGAGTACGCCCGCACCTTCGGGATCCCGGTCGCCGACCACTGCGAGGAGCCCACACTGTCGGCGGGCGGAGTGATGCACGAGGGCATCGTCTCCACCCGGTTGGGGCTCAAGGGGATCCCGGCGGCGGCCGAGGAGATCATGGTGGCGCGGGACATCCTGCTGGCGGAGCTGACCGGCGGGCACGTCCATCTGTGCCACATGTCCACCCGGGGCTCGGTGGAGCTGATCCGGCGGGCCAAGGACAAGGGGCTGCGGGTGACGGCGGAGGCGTGTCCCCATCACTTCACGCTGACGCACGAGGCGTGCGAGGGGTACAACACCAACGCCAAGATGAACCCGCCGCTGCGGGAGCCGGAGGACCGGGAGGCGATCCGCCAGGCACTGCGCGACGGCACCATCGACGTGATCTGCACCGATCACGCGCCGCATCACTACGACGCCAAGGAGCGGGAGTTCGACGACGCGCCCAACGGGATCATCGGGCTGGAGACGGCGCTCGGCCTGGCCGTCACCGAGCTGGTGGAGCTCGGGTTGCTGTCGCTGCCGGACCTGGTGCTGCGAATGAGCGTGCTGCCCGCCCGGATCTTCAATCTCACCGGAGGCACGCTGGCGCCGGGGTCCGCCGCCGACGTGGTGGTCCTCGACCCCGAGGCTCGCTGGGTCGTCCGCCCGGAGGAGTTCTTCTCCAAGAGCCGCAACACTCCCTTCGCCGGGCGCGAGCTGCGCGGCCGGGCCGACGCGACCATCGTCCGGGGCCGCATCGTCCACCAGCGGGGAGACTAGGGCTCCCGTGCGCCCGCCCGGCCTCGCCGCCGACCTGGTGCGCTGCTGCCGCGGCCTGTGGGAGGCGGGGCTCATCGCCGGCGCCGACGGGAACCTGTCGGTCCGCTATGCCCCCGACCGGGTACTGGTGACCCCCCGGGGCCTGCTCAAGGCCGAGCTGGGTCCGGCCGACGTCGTGGAGGTGGATCTCCAGGGCCGGCGCCTGGACGGGTGTCGGCAGGCGACCAGCGAGTTAGATTTGCATCTCCGGGTGTATCGGCGCCGGCCGGACTGCGGCGCGGTGGTGCACGCGCACCCACCGTCGGCCACCGCGTTCGCGGTCGCCGGTGAGGCGATACCCGAGGATGTGCTTCCCGAAATCACGCTGCTGATGGGCCGGGTGCCGCTGGTGCCATACGCCACCACAGGCACGCCCGAGCTGGGCGATGCCGTCGAGCCGTTCCTCGCCGGCCACGATGCCCTGTTGCTGGCCAATCACGGTGCACTCACCTGGGGAGCCGACCTCGCCCAGGCCCGCGTCCGCATGGAATCGCTGGAGCACGGGGCCCGGATCCTCCTCGCGGCCCGCGGACTCGGCCGGGTGAACCGGCTGACCCGCGAGCAGACCGACGCACTCCAACGGCTGAGAGGATCGTCTCGCCATGGCCAAACCGACCTCGGATCCTGAGACCATCGAGTCGCTGCTCGAGCAGCGAGCCCAGTTCGAGCAATGGCTCACCAAGCTCGACTCCGCCGCCAACAAGGCCCCGGCCGCCGTCCGGCAGAAGGTCCGTGGCGACTACGAGGCGAGACTCCGCGGGGTGATCGAGCGGCTGCGCGGCCACTCGGCCACCATCACCGGGGAGCTGGAGCGGCACCAGGCCTCCCGGTCCGAGCTGGACCAGCAGCGCCGGCATGGGGAGGAGGAGCTCTCCGAGGCCGAAGTGCGCTACGCGGTCGGGGAGTACACGGAGGACGAGTGGCAGCGGATCAGCCAGGAGAGTGAAAGCCGGCTGCAGGGGCTGCGGGAGCAGCTGCGGGTGGTCGGCGAGGAGATCGATCGCCTGGCCGAGGTGCAGTCGCTCATCGCGGGCCCGGCCAAGCCGGCGGAGGCGGCCCCGGCCGCGGCTCCCGCCCCGCAGGCCGAGTCGGTGGTGGAGCGGAACCCTCCGCCCCCGCCGCCCCCCGAGCCCGAGCCGGAGGAGCCGCCGGTGGCGGCCGCACCCCCGCAGCGGCCGGCGCCCAAGCCGGCCCCCACCCCGGCGCCCCGCCAGCCGGAGCCCGCGCCGGTGGACGAGCTGGCTTTCCTCAAGTCCGTGGCCGACGACGAGCTCAAGCCGGTGCATCGCCGGCCCAGCAACCCGGGCGCGAGCCAGCCGGCGGCCTCGACCCACCGCGCGGTGGACACCGCGCCCGCGCCCTCGGCGCCGACCCCGTCGAGCGCCAAGGCCGGCGCCCCCGGCGTGGCCAAGACCCTCAAGTGCGCCGAGTGCGGCACGCTCAACCGGCCCACGGAGTGGTACTGCGAGCGCTGCGGCGCGGAGCTGGCCGGCATCTAGCGGTTCCGGAACGCACGAAGGGCCCGATCTTCGGACCGGGCCCCTGGGAATCGCTCGGGTGCCGCCGGCTACTTCTTGCCGGTGACCAGCTTGGCCAGTCGGCTCTTCTGCCGCGCCGCCGCGTTGGGATGGATGATCCGCTTGCGGCCGGCCCGATCGAGGAGCGTGACCGCCTCGGCGTACGCCTTCGATGCCGCTTCGCCGCTGGCCGCCCGCACCTTCTTGAGCGCGGTCCGCAGCTCGCTGCGCTGGGCGCGGTTGAGACCGGTACGCGCGCGGGCCTGACGCATGCGCTTCTGGGCGGACTTGATTCGGGGCACGACGACCTCGGCTGAGCGCGGGACTGTGGGGCCGGACCCGATGTCCGGCAGCTGAGCCCGAAAACATAGGCGGCAAAGGGCGCAAGGTCAAGCGCCCGAGTGTTTTGACTTCGTCCGCCCGGCCCGTGTAACCTTCTGCCCTCCCGACCGATAGGACGACGTCCTGGACGCCCAGATCAGCGAGTTCATCCTCGCCCTTCCCATGCTCGTGTTCGCCATGACCGCGCACGAGTACGCCCACGCCGCCACGGCGCTCCATCAGGGCGACGACACCGCCTACTCGCTCGGCCGGGTGACCCTGAACCCCGTTCCCCATCTCGATCCCTGGATGAGCCTGCTGCTGCCGGCGCTGCTCTGGTTCGGCAGCGACGGACGGTTCACCTTCGGCGGGGCCAAGCCGGTGCCGGTGAACTCGCGGAAGTACCGCAACTTCCGCCGGGGCGACATCCTGGTCTCGTCGGCCGGGGTGATCGTCAACTTCTTCCTGTCGATGCTCTGGGCGCTGGCCTTCATCCTGCTCGGGCTGCTCTGGCGCGCGTTTCCGGACGCGGGCGCGGTGCTCGAGACGGCGCAGCGGATGATGCTCTACGGGATCTGGCTCAACCTGATCCTCTGCTTCTTCAACCTGATTCCCCTGCCGCCGCTGGACGGGTCCCATCTCGTGTATCACGTGCTCCCGCCCAGGGCGGGGCTCTGGTACCGCGGGCTGCAGCGGTTCGGGTATCTTCCTCTCTTCGTGCTCATGTTCCTGTTCCAGCCGGTCATGATGTTCCTGCTGACGCCGGCCTTCGCGGTGCGCAGCCTCCTGTTCGGCGTCATCGCTCCCTATCAGGTGGTCACCGTGGTGGCTCTCCGCTAGCATGACGGCCTCCGAGGCACCCACCGCCGCGCTGGGCTCGGGCAGCGGCTTCGTCGTCCGGCTGGATGCCTTCTCCGGCCCCCTCGACCTGCTGCTGCACCTCCTGCGGGAAGAGCAGCTCGAGATCGCCGACATTCCCATCGCCCGGATCGCCGACCAGTTCCTCCAGGCGATCCACGAGCTGGGCCTCAATCAGGCCGCCGACTACCTCGACATGGCGAGCCGGCTGGTCCGTCTCAAGGCCCAGATGCTGCTGCCCCGCCGCTCGGAGGAGGACGGCTGGGAGGACCCGCGCGCCGAGCTGGTCCGCCGCCTGCTCGAGTACCAGCAGATCCGGGAGATTGCGATCTGGCTTGGCCGGGCGGCGGAGCGGCGGGCGGAGCAGCTCCCTCGCGGGTACCTGCCGCCTCCGCCCGCGCTGCCGCCCCCACCGCTCACTCTCGACCTGCTGGAGCTGCTGCAGGCGGTGGACCGGGTGGTCTCGGCGATCCCGTCGCCGGTGCTCCACCGGGTGGTGGCGCGTCCGCTCGACGTGGAGACCGCGACCCGTCGCATCGAGCAGCTGCTGGAGGAGCACGAGCAGATCGGCTGGCTCGACGCGCTCGGACCCCGGCCCACGATCGTGGATGTGCTGTCCACGCTGCTGGCGCTTCTCGAGCTGGCCAAGCGGGGAAGCGTCCGGCTCACCCAACCCGCCCCGTTCTCACCGATGGTGATCGCCCGTGACTCCGCTCGCCCAGCTGCTTGAGGCCGCGCTCTTCAGCGCGGCGCGTCCGCTCACCGTCGAAGAGCTCGCCACCTTGGATCAGGACGCCACCCTGGCCGACGTCCGGATGGCGCTGGAGCAGATCCGGGAGCATTACGACTTCGAGCAGCACGGGGTCGAGCTGGCCGAGCTCGGCGGCGGCTACCAGATCCTCACCCGGGCGGTGCATGCCGCCGCCATCGAGCGCGCCCAGTTCGCGGTCCGCGCGCCCAAGCTGACCGCGGCCGCGCTGGAGACCCTGGCCGTCATCGCGTACCGGCAGCCGGTCGGTCGGGCCGAGATCGAGGAGATCCGCGGCGTCTCGGCGGGCGGGGTGCTCCGCTCCCTGCAGGAGCGCGGCCTCATCGAGGTGGTCGGCCGGAGCGAGGCGCTGGGCCGGCCGCTGCTCTACGGCACCACGCCGATGCTGCTCGAGCTGCTCGGGCTGCGCGACCTGGCCGACCTGCCGCGGGCCGAGGAGCTCACCATCGCCCTCCGGCCGCACCGGCCCGCCGCCGACGGAGCGGACGACGCGGCC
>DASUSR010000299.1:0-2822 GCA_036375015.1 Gemmatimonadales bacterium
CGGAACCGCGCCCCGCCCGACGCCGGCAGCGACAGTGCCGCCACCGTGGCCGAGGTGAGCATGACGTCCGGCGAGCCGGTCTCGACCGCGAAGCGGTACGGCCCCCGTCCGTTGAGCAGCACGGCGACCACCGCGCGGCCCCCCCTGTCCACCTCGATCGGTACGACCGTGGAGTCGGCCAGGACGACGCGCTCGGCCGGCGTGGCCTGCGCGGCGGGGCGGCCGCCGCATGCGGCGGCGCCGAAGGCAGGCAACAGCATCGCAGTCCGGAACAGATTCCGCATGAGTGCCTCGCTTCCGAGGGTGAGTGACACCGCCAGAGATGCGCCGGGGCGACGTCCCGTCGCGCCGGTGTAAGTTCTCCCCATGCTGTCCGACCCGATCGCCGCCCTCGCCACGCCGCCGGGAAGGTCCGCGCTGGCCGTGGTGCGGCTGTCCGGAGCCGGGGCGTTCCAGGTTGCGGCACGGGTGGTCGAGGGGTTCGCCGCCGCCCCGGCCCGGACCGCGAGGCTCGCCACCTTCCGCGATGCCTCCGGGGCCGCGATCGACCGCGGTCTCTATACCGTGTTCCCGGGGCCGGCCAGCTATACCGGCGAGGATCTGGTGGAGCTCTCCTGCCACGGCGGCCTGCTGGTTCCAGCGCGCCTGCTCGCGGCGCTGCACGAGGCGGGGGCGCGGCACGCCGCGCCGGGTGAGTTCACCCGCCGCGCCGTGCTCAACGGCAAGCTCGACCTGGTCCAGGCGGAGGCGGTGGGGGATCTCATCGACGCCGTGGCGCCGGCGCAGGGGCGCGCGGCGCTGCGGCAACTCGAGGGCGGGCTCTCCCGACGGCTCGCGGCGCTGCGCGAGTCGCTGGTGGAGGCGCAGGCGCTGCTGGGCTACGAGATCGACTTCCCGGGGGAGGACGACGGACCGGTGCCGCCCGGGCGGATCGCGGGCGCGCTCCGGGACACGGCCGAGCGGATCGGACGACTCATCGCCACCGCGCCGACGGGGGAGCGGCTGCGAGCGGGTGCGCTGCTGGTCCTGGCCGGCCGCCCCAACGCCGGCAAGTCCTCGCTCTTCAACGCCCTGCTCGGAGCCGATCGGGCGCTGGTGACCGAGGTGCCCGGCACGACGCGGGATACCATAGAGGCCCACACCGATTTCATCGGCTGGCCGGTACGGCTGGCGGACACCGCCGGCCTCTGGGAATCGCCGGACCGGCTCGACCGTTTGAGTGTCGAGATCAGCCGGCGCTATCTGGCCGCGGCGGACCTGGTGCTCCTGTGTGTGGAAGCCGGCCGCGAGCTCGGGCCGGACGAGACGGGGCTCGCGGCTCGGCGGGAGTCCCTGGTCCTCCGCACCAAGTCGGATCTGGCCGAGCAGCCGGGCACGGGCCTGCCGGTCTCGATCGTGACCGGTGCGGGGCTCGCCGAGGTGCGGCGGGCCGCGGCGGAGCGGGTCTTCGCCGATCGCATTGCCCTGGGCGACCTCGAGCCCGCGCTCACCCGCGAGCGACACCGCACCGCCCTGGTGCGCGCGCAATCCGCCCTGGCCGAGGCGCTTCCCCACCTGGCGGCCGGCGGCGACGCGGTGCTGGCGGCGCATCACGTGCGCGAAGCCACCACGGCCCTCGAGGAGCTGCTGGGCACGGTGGATGTGGAAGAGGTGCTGGAGCGGGTGTTCGCGAGATTCTGCGTGGGGAAGTAAGCCGTGGCCCGAAGACTGCTCCTAGGCCGTCTGGATCCCCCGGGCCTGGTCCTCCGCCGCCTGGAAGTCGTGGGCCGGAGCGCGCAGCGCGGCGGCGATGCCCCGTTCCGCCACGAGCGCCTCCGCCATCCGGTAGCCCAGGTAATAGCCGGAGCGCTCGGGCAGCACGCGGCCGCCGACCAGGCGGGATGAAGGGCTCATCCCCCCGGAGAGGTAGCGCAACCTGAGTCCCAGGCCGCTGCGCTCCAGCTCGGGCTCGACCACCCTCCGCAGAAACGCCTCCATCTCGCGCAGCCGATTGTACTGCCGCCGCGGATACCCGAAGTAGTCGGCGGGATCGAACCCGGGCGCCACCGCCTGGGCCGCGTGGACCGCGAGCCCTTCATTGAGCAGCAGCTCGCGGAGCGTGGCCCGGCTCCCCGTGGCCCAGTAGTCGTAGTAACCGCCCAGGTCGGAGACGAGACGGCGCATCTCGCTCCCGCTCGACGGCGAGGTGTAGCGCACCGCGTGCGCCAGCTCGTGCGCGATCCAGAGCGGGATCAGGTCGGGGGGCAGGCCCATGCCGTAGGTCTCCGGGTTCACCCGCCCGGTGAAGTGCTCCAGGCAGATGAACGCCACCCCGCGTCCGCCGACCACCAGCTCCCCGGCGTTGGCGCCTCCGAGCCCCACCATGAGATAGGTGTCGGTGGGGCGATCCACCTGCAGCAGCTCCTCGGACCGCGCGATGGCCTCTTCCGCCACCTGGATCAGATCCACCGACGATGCGAGCTGATGGAGGTCGCTGCGGTCGGCCTTCAGCGCCGACGCGACGATCTCCGCCGCGTGCGGGCTGTCGGGGTCGAGCACGTAGTTGCGCCAGTAGGCGTCGAGGATCGGTCGGTGCGCGTCGCGATACTGCCGGTAGGCCGCTTCACGGTCGGGTGCGCGAAGCACCTCGAGAAAATCCGGAAGGAGATTGATCAGCACGGCGGCACAATATGGTGTGGCCGGCGGCAAATCAAGACGGGACGGCGGCGCAGGAGGGTGGTGAGGCAGCAGTGCGGAACGGTGCGAGGGCGGTGAGGCTACGGGTGCGGGAGGTGAGCTGCGCGCGGCGAGTGCGCAAGAGAGGTGAGTCGTGCGGCGAGGGC
>DASUSR010000300.1:0-4149 GCA_036375015.1 Gemmatimonadales bacterium
GGTTTCGACGCTGCAGCCAGCCGTGCCCTGCCAGCAGTGCACCGTGGTACAGGCCCCACATCGCGAAGGTCCATCCCGCGCCGTGCCAGAGACCACCCAGCAGCATCGTGAGAACCAGGTTGCGGGCAACCACGAAGGCACTGCCCCGCGAGCCACCCAGCGGGATGTAGAGGTAGTCCCTGATCCAGAACGACAGTGACATGTGCCAGCGGCGCCAGAACTCCGCGATGTTCGCGGAGCGATACGGCGAGTCGAAGTTCTGCGGGAAGCGGAAGCCCAGCAGCAGGGCCAGGCCCACCGCCATGTCGCTGTAGCCGGAGAAGTCGAAGTAGATCTGGGCGGTGTACCCGAGCGCCGCCAGCCACGCCTCGGCGCTGTCGAGGCGGCCCGCGTGGCCCCAGAGGGGATCCACCAGCCCTCGGCCCACCACATCGGCCACCAGCACCTTCTTGGCCATACCGAGCCCGAACATCCACAGTCCCGTGACCCACTCGTCGGCTCGCGGGCGCGGGGCCAGCCGATCGAACTGGTCGGCCATGTCGGCGTAGCGGACGATCGGGCCGGCGACCAGGTGGGGGAACAGCGCCACGAAGGTGGAGAACTCGAGAATGCTCCGAGCGGGCTGGAGCCGGCCGCGGAAGATGTCGATGGTATAGCTGATGGAGTTGAACGTGTAGAAGGAGATCCCCACCGGCAGTATCAGATGGAGGAGCGGCCAGGCGGGATCGTACCCCAGCAGCCGGCCCACCCCGGCGAGCGAGGTCACGAAGAAGTCGTAGTACTTGAAGACGCCGAGCAGCCCGAGGTTGAAGACGAGCAGGACCACGAGGATCGCCCGGCGCCGCGAGGCTGAGGCGGAATCGGCGATAAGCCGCCCCGCGACGTAGTCCGCGGAGGTGGACGCCACCATCAGCGGCACGAAGCGAAGGTCCCACCACGCGTAGAAGAAGTAGCTCGCGAGGGTGAGGAAGCCGAGCCGCAGGCGCCGTCCGGGAATGGCCCACCATCCCGCCAGCACCAGCGGGAGATAGGCGAGAAGGAAGCCGTAGCTATTGAAGAGCACAGGCCGCCTCCCCACCGCGGTACAGCCATGCGAGCAGCCGGTCGCCGTTCCGGGCCATCATGTGGACGGCATCGTAGTAGAGGCCGGGATCGGTCGAGTAACCGGCGGCCCTCGAGGTGCGCACGTAGCGGAGGAGGCCCCGCCGCTCGGCGCGCTCCAGCACGGCCACCATCTCGGCGGTGAGACCCGGCAGGGTGCCGGCGCTCCGCTCCAGCTCGGGGTGCACCGGGGGGATGAAGGCGGTCACCATCACCCCGGCGGCGCGGGCCTCGTGCAGCAGGGTATCGAGCAGCGCGAGTCGCGAGGCCGTGAGACGGAGCCCGCCGCGGTAGCGCGTGCTCACGGCGGCGACCGACTCCCGCACCCGCGCCGGCTGAGCGAAGTCGCCACCGGCCAGCTCGGCGTCCCATCGCGGGTGGGTCTGCCATCCGTCCCGACCGATCGCCTCCTGCGGCAACTCGCCGCCCGGGAACGCGTGCCGGCGCAGGGAACGGAACGCCGCGGCGACGGTCTCCCAGGCAAGGAAGTCCGCCGCCGCCGAGACGGGCAGCGGCAGTGACGTGGCCGCGATCAGCGGGGCGTGATCTCCGAGGAGTCGCGACGCGAGGAGGGCGCGCCCCGCCCCGGGCTCGCCGGTGAATGCCTCGGGGTCGGCCCCGAGCAGCATCTCGCGCACCGCGAAGCGCGGCTCGCGCCGCAGGTATCGGACGATCGCGACGTAGTCCTCGGCCACGCCTGCGTTGACACCGAAGTTGAAGGCCGGTGCCCCCGCGAGCGACTCGATGCAGGCGGGCCGGAGCGTCTTGACCCGCGAGGAGCCCAGCACCACGATCCCCGGGCGCGGATCCGCAGCGCGATACAATGTCGCCTTGAAGTCACGGTCGGCACTCACCACCGGCGGCAGCAATCCGGTGCCGAACACGGCCAACGGATCGGTGAGCCGCACCAGCGCCGCGAGTGCGCAGGTGAGACCGGCGAACACGGCGAGGAAGGTCGCGACGAAGGCGCGGTCGCCCGGCCCGGTCTCGACAATGCGATGAGGGTGGTGTGGGTCGAAGGGCATCCCCGCGTTGGGGAGCAACGCACATGCCCAGGGTGGGGACGGCGGGCGGCCGGCGGAACTGACGGGGAAACTACACGATGATGCGCTTACAAACTATTGTGTTACTATAGTTTACGTAATCGACATAAAGTGATTTATGCGGTCGCGCGTGCGCCCTCCTCGAGCCCTGCTTCGAACTCGAGGCTCTGCAGGTCGCGGTAGATGGTCGCGAGCGCGAGGGTGCGCTCCCCCCGAAGAAAGCGCACCTCGCAGTCCCGTTCTTCGATCCGGCCGTCGACCTCGATCCGGTCCCAGTGCCCCGCGTAGCCCACGTAAGCGATCGGAAGATCGTAGTGCTGACTCCAGAAGAAGGGGACGGCGGTGAATCGCTGTTCGAGGCCGAGCATCGCGCGGGCAGCCGCCTGACCCTGCCGTTGAGCCACGACCCAGTGCTCCACGCGGATGAGCTCCCCGCTGTGAGGGTCGGGCCACCGCGCGATGTCTCCGGCGGCGAACACCCCCGGCGCGCTGGTCTCGAGTCGTTGGTCCACCAGCACTCCGCGGTCGAGCCGGAGCCCGGCGGCCTCGGCCAGCTCGAGGTTGGGCCGCACGCCGATCCCCGCGACCACCAGATCGGCATCGAGGCGCTGCCCGTCGTCCAGCGTGACGCCCCCCCGCCCCACCTCCCGCGGCTTCCGGCCCAGGTGGAAGGTCACCCCGTGCTCTTCGTGGATCTGGCGCACGAACCCGCCCAGCTCCGGCCCGAGAATCCGGCCGAGCGGCAAGGCGTCCGGCGCGACGACCCGCACATCGAGCCCGCGCGCGCGCAGGGAGGCCGCCACCTCCAGCCCGATGAAGCTGGCACCGAGAACCACGACCCGCCGTGCGCGGTTCGCCGCGGCAATGATGCTCCGGCTGTCGGCCAGGCTCCGCAGGTAGTACACCGGGAGGCCGCCGCGATCCACCTCGGGGCCGAGCCGGACGGGGGACGCGCCGGTGGCGAGCAGGATGGCCCCGCCCTCGCGGGTGCTCCCGTCGTCGAGCCGGACCCGGCGGTTGGCGGCATCGAGCGCCGTGACTCGGCGGCCAGAGAGCCGCTCGATCTGCTGCTCGCGATCGAAGTCCGCAGGCCGGAGCGGCAGCCACTCCTCCGGAGCGTTGCCGGCGAGGTAGTCCTTGGAGCAGTTGGGGCGGTCGTAGGGGGCGTCCGGATCGGCGTCCACGATCGTGACGGGGCCGGCGTAGCCCTCCCGGCGAAGCGTCGCCGCGGCCGAATCGCCCGCCGCGCCGCCGCCGATGATCAGCACCGATCCTGGGGCGGTGATCCGCGCCCGCGGCCGGACCGCAGCCGGCTTCCGGGCGCCGACATACACCCGGCCATCGCGGGTTTCGACCTGGTAGCACGGGAGGTCGTGCAGGGCGGGAGGGCGGAGCGCCTCGCCGGTCCGGAGGCTGAAGCAGGCGTGGTGCCAGGGGCAGCGGACGGTGTCGCCGACGATCAACCCCTCGGGAAGAGGCCCCCCGTAGTGGGTGCAGACCGCGCCGATGGCGACCCACTCCTTGCCGAGCCGTGTGAGCAGCACGGCGTCGTCACCCACGCGACCGGCCAGACTCCCGCCCTCCGGCACCGCCTCGGGGGCGACACCGGCGGTCAGGTCAGGTCCGGCGGGTGCACTCTGGTCGGCGCTCAGCGATCCTCACGGCGGGGCCGGGCGGCTGCCGCACCCGCTCCGCCCCGAAACTCGAAGTGCTCGTCGGACAGTACCCGTCCGCGGATGTCGGGTCGGCCGCCCCGGAGCAGGCGGGCGGCGACCACGCGATCAACCAGGACCGCAGCGGGCTCCCACACGCCCGCCAGGATTCCGGGATACAGCGCGGCGTGCTCCGTGCGCAGGCAGGCTTCCCGGCGGGTGGCCCTTGGCAGGGCCCCGGCCCGCGGGGCAACCGCGTCCGAGGCCTGGGTCATTTGCTGCGGCATGAATGCCTCATTCGGCTGCTACGCAGTACACCTTTATAGCGCCGCGGGCCGCGGTCAAGGTCTCGA
>DASUSR010000301.1:0-4474 GCA_036375015.1 Gemmatimonadales bacterium
CTTCCAGCGGAAGTGCGCCCCGCAGGGCGCGTCGTCCCGGCAGCGGGTGCGTCCCATGATGCAGCGGTGCTCCGTCGCCGGCAGCAGCGGCTCCACGATCGTGGCCAGCCGGAGCTGCCCCGGCGGCATGCCGAGCCGGTACCCGCCCTGGGCGCCCCGCACCGAGCGCAGCACGCCGCGGGCGCCGAGCTGGTGCAGGGTCTTCGAGAGATAGTTCTGCGGGGCGCCGAGCGACTCGGCGATCGCCGGCACGGGCACCGGCCCCGCGTGCTCGTGCTCGGCGATGTAGCAGACGGCGCGCAGGGCGTACTCGGCGGTCTGGGGAAGGGCCAGCATGGTCAGTGCGAGGCCATGGTGGTCGGCCGGCCGACCCGGATCACGCCCACGGCGCCCTTGTCCGCATCGGCGAAGGCATGGGTGACGAAGGCATAGTTGCCGGTGCCCGCCTGTCCCTCGGCGAACTCGAGCTCGAACACCGCGCCGCTGCCGGTGGGGACGCCGTAGGTCTGCAGCCCCTCGATCGCCTGGTCCGGGTTGCCACCGGGGTAGACCCGGTCGAAGATGTTGCCGACCACGTGGAAGTCGCTGCGGATGTTGGGGCCGGCGTTCATCACGAAGAGCCGGACCACGTCGCCCTCGTCCACTTGGAGCGGGGCATCCTTGTACTGGAACGCCTTGCCGTTGAACACTACGTAGGTGGCCCGGGCGTCGCGCATCGCCTGCCAGTCCCCTTCCATGATCGCGCTGTCCACCGCCGAGCTCTTCGGGTAGAAGTCGCTCTGCACGAGGACGAACTCCTTGTCCACCCTGGTCGGCCAGCCGCCTCTCGGATCCACGATGATCGGCAGGTACATCCCCTGCGCGATGTGCATGAGCACCGGCGGGGTCCCGCAGTGCACCATGAAGGTACCGGGAGTCGTGGCCTCGAACTCGAACTGGAGGCTGTCCCCCGGGGCGATCGACTTCATGGCGTGGTCCATCGGGAGCTTGGCGGCGTGGAAGTCGATCGAGTGCGGCATTCCGAGGGCCTCGTTCACCAGGTTGATCCGCACCAGGTCGCCCTGGCGGACCCGGATCACCGGGCCAGGCACGGTGCCTCCGAAGGTCCAGCCCACGTAGCGGACGCCCGCGGAGATCTCCACCGTATCGTGGGTCATCGGGATGCGGAACTCCTTGACCGCCGCCCGGCCCGCCGGCGCCACCCGGGCGTCGAAAGCCGGCGTGAGCGCGGTGCGGGTCACCCCGAAATCCACCCGCTCCAGCTGCGGGCCGCGGGTCGCACCCGAGACGAGCAGGGCGCCCCCTCCCAGGGCGACGGTGGTGGCGAAGGTGAGGGCGCGCTTGGTTCTGGCGAGCATCGTCAGGTCCTCGTTCCGCGGGTGTGGGTAGTGGCCGCCGCCGGCGACCTGGTTTCCGCGGATGAGGATAGGGGTCGGATCCCTAAAGAATCCTTAAAGACGGGTTAAATAATCTTCATCTAAAGGTGAGGATTATCCGCGGACGGTCGAGGAGCCTTCGGGACGTTCGTCCGTGGCGTCGGCCGGCTCTACGCCGCTCACACTGAGGGCGTAGCGTGCCATCGCCCTGGCCAGCTCGCGCTCACCCATCACCGCGAGCCCGACCCCGGCCCGCGCGAGATAGGCGCGCTCCTCCTCGCTGTGGGTGCGCACCACGCTGTCGATGGACGGGTTCGCCTTGCGGGCCTGATCCACCACCGCTCGGGCCTGGAAGGGGTCCGGCGTGGTCACCACGATGAGCCGGGCCCGCTCGGGATGGGCCAGCTCCAGCACGGTCATCCGGCTGGCATTGCCGTACACCGCCGGCAGCCCCCGGTCGCGCAGCGTCTCGAACAGCTCGCGGTTCTGCTCGATGACGATGTAGGGAACCCCGGCCCCCGCGAGCGCCTGGCCGATGGTGCCTCCCACCCGGCCATACCCCACCACGATCGTGTGGTCGCGGAGCGTCCGGTCGTCGGCGGTGGTGAGCGGCGTGCCCGGCGTGCCGCGCTCCAGCGCCGCGAGCAGCCGGGGCCGTTCGGCAGCCCAGCGGCTGAGCCGTCCCGCGGCGGCGAAGGCGAGCGGATTGAGGCCGATGGTGAGCAACGCCCCCGCGACGATGAGGCTCTGGCCCTCCTCCGGCAGCAGGCCGAGCGACACGCCGAGGGCCGCGAGGATGAAGGAGAACTCGCCGATCTGGGCCAGGCTGGCGGAGATCACCAGCGCGGTGTGGAGCGGGTGCTGGAAGAGCAGGACGATGGCCAGCGCGCCCACCGACTTGCCGACCATCACGATCAACAGGACCGCGAGCACCTCGAGCGGCTGCCGGAGCAGGATCGCGGGGTCGAAGAGCATGCCGACCGCCACGAAGAACAGCACGGAGAAGGCGTCCTGCAGCGGCAACGCGTCGGCGGCGGCCTCGTGGCTCAGGTCCGAGCCGTTGACGACCACCCCTGCGAAGAAGGCGCCGAGCGCGAAGGAGACCCCGAACAGCGAGGCGGCGCCCAGCGCGGTGCCCATCGCCACCGCCAGCACCGACAGGGTGAACAGCTCGCGCGAGCCGAGCCGCGCCACCCGCTCCAGGAGCCAGGGCACCGCTCGCCGGCCCACCACCACCATGAGCAGCACGAACGCCCCGACCTTGCCCAGCGTGATGCCGATGCCGGCGGCCAGGCTCGTCCCCGTCGGCGCGGCCGCCCCCTCACCGCCGAGGGACACCGCGAACGCCGGCAGGAGCACGAGGACGAGGACGGTGGCCAGGTCCTCCACCACCAGCCATCCCACGGCGATCCGGCCGTCCGCCGTGTCGAGCAGGCCCCGGTCGTCGAGCGCGCGGAGCAGCACGACCGTGCTCGCCACCGAGAGACAGAGCCCGAAGACGATGCCCGAGCCCCAGGACCAGCCCCAGAGCCGGGCGACCGCCGCGCCGAGTACCGTCGCGGCGGCGATCTGCGCGGCGGCGCCCGGCAGCGCGATGCGCCGGACGGCGAGGAGGTCCTCCACCGAGAAGTGGATTCCCACGCCGAACATCAGCAGGATCACCCCGATCTCGGCGAGCTGCTGGGCGAGGGCGGGGTCGGCGATGAAGCCGGGCGAGTAGGGCCCGATCGCGACGCCGGCCAGGAGGTAGCCGACCAGCGGCGGGAGTCGGAGCCGCGCGGCGATCAAACCGAGCACGAAGGCCAGGCCCAGGCCGGCGGCGATGGTGGCGATGAGGGCGGTCTGGTGCGGCATCGGCCCAAACGTAACAGGTGACCGTCGTCACGGCTCCGCCCCCGCGCATGTCGAAGGATGCATCTTTCCCGACACACCCTGCTCAAGAGAGGCCACATGCGGATGACCCCGATGGCATTCAACTCGATCCTCGCCCTGGCCCTGACCGGGACGGCGTGCGGCGCCGGCTCGGGGCAGACGTCGGATGCCTCCCGGGCCCGTGCGGCCGGCGACACGGCCGGCGGCCCTCCCGATTGTGAGCCGCTCGAGAGCCGGCGCCCCAACGTGCCGGGACAGCGTCCGGCCTTCGAGGCCCAGACTCGGGTGTGCGGGGTGAAGTCGAACGTCGCGTTCGACGTCGTCGTGGTGGCCAAGGGACTGGAGCGTCCCTGGGCAGTGGAGCCCCTGCCGGGCGGCGACCTTCTGGTCACCGAGAAGGCCGGCCGCATGCGCGTTGTGTCCGCCGCGGGCGAGATCGGGGAGCCGCTCGCCGGCGTGCCCGAGGTGGACGCCCGGGGGCAGGGCGGCCTGCTCGACGTCGCCCTCAGTCCCGAGTTCGAGCGCGACCGCACGGTCTTCTGGAGCTTCTCCGAGCCGCGCCGGGGCGGAAACGCGACCAGTGTCGCCCGCGGCGTGCTCGCGGCCGACCAGCGCCGGCTGGAGCAGGTGCGGGTGATCTTCCGTGCCATCCCCGTCTACGACGGCGACAAGCACTTCGGCTCCCGGCTCGCCTTCGGCCCCGACGGGAAGCTCTTCGTGACGCTGGGCGACCGCTCCGACCGGCCGATGCGCCCGCAGGCGCAGCAGCTCGACAGCCACATGGGCAAGATCCTCCGCATCAACCCGGACGGCTCGGCGCCGGAGGACAACCCGTTCGTCGGGCAGGCGAATGCCAAGCCGGAGATCTGGTCGCTGGGCCACCGGAACATCCAGGCCGCCGCGTTCGACGGAGAAGGGCGGCTCTGGGAGGTGGAGCACGGCACCCAGGGCGGCGACGAGCTGAATCTGATCGAGAAGGGGAAGAACTACGGCTGGCCGATCCAGGCCTACGGCGAGGAGTACGCCGGCGTGGCCATCTCCGGGGCGGCGACCACGCGGGAGGACACGGAGCAGCCGGTCTACTACTGGGACCCGGTGATCGCGCCGTCGGGGATGCAGTTCTACAGCGGCGAACTGTTTCCCGACTGGCGCGGCAGCCTGTTCGTCGGGGCCCTCAAGGAGATGCGGCTCGTGCGGCTGGTGCTCGAGGACGAGCGGGTGACCGG
>DASUSR010000302.1:0-4667 GCA_036375015.1 Gemmatimonadales bacterium
CTGGACCACCTTCCGCCTCACGAACGCCGGCAAGGAACCCCATTTCTTCCTCCTGACCCGACTGCCCGAGGGCAGGACGCTGGAAGACTATGGCCGAGAGGTGGGCCGGGCCTTCGGCGGGGCCTACGATTCGCTCGAGGCGGGCACGGTGGACAAGGCCGGGGCGGTTCGGATCCTCGGCACGCTCCTTCCCACCTGGTACGGATCCGCCAGCCCTGCGGGCGGTGTCGGGATGGTGTCACCCGGTATCCACGGGCAGGCCACGGTACGGCTCGATCCGGGGACCTATGTCATGGAATGCTACGTGAAGTCGCCGGATGGCCGGTTCCACAGCGAGCTCGGAATGATCCATATGTTGGTGGTGACAACCGATTCATCCTCGACTGCCGCGCCGCCCGCGGATCTTCGGGCGGCCGTCTCGAACGGGCGCATCGAGGCCCCGGCGGCGGTGGTCCCGGGAGCGCACACGATCGCCCTCCACTACGCCGAGCAACCCGAAGCCGGACTGGGAAACGACCTTCACCTGGTGCGCCTGGCCGATACCACGCGCCCGGATGCGGTGACCCGCTGGATGGACTGGATGGAGCTCGACGGTCTGCGCACCCCAGCACCGACTGAGTTCCTGGGTGGGGTGCAGGAGATGCCGGCCGGGCGAACCGCGTACTTCACAGTGGACGTCGCGCCCGGCCGCTACGCCTGGGTCTCGGAGCGGCCCTCCGAGCATCCGATGGCCAAGGAGTTCACGGTCGAGTAGGGGAGGCGGAGTCTACCCCGGCCTCCCGTTTCCGGGGAAGCGGGTATCTGACCTGCCCCGGCAAATGAGCGCAGTCAGCCCCGCCCTGCCCTGGCGAGCGCCGCCAGGCATTCGGCCCGGTGGGACTCGCGCACTCCCTCCGCGGAGCGCAATCGCCTACGCACCGAGGCGAGCACGTCACGGGCTTCGTCCAGCTGGCCTAGCTCCGCCCGGGCGCGCCCCAGCCGACAGTCCGCCACGATTGCCGCGGGGTGGTGGTCCGGCACTCGGCCCCGCAGCACGGCCGCCGCCGCCGCCGCCGTCTTTGCCGCGGCCGAGAACGCCCCACGGCGGAGCTGGATCTCGGCCCGGGACAGCATCGGGAAGGCGACGATGTAGGAACCGGCCGGGAGGACTCGACGATAGATCGCCTCCGCCTGCCGCGTCAGCGGCTCAGCCTCCTCGAGGCGCTCCTGGTTCAGCAGCGCGGCAGCGAGGTTCTGCAGCGCGTCGGCCACACCGGCGTGGGTGTCGCCCCCGTGCTTGCGCCGGTTGCTCGCGAGCACCTCGCGGAAGACCCCTTCGGCAGCGTGGTAGTCGGGGACCCGCATGAGCAGCACGCCGAGATCGTTCCGGACCTCGAGCGTGTAGGCGTGATCGGGCCCGAGGCGCCGCTCCAAATGGCCGAGAGCGCGCTGGAACAGCGCGGTCGCATCCGCGGTGCGGTTCCGCGCGCCGAGTGTCTTGGCCAGGTTGTGCGCCGCTTCCGCCGTCGCGGGATCGTCGGGTCCTCGGCGCCGTTCCGCTCGGGCCAGCGCCTCCCGAGCCACGCTCTCGGACTCTTCCAGCCGCTCCACTTCCCGGTAGTAGTCGGAGAGCTGCCGGAATGCCGGGTGCAGCTCGCCGTCCGTGCCGCGCAGCACCCGCACGGCCTCCTCCAGCAGGGCCACGGCGCGTGAGAGCGGACCGGTCTGCCAGTAGCTGACCGCCAGGTCCCGCAGCGCCTGGCTGAGACGCGCGGAGTCGGTCGGCTCCCGCGCCCGCTCCAGCTCGAGCCGTCGGGTGAGAACGCGCTGGGCCGAGTCGCGCAGGTTGAGCGCGTCCAGACTGGTGCCCAGCCGGCCCAGGTCGTCCGAGGCTTCCACCGTGGCGAGCCCGCCCAGGGTGTGGCGAACGCTCACCGCCTTCTCCAGCACCTCCCGCGCCTCGGCCGGCTGGTCGAGGCTGAGCAGCACGCTGCCGATGGTGGAGAGCAGCGCCGCGCGCAGCTCCGGCTGCTCCCGCAGCTCCTCCTGAACCCGGCGGGTGCCCAGCCGGAGCGCTTCGAGCACCGTGATGTCACGGCCCCGCTCGGGATCGGCCGGCGCCCAGGGGTCGGGGCTCCGGAACAGGTCCACGAAGAAACGCTGGGTCTCCTGCGCCCGACTCAGCGCCGCGGCGGCGAGGTCGCGCTGGCGCTCGAGCCGGCGGTTCTGGCCGGCGAGGACCACGATGAAGGTGCCCAGCGCGACCAGCACCGCGACCAGCACCGGGAAGAACGCGGGATGGCGGCCGAGAAATTTGCCAAGCCGATAGCGGGCCGACTCGGGATGGGCCAGGATCGGGCGATGGGCGAGATAGCGGCGGAGATCGCTCGCGAGCTCGTCGGCCGAGGCGTACCGCTCCCCGGGCTCCGGCCGCAGCGCCTTGCCCACGATGATATCCAGCTCTCCCCGGAGCGCGCGCGCGAGCCGCCGTGACGTCATGGCTCGCCCCAACGCCCTCGTCTCGGGCTCGGGGCAGCCGGCGACGTGCTGCTGCGCCGCGCGGCTGGGGCGGGTGAGCGGGTCGCCCGGCCGCCGGCCGCCGGCCTGGGCCGGGAGTCCCGTCAACAGCTCGCGCAGGAGCAGCCCCAGCTGGTAGACGTCGGTCGCGGTCGTGATCGGCTCGCCGCGGAGCTGCTCCGGGCTGGCGTAGTCCGGCGTCAGCACGCGGACGCCGACCTCGGTCGCCTGGCCGTCCTCGACCAGCAGCTTGGCGATGCCGAAGTCGAGCAGCCGCACCCGTCCGTCCGGGTCCACCAGGATGTTCGACGGCTTGATGTCGCGGTGCACCACGAGCTGGCGGTGCGCCGCGCTGACCGCGTCGGCCACCGCCAGCACCAGCTCCAGACGCTCGGCGATGCCGAGGCGGCGCGCGTCGGCGTACGCGGTGATGGGCTCCCCGTCCACCAGCTCCATCACCAGGAACGGGCGGCCGTCGGGCGTCGAGCCACCGTCCAGCAGCCGGGCGATGTTGGGATGGGCGAGCGAGGAGAGGATCTGGCGCTCGGTGAGGAAGCGGCGGACCAGGTCCTCGGTGTCGAGGCCCCGGCGGAGCACCTTGAGCGCTACCCGCTGCCGGTACACGCCGTCCGAGCGCTCCGCCTCGTAGACCGTGGCCATCCCGCCCCGGCCGCGGCGATCCAGCACTACGTAGCGGCCCACCTGCGCGCCCGGCTCCAGGTCGGCGCCCGGCGGCTCCTCCTCCGGAAAGGCCGCGGCGAGCACGCCGGGCGACGGCGCGGTGGCGCCGGGCTGCTCGGACTCGAGGCGCTCGAGGAGGCGGAGGAGGAGATCGCGGAGCTGAAGGTCGTCGCCGGCGGCGCGGCGGACGTACGAGGCTCGGGATTCAGGCGGGAGGTCGAGCGCGGCATCGAGCAGGGGATCCACTTCGCCCCATCGCCGCCACAGGAGGTCGTCAGCTCGAGTCATCGTCGGCGAGGCTTTCCAGCAGATACGCCTTGGCCCGGGTCCACTCCCGTTCGATCGTGCGGACCGAGGCATCCAGCACGCCGGCCACTTCGGGGACGGAGAGCCCCCCGAAGAAGCGCAGCTCGACCACCTGAGCCATTCGCGGATGCCGCTCGGCGAGCTGATCCACCGCTTCGTGTACCCGCAGCACGTCGGCGGCGCCGTCGGTCCGGCCTACCGCCGTCTCCTCGAGCGGGATCCGCACCGCATCGCCACCGCGCCGTTCGGCGCGGCACCGGCGGGCGCGGTCCACCAGGATGTGCCGCATCGCGCGGGCGGCGAAGGCGTAGAAGTGGGCCCGACTCTCCCAGCTTCCGCCTTCCCTGCCGGCGAGCCGGAGATACGTCTCGTGCACGAGGGCGGTGGTGGCCAGGGTGCCCCCGCCGCCGGTCTCGACGAGGCGGCGGTGGGCGATGGCCCGGAGGTCGTCGTAGGCAAGCGCCATGAGCTGGGGGAATGCCTCGGCATCCCCCCGACTCCAGCGGTTGAGCAGGGTGGTGAGCGGCCCCGGATCGGCGGACATGGCGGTCCTGTTCGGGAACAGACGCGTTTTGGCGAATGTACCCCCGACGAGGGCTCCCGCAACCCTGTGCCGAATCCGACAGCCCGGACGCGTGCCATCTGCCGTTACCAGTCGAGAATCGGTGTGGGCCCGGACGGATAGTAGGGCTTGCTGCACTTGGTTCCGTCCACCACGCACAGATCCAGGTAACCGACATCGACATTGGTTCTCTTCGTCCACCCGGTCGTCGAGGGCACGTAGAGCCAGCGCTCGTTCCCGGCGTACGGTTGGTTCGAGCGCACCGGTACGCCCGTCGATTCCGGCGCGACCACCATGAAGCGGTAGCGCCGGTCGCGGTCGCAGCGTTCCTGCCGCAGCTCCTCCTTCCAGTTCCACACCCGGCCGTTGGTGCGCATCTCCGGCGGGGGCGGTGAGATGCTGCCGGGGAACTTGTCTCCCCTGAGCCTTACCCAAGGCAATC
This sequence comes from Gemmatimonadales bacterium, assembly GCA_036375015.1. Taxonomy (GTDB): domain Bacteria; phylum Gemmatimonadota; class Gemmatimonadetes; order Gemmatimonadales; family GWC2-71-9; genus CAVVWJ01. The sequence continues at coordinate 4,488 of DASUSR010000302.1, forward strand.
CTTTCACTTTCACCTCGGAGCGGCTGTAATCGATGCTGCCCCGCCAGGTGTGCCAGAGGATGAGGATGTCGCAGCCATCGGCCGTGGCGGGGATGTCCGCTTCGCTCCAGGCCCGGTGAACCGAGACGGCGGCGAGAACTCCCAATACGGCACCGGTCTGCACGAGCCGGTTCATCCTTC
>DASUSR010000303.1:0-11279 GCA_036375015.1 Gemmatimonadales bacterium
GCCAGATGGTCGAGCTCCCGTTCGGTGAGCGGCACGAAGCCCCAGTTCTTCTCCCAGGCGCTGTTGTAGATCCGCTTGATCGCCTCGATGTCGGCGTCGAAGCGCTTCATGTCGAGCGGTCGGAGCGTGATGCCCTGGCGCCGCCGGATCAGCTCGGTGCCCCGGGCCAGCCGCTCGGGCACCGGCACGTAGCGGTCCATCGCGCCCCCCTGGTAGACCAGGAGGTCCTTCGCCTTCCGGAAGCCGGCGCGCTCTACCAGCTCGACGTAGTAGGGCGGGTTGTGGGGCATCATGACGGTGGGCGGCGTGTCGAACCCGTCCACCAGGAGCCCGCATTCGTCGTTGACCGAGAACGAGGCCGGTCCCCGGAGCACGTCGTGCCCCCGCGAGCGGCACCACCCGGCGGCCGCGGCGAAGAGCGCGTCCGCGACCGCCTGGTCGTGCACCGTCTCGAAGAAGCCGAAGAAGCCCACCCGGTCCCCATGGGTCTCGTTGTGGAGCCGGTTGCTGACGGCCGCGATGCGACCGACGACCTTCTCGCCGCGCTCGGCCAGGAAGTACTCCGCTTCCGCGTGCTCGAAGAACGGGTTCTTGTCGCGGGAGAGCAGAGCCTGCACGTCCCGACGCAACGGCGGGACCCAGAGAGGGTCCCGCGCGTGCAGTCGGTAGGGGAGATCGATGAACCGCTTGAGGTCTCGCCGGTCACGCGCCGCTCGGACGCGGAGCGCTGGGGTCAGATGACCCCCAGGTCCCGTCCGATGCGGGCGAACTGCTCCACCGCGAAATCGATCTGCTCGAAGGTGTGGGTGGCCATCAGACTGGTGCGCAGTCGGCACTGCGAGGCCGGGACCGCGGGCGGGGCCACCGGGTTGGTGAACACCCCGGCGTCGAACAGCCGGCGCCACATGAGGAAGGTCTTCTCCAGAGGACCGATGAGCACCGGCACGATGGGCGTCTGCGTCGGGCCGATGTCGAACCCGATGGAGCGGAACCCCTCGTGGAGCCGCCGGGTGTTGGCCCAGAGCCGCTCGCGCCGCTCGGGCTCGTCCTGGAGCACCCGCAGCGCCGCCAGCACGCCCGCGGTGTTGGCCGGCGGCAACGAGGCGGTGAAGATCAGCGGACGGCTGTGGTGCTTCAGGTAGTGCACCACGTTTTCGGCACCCGCCACGAAGCCGCCGATCGAGGCGAGCGACTTGGAGAAGGTGCCGGCGATGATGTCCACCTCGTCGGTAAGGCCGAAGTGCGCGGCGGTGCCATCGCCGTTCGGGCCCAGCACGCCGAGCGCGTGCGCGTCGTCGAGTGCCAGGGCGGCGCCGTACTTCCGTGCCACGCGGATCAGGCCCGGCACGTCGGCGATGTTCCCTTCCATCGAGTACACACCGTCCACCACGATCATCGACCCGCGGCCCGACCCGTTGCGCTCCATCCGCCGCTCCAGGCCGGCCAGGTCGCCGTGGTTGAAGCGCTCGGTCTCGCCATAGGAGAGCTTGGCGCCGTCCACGATGGACGCGTGATCGAGCTTGTCCAGATAGACGATCTCACCCCGGCCGACGAGGCCGGAGATCAGGCCCAGGTTCGCCGAGTACCCGGTCGAGAACACCAGGCAGGCCTCCTTGCCCAGGAACTCGGCCAGGGCGCTCTCCAGCTGCTCGTGCAGGTCGAGCGTGCCGTTCAGGAAGCGGCTGCCGGTGCAGCCCGAGCCGTAGCGGTGCAGCGCACGGCTGGCCGCCTCGAGCACCTTCGGATGATGCGTCAGGCCCAGATAGTTGTTCGAGCCCAGCATGATCCGCTTCTGCCCGTCGATGACCACGACGGTGTCTTCCGACTCGGAAATCGGATTGAAGTACGGATAGAGGCCGACGGACTGGAGCTCGCGAGCCTTGGTGAATTGCCGGCATTTGTCGAAGAGCGCGACCGTCTGAAGCTCTTGTGTATTCACGGGCCCTCGGCACAAGGGAGGAGGTGAGGCCAGTCCCTCACATCGCTATGTAACAGAATGGTTTAAAGTAGTAACCCACGGCAGGTGACACAAGTTGCAGAGGCGATTCCTGAGCCCGCCGCGGAGCCTGCCCGCGCCCGCAACACCCGGGCCATGGCCCGCCGCCAGAGTGGCCTCGGATGCGTCCTCGGGCTGAACCCGTTGGGGCGCCACGGCTTCACGGCGCGCCACCGGTTCGCTTGACTTGACCTCGACACGCGCCGAAGTTTCTCACCGTCCACTTCGGCGTTCTTCAGGAGCACGGATGTCCGCTCACAACGACTCTTCCCGTCGCCGGTTTCTGCGCGTGGCCGCGATCGCGACCGCCGGGCTGCTGGGTTCGGGCGCGCTGGGAACTGGAGAGCGCCTGCTCGCGGCCACCGCCGGTGCCGGGCTCGACCCCGGCGACCCCGAGGTGCCGAACGAGGAGGTCGCCCGCATTCTCAAGGAACTGTTCGGCGACCGGCCGATCCGTCGCGGGCACGTGAGTCTGGACATGCCGGCTGCTGCCGAGGACGGGCGGGTGGTGCCGGTGATCATCGAGAGCGACCTCCCGATGACTCCCGAGAACCATGTCAAGAGCGTACACCTCATCGTGGACTTCAATCCCGACGCGCACCTCGCGGCCTTCCACCTGACCCCGACCGTCGGCACGGTATCGCTCTCCACCCGGATCAAGATGAAGCGGACCACCTGGGTGCGGGCCATCCTGGAAACCAGTACCGGCGACGTCTGGGCCGACTACGCCCGCGTGCAGGTCATGCTCAACGGGTGCGGCTGATGGCGGTCCCGACCGGTGAAGCCAGGATCCGGGTCCCCAGCCGGATCTCCCGCGGCGACGTGATCATCGTCAACGCCATCATCGCGCATCCGATGGACACCGGCTTCTTCCGCACGGCCGAGGGCCAGCCGATCCCGGCGTACTTCATCAAGGACGTCGTGGTGACCTACGGTGAGGAGGAAGTTGCGCGGTTCCACTGGACCTCCGGGATCAGCCGCGACCCGGTCATCAGCTTCACCCTCCGCGCCGATCGCGAGGGGCCGCTCACGATGGTGTGGACCGACAACAAGGGCGGCGTGTTCCAGCAGACCGCCACCATCGCGTTCGCTTCAGCCTGAGCTCCGTCGCACTCTTCCTCGCCATCCATCTTCTGGCGTCTCCTCCCGCGGTCGACGACACGGCGGCCGCGCGGCCGTTCCCGGCCCGGGAACTCGCCCGGGGAGTCTATGCGGTCATGGGCGACACCGGCCGCGGCAGCGAGGGCCGGCCCAACGCCGGCTTCGTGGTGACCGGGGAGGGCGTGGTCGTGATCGACGCCCTCGCGAGCCCGGCCGACGGGGCGCGCCTCCTCGCCACGGTGCGCGCCGCCACCACCCAGTCGGTGCGCTGGCTCATCCTGACCCACCATCACCCCGACCACCACTTCGGCGCGGTCGTGCTGCGGCGTGCGGGCGCCCGGGTGATGGCGCATCCCGACACCCGAACGCTGGCGGCGGAAGGGGGCGAGAACAGCCTCATCGCCGACTGGGTCCGCGTGGTCGGACTCGACGCCATGCGGGGCTTCGAGTTCGCCAACGCGCCGGACCGTCCCGTCACCGGCGGCGACACGCTCACTCTGGGCGGGCGCACCCTGGTCGTCCGCCATCCGGGTCCGGCCCACTCGGCGGGAGACCTGACCGTCTGGCTGCCGGCGGAGCGGGTGCTCTTCGCGGGCGATCTGCTGATCGAGGACGGGGTGACCATGGTGGTGGACGGCGACTCGCACGTGCTGCTCGGCGCGCTCGCGGGGATCGACAGCCTCCGTCCCCGCATCGTAGTGCCGGGCCACGGGGCCATTCCCGAGACTCCGGCGGCGCTGGTGGCCCTCACCCGCGGGTACGTCACCGGCATCCAGCGCGAGATGCGCGCCGCGGTGGAGCGCGGCGTCCCCATGCAGCGGGCGATGGCGGCGCTGCCTCCGGCCGACACCACCCGGCCGGTCTCGCTGGCCAGCCGGCGGCGGCGCAATGCGGTGCGGGTCTATCTGGAGGAGGAGCGGCGCTACATGGGGCTCGAGCCATCGCCGTGAGGCTCCGCGGCCCGGCTGCTGCCGCGCTCCTGGCGGTCGTCACGGTGGGGTGCGCGACGGGAGCGGGAAGCGCCGCGCCGCCGGCACCGGCGGAGAGCCCCCGGCTGCCGGGGATCGTCTCCACCGAGCAGCTGGCGGCCTGGCAGCGGGAGCGGCCCGTGCGGGTCATCGATGTCCGCACCGACGTGTTCACCTACCTCAAGGACCACCTCCCGGGCGCCACCTTCCTTCACACCGAGACGCTGCGGGCGAGTCGGGGCGGTATCCCCACCCGGCTGCTCGACGGGCCGGCCTACGCCCGGCTGTTCTCCCGTCTGGGGATCTCGTTCGAGCATCCGGTCGTGATCTACAGCGCGGGGGAAACCCACAACATCGACGCGACCTTCCTGGCCTGGCTGCTCGCCGGCTTCGGGCATCCGCAGGTGTACGTGCTGGACGGCGGGTACTTCAAGTGGCTGCTCGAGCACCGGCCGCTGGTGCGTCAGTATCCCCGGTACGAGGAGTCCCGCTTCCCGGAGGTCCCCTTTCGACCCGAGCAGGCTTCGCTGGCCGACGTGCAGTCGGCGCTGCGCACCGGCGAGGCCGTGCTGGTGGACGCCCGCCCCCCGGACCAGTACGCCGGGGAGACCGGGGCCCAGATGCGCCGGGGTCACATCCCGGGCGCGATCAACCGCTACTGGCAGGACGACCTGGAGCGGGAGGGGTTCGGGTACGTCTGGAAGTCGCCGGATCGGCTGCGGAAGGAATACGAGGCCCAGGGGATCACGCCGGACAGGGACATCATCGCCTACTGCAACAGCGCCACCGAGGCGAGTCACGTCCACTTCACCCTGCGCAACCTGCTGGGCTACCCCAGGGTGCGGGTCTACGTGGGATCCTGGACGGAATGGGCGGAGCGCGAGGAGCTGCCGGTCGCCACGGGGCGTGGCGGCGAAGCACCGGCGGAGCGCTAGCCCCACCGGGCCCCGCTACTTCATCGCGATCCCGCTCCGCAGCTGACCCGGGCGCCACAGCCGGCCGCTCTGCATGACCAGCTCGACGGACTCGAGGTTGCGGATGTCCTCGAGCGGGTCCTTGCTCAGCAGGACCAGATCGGCATACCGGCCGGCCTCGATCGTACCCACGCGCTCGGCGGCCTCCCCACCGATCGCGCGGGCGGCGTCCCGGGTAGCCGCGAGCAGCGCGGCCGTCGGTGACATCGGGATCGAGTCCACCAGGAACTGCAGTTCACCGTAGAGAGACGCCCGGTCCCGGACCGGCCCGTAGGCCACGTGGTCGCTGCCGGCGCTGATGGGGACTCCACGCTTTACGGCCTCGCGGGTGACCTCCACGCCGAACCGGGCCGCGGCCCTGGCGTAATCCTCCTGAATGGAGGGGATCCGGCGGGATCGGGCATCGTAGCTGGCCACGCTGTGCCGGACGGCGTCCAGCGTCGGCTCGAAGAAGGTGCCCCGCCGGGCCATGGCGTCCAGGGCGGCGAGCACCCTCGGGTCGTGCGCCGCGCCGACGGTGGCCACCTTCGCGGTGGCGGTCTGGAGATCGCCCTCGTTGACCAGGCTGTCCCGCTCGGCCACGGTGTACAGCTCGCCCGCGAGCCCCGCGGCGTGCACCACCCCCTCCATGCCGGCCATGGACTCCTCCAGCACGCTGGTCGGTTGGAGCCAGGCGTGCCCCCACACCGGCATGCCGGCGAGGTGTGCCGCTTCCGTCAGCCGGCGGACCGCCAGACTGTCGAGCTGGGCGTAGAGCTTGAGACCGATCGCGCCGGCCTCCCGGGCCTCCTCGATCACGTGCGCCGGGTCGTCCTCGGAGAGGAACATCAGCGGCCGCCAGCCCAGGCGCTGCATCGTGAGCGCCGGGGGCTGGCGGTACACCACCCCGCGCGAGGTCTCGGTGCCGCGGAAGCCGTTGAAGAAGAACCGGCGGCCGGCCACGAGCTGCATGGCGTAGACCCGGGGCGCGGCACCGAGCGCCCGGACCCGGGAGAGGAGGGCGGCGGGGTCGTTCCCCATGTCCCGCACGGTGGTCACGCCCTGAGCCAGCAGGTCGCGCAGATCGAGCGCCAGTTCCTGACCGGCGCTCCCATTGACCAGGAACAGCAGGTGGACGTGGCTGTCGACGAGCCCCGGGATCAGGTATTGCCCCTGCGCGTCGATCACCCGCGCCCCCTCCGGCACCGGGCACTCCCCGGCGGAGCCGGCGCAGAGGATGCGATCGCCGCGCACCAGGGTCACGGCATTGGGCACCGGCGCCCGGCCGGTTCCGTCCCAGAGGTTGGCGCCGACGATGGCGGTCGTGGGATTCGCGGGGGGCGTCTCGGGGGGCCGCACTGTGGGCCCGCTGCAGGCCGACGCAAGCGCGCAAGCGAGAAACACCGGAGCCGAGAGTAGTCTCATGAGGGCTTGCTCCATGCTGCCGGGCCGGCGCCGTCCCATCCGGGAGGCACTGCCGACCGCCCGATTGTCCCCAAGATGCGTGACCGATTGACGCTGCAGCGGTGATACGAGGTTGCATCGTCCCGTGAGCCGGGCCACGTCAAGCTGGGGACGATCCAAGGCTGCAACTGCCGAACGGAAAGGGGGATGCGTTGGTCGAGTCGCGCGCGGGCCGCGCGATCTGATCAACGGTAGCGACGGCGGGGGCCCGGCGCATCTTCCTGTTTCCTTCTCGAAACCCGCAACGCCCGTGCCGGGTTCCAGGATCGGAGCCGCTCCCGTTGCGGCGGCCCCCGTCGTTCCCTAGTCTTCCTCCCGTGTCCTCTCCCCTCATCGAACGCCCCCGGCGGCGCCGGCGCACCGAGGCGATGCGCCGCCTGGTGCGCGAACACCGGCTCGGCCCCCACAATCTGATTCAACCGGTCTTCGTCGTGCACGGGAGCGGCGTCGAGCGCGAGATCGGCTCGATGCCGGGGGTGTATCACCTCTCAGTGGACGAGTCGCTCGACCGCGAGGCCGACCGGATCCGCGATCTTGGGCTCGCCGGGCTGATCCTGTTCGGCATCCCCGCCGCCAAGGACGACGTCGGCTCGGAGAACTACGCCGAGGACGGCATCGTCCAGCAGGCCCTGCGGCGGCTGCGGCGGCGGTATTCCGACCTTCTCCTGGTGACGGACGTCTGCTGCTGCGAGTACACCAGCCACGGCCACTGCGGGGTGTTGCGGGGCGAAACGGTGGACAACGACGCCACCCTGGAGATCCTGGGAAGGGTCGCGGTCAGCCACGGCCGGGCCGGCGCCGATATCGTCGCGCCGAGCGGAATGATGGACGGGATGGTGGCGGCGATCCGGACGGCGCTGGACGCCGCGGGCCTCAGCGACATCGCCATCCTGAGCTACGCCGTGAAGTACGCCAGCGCCTTCTACGGGCCCTTTCGGGAGGCCGCCGAAAGCACCCCCGCCTTCGGCGACCGGCGGCAGTATCAGATGGACCCGGCCAACGTGCGCGAGGGGCTGCTGGAGGCCGCGCTGGACGAGGCCGAAGGCGCCGATCTGTTGATGGTCAAGCCGGCGCTCGCCTATCTGGACGTGGTGCGGGCGGTGCGGGAGCGCACCGAGCTGCCGCTCGTCGCCTACAACGTGAGCGGTGAGTACGCGATGGTGAAGGCCGCCGCCCGTCTGGGCTGGATCGAGGAGCGCCGGGTGGTCCTCGAGGCGCTCACCGGCATGCGGCGCGCCGGAGCGGACGCGATCATTACCTACCATGCCAAGGATGTGGCGCGCTGGCTGGGCGAGGGAGGACTGCCGTGACGGACCTGGGTGTGGACCTGCGATCGACCGCCGCCTCCGAGCGCCTGTTCGCGGCGGCGCAGCGGGTGCTGCCGGGCGGGGTGAACAGCCCGGTACGCGCGTTCCGCAGCGTGGGCGGGACGCCGCGGTTCATCGCACGGGGTGAGGGGCCGACCCTCGTGGATGCCGACGGCAACCGGTACCTCGACCTGGTGCTGTCGTGGGGCCCGCTCATCCTGGGCCATGCCCACCCCGAGGTCGTCGCCGCGGTGGTGGACGCGGCCGGACGCGGCACGACCTACGGCGCCCCGACGGAGCTGGAGGTGCGGCTGGCGGAGCGAGTGGTGGCCACCTTTCCCTCGATCGAGATGCTACGGTTCGTGAGCTCCGGCACCGAGGCCACGATGAGCGCGGTGCGGCTGGCCCGGGCGGCCACCGGCCGCCGCGCCATCATCAAATTTGACGGCTGCTATCACGGCCATGGCGATGCGCTGCTCGCCGCCGCGGGCTCCGGGGTCGCGACCCTGGGACTGCCGGACTCGCCCGGCGTCACCGTCGGCACGGTGGCCGACACGCTGGTCGCTCCGTTCAACGATCTCCCCGCGGTCGAGGCGCTTTTCTCGGCCCGCGGCGAGGAGATCGCGGCGGTCCTGGTCGAGCCGGTGGCGGGAAACATGGGCGTCGTTCCGCCGATGCCCGGCTTCCTCCAGGGTCTGCGGGCCCTGACCCGGCGCTACGGCGCCCTCCTGGTGTTCGACGAGGTCATGACCGGGTGGAGGGTCCACCCGCGCGGCGCCCAGGTGCTCTACGGCATCGAGCCCGACCTCACCTGCCTTGGCAAGGTGGTGGGCGGCGGGCTGCCCGCCGCGGCGTACGGGGGCCGGCGGGACCTCATGGAGCAGATCGCGCCCGTGGGACCGGTGTACCAGGCCGGCACCCTCTCGGGGAATCCGCTCGCGATGGCCGCCGGGCTCGCCACCCTCGACGTGCTGGACCGTCCGGGCACCTGGGAGCGCGCCGAGACCTGGGCCCGGCAGGCGGCCGACGCCATCACGGCCCGCGCCGGCGAGGCGGGGGTGGCGGTGACCGTGCAGCGCGTGGGCACCATGCTCACCCCATTCTTCACGCCGGAGCCGGTTCGCGACTATGCCGCCGCCAGGCGAACCGACCGCGCCGGGTACAACGCGTTCTTCCACACGATGCTGGCGGCGGGCGTCTACCTGCCCCCCTCGGCCTTCGAGGCGGCGTTCACGTCGGCGGTGCACGGCGAGGCCGAGCTGGAGCTGTTCGTGTCCGCGCTCGCCTCGGCATGGCGGCGATAGCGGTCGTCGGAGCGCCCGCGTGAGCGCATTCCGGCCGCTGCGCGTCGGGACGCGGGGCAGCGCCCTCGCGCTGTGGCAGACGGAGCGGGTCCGCGAGCTCCTGGCCCGCTCGGGACGGCCCACCGAGCGGGTGGAGATCCGCACCACCGGCGACCTCGTCCAGGAGGTGCCGCTCTCCAGCATCGGCTCCCGCGCGCTGTTCACCCGGCAGATCGACGAGGCCATGCTCGAGGGACGGATCGATCTCGCCGTGCACTCGCTCAAGGACCTTCCGACAGTGCTGCCCGCGGGGATCGCGCTGGCCGCGGTATCGGAGCGGGAGGACCCCCGGGACGCGCTGGTGGGCCGCGCCGGCACCCGGTGGGCCGAGATACCCGAGGGCGCCACGCTCGCCACCAGCAGCCTGAGGCGGCGGGCGCAGCTGCTCCACCGGCGGCCGGACCTTCGGATCGTGGATGTCCGCGGCAACGTGGACACCCGACTGGCCAAGCTCGACGCCAGCCCCGAGTGGTCCGGCATTCTGCTCGCGGCGGCGGGACTGATCCGGCTGGGCCTCGAGCACCGCATCGGCGAGCGGCTTCCGCCGGAGGTGATGCTGCCGGCGCCGGGACAGGGCGCATTGGCCGTAACCGCGCGGGCGGACGACGCGGACGCCCTCGGTGCCGCCCGCGTGGCGGTGCACCACCCGCCCACCGCCCTCGCGGTCGGAGCCGAGCGGGCGTTCCTGCGCCGCCTGGAAGGTGGGTGCCAGGTACCCGTGGCGGCGCACGCGCTCCTCGATCCCGGCGGCTCCGCGCAGGTCCTCCGGCTGGCGGGACGAGTGGTGTCCCTGTTCGGCGAGCGAGCGGTGGAGGGAACCGAAGCCGCCCCCGCCGGCGACGCGCGCGAGGCCGAGGCGCTGGGGGTCGGGCTCGCCGAAAGGCTGCTGGCGGACGGCGCGGCGGAGATCCTCGCCGGCGTCCGCGAAGCCGCCGGGCCGCCGGTGACGGGTCCCTGATGGTGGAGACCGTCGTCGTCACCGCGTCGGCGGGGAGCTTTCCGGGTCTGGTGGAGGCGCTGCGCGGGCTGCCGGCGGCGGTGGAGGAGCGCCCGCTCATGACGTTCGCGCCGCCGCTCGACTGGAGCCCGGTGGACCGGGCCATCGCGGAGCTGGGGCGGTTCGATGCGCTGGCGGTGACCTCCCCCCGCGCGGCCCGCGCCTTCGCTGAGCGACTGGCCGGGCCGCGTACGGCCCCGCCGGTGTGGGCAGCGGGAGCGGGCACGGCGACGGCGCTCGGCACCGCGCTCGGACCGGTGCGCACGCCGCCGGCCGATGTGGTGGGCACTGTGGGCGCCGCGGCGGCCCTGTCCCGCGCGATGCTGGAGGCGGGAGTTCGGGGGCCGGTGCTGTTTCCCTGCGGGGAGGTGAGGCGGGAGGAGCTGCCCGCCCGCCTCCGGGCCGAGGGGATCGAGGTGGTGGAGATCGTGTGCTACCGGTCGGTCCTGGCCGAAGCGGCCGCCGCGCGGAACGCCGCGGAGCGTGCCCGGGTACTCGTGGTGGCCAGTCCGAGCGTGGCCGACCTTCTGGCCCGTGCCTGTCCGCCCGGCGCGCGGCCCGCGCTGCTGGCCGTGGGCCCGACCACGGCCGCCGCCGCCCGGGCCGCCGGGTGGACTCCGGCCGGCGTCGCCCGGCGCCCCGCGGTGGACGCGCTCGTCGCCGGTGTCCGCGCGCTGCTCGCCACCCGCTGACCGCATACGGATGGGCATGAACGACCTCTTTCTGCGCGCCTGCCGGCGCGAGCCGGTGGAGCGCACGCCGGTCTGGATGATGCGCCAGGCCGGGCGCTACCTCCCGCAGTACCGGGCCGTGCGGGAGCGGGCCGACTTCCTCACGATGGTCGGCACGCCCGAGCTCGCGGTCGAGGTGACCCTCCAGCCGGTCGATCTGCTGGGCGTGGACGCCGCGATCATCTTCAGCGACATCCTGGTGGTGCCGCAGGCCATGGGCATGGCTCTGTCGGTCGAGGAGGGGACGGGACCTCGGTTCCACTCCCCGCTGCGGTCGCCCGCCGACTTCGACCGCCTGCGGGATCCCGACCCGGAGCAGGACCTCGGCTATGTCCTCGGGGCTCTGCGACTGGCTCGCCGGTCGCTCGAGGGCCGGGTACCGCTGATCGGGTTCGCCGGCGCGCCCTGGACGCTCATGA
>DASUSR010000304.1:0-4539 GCA_036375015.1 Gemmatimonadales bacterium
CTCCCGGGGGCGGCAGTTGCTCGAAGTCTCCGCGCAGCGCCTTGAGGGCGTAGCGCTCGCGCTCGATCTCCCGGCTGGTCCGCACGCCCAGCCGACGAAACAGCGGGATCGGCGGGCACCACCCCTGGAGGCCGTGCTGGAGGAAGAAGCCGAAGACCACCGTCGGCACCAGCAGGAAGCGACGATCGCGGCCGAGCCCGAGGAGCGTGCCCGCCAGCGCCAGCGTTCCCGCGTTGGCCTGGAGCACCCGCTCGATCTCCCACTCCCGGTCGAGGTCGCAGAGCCGCCGGGTTATCTCGTCGGGCGTCGCGCTCTCATAGCTGGTGATGCGAGCGTCGTCGCGCGCGCGCAAGGCCCGCTGACGCTGATGGCGCGTGCGCCGCTCCACCCGGGTGGCGGTAGGGGGGAGCCGATCGGCCAGCGCATCGCTCGGCTTCACCGAGCGATCTCCCGGACGGGGGCGTCCGCGAAGCTGAAGTCGCCGCGCAACGCCTTGAGCGCGAACCGCTCCCGCTGAATCTCCCTTGCCGTGCGAACACCCGCCGCACGGATCACCGGGAGCAGCGGGTACCAGCCCCGGGCCGCATACGCGATCAGTGCCCCGGCCACGACCGCCGGGACGGCGAAGAGGCGGCTGTCCACCAGCCGCCCGAGGGCGAGACCGGTGAGCGCCGTCGCAGCCCCCTCGACGGTGATCACCCGGTCCACGTCCCACTCCCGGTCGAGCTCGGCCAGGCGCGGGTCCACGGCCGACTCACCCACCCTCTCGTGCCGGAGGAGCCGGTCCGACACTCCTTCGTCGATACGCCGGATGACAGCCTCGGCCGTCCGGCCGCGAACCCGATCGCCTTGCTGTGCCATGCACCCATATCCGGTCACCGAGAGGCTTTCGTCCGTGAGCGGGATCACCCGGAGTGCGACTGCGATCACGGCGCGGGGCTCAACACCTGGCCCTTGTCGGTCCCCTCGACGCTCCGCACGTAAGCCCTCGCCACCACCTCCGCCGGGAGGCTGCCGTCGAGCGGCCGCCCCATGGCCTGCAGCGTCTCCGTCAACCACGGGGGACTCACCACGTTGACACGGATCCCCCGCGGTGCCTCGAGCGCCGCCGCGCGGGTGAAGCCTTCCAGCCCGGCGTTCACGAGGCTGATGGCCGCCGTGCCCGGCTCCGGGTGCTGGGCCAGAACACCGCTGGTGAGCGTGATGGAGCCGCCGTCGGCCACCGACGCGAGCCCGAAGCGGACCAGGTTCACCTGACCCATCAGCTTGCGGGCAAGACTGAAGTCGAAATCCCCGTCGCCAAGCTCCGCGAGGGGCTTGAACGCCGCCTCACCCGCGGCACTCACGATCGCGTCCACCCGCCCAACGCGCTGGTAGAGGGCGCGAATGGAGGCCGGGTCGGCCATGTCCACCTGCTCGTCCGCCTTCCGCCGGCTCGCGCGAACCAGGTCATGGCGACCGGCCAGCGCGGCGGCAACGGCCTTGCCGATGGTGCCCGTGGCACCGATGAGAAGAATGCGCATGGGTCCAACACTCCCGAGTCGAATGATGAGGAGCCGGCGGCGGTCAGCTCGCGGCTGAGGCGGCGCCACGGCGCCGCGCCAGCCGGTGATCCAGCGAGATGTCACCCGGGCCGCTCAGAGCAAGCGCCAGCGAGGCGCCGAGCAGCGCGAGCGGGAACTCGATGCCGTTGGGAGCGAAGAAGCCCGCCGGCAGGTGCACCAGCAGGATCGCGCCAAGCATCGTGATGGCGAGCCCAAGGGCGATGGGCCGGGTGTACAGGCCAAGCACCAGCGCCAGCCCGCCGAAGAACTCCAGCAGCGCAACGGCCGGACCGGCGATCTCGGCGAGGGGCACACCCATCTGCCCGAAGGCGCCGGCCACCCCGGCGAAGCCGAAGACGAAGAGCTTCTGGGCCCCGTGGGCGACGAAGATCGTGCCGACGACGGCCCGCAGCAGCGCGAGCGCGGCGTGGAGCCGCGGCGTGACGGATACCGGCGTAGCGGCTGAAATGGCGGTGGTGGTCATGGGGTCTCTCCTTGTGTGTTGTAACACATATTGCCGTAAGAAAAATTGCACTAGGACCCGTCCCGGGCCTCGGCCAGGAGCTCTACCAGAGCCCGCAGCTTCCGCTCGCCGAGGTGGCCGAGCTGCCGGCGGTGGAGCCCCAGCATGACGCCGTCGAGCGCGTCGAGCAGCTCGAGACCGGCGCGGGTGATGCGGGCACGGACGAATCGCCGGTCCTGACCTTCGCGCTCGCGCACGACCAGGCCCATCTCGCAGAGCCGCTCCAGCAGCCGGGTGGCATCCGGCACCCGCGCGATCAGCCGGTCCCGTACCTCGTTGCGGCAGAGGCCCTCCGCCCCCGCCCCCCGCAGGATCCGGAGCGCATTGAACTGGGTGGGCGTGAGCCCGTGCGGCTTCAGTACCTCGGCCGCGCCGTGCTCCAGCACCGCCGCCGTGCGGGCGATGCTCAGCATGGCCTCCTGCTCGAGGCTGGCGAAGGGCTTGCGCTGGCGGAGTTCGGCGTGGAGGGTGGTCGGCATGACGGAACTATAGGTGTTATAACACGCGATGTCAAGGGCCCGGCACGCGGGCTTCCATCAGGGCGATCATCGTGGTCCCTTTCGCGGCAGACTCCCGCGCCTCGCGTATAGGGCGCGGCACCAGCGCAACCGCCCAGTTGGAGTACTCCATGCAGCTATCGCTCGGCACCGAGATCCGGCTCCCCGCCCCCTTCGACGAGGCCATCGCCCAGGTGCGCGCCGCTCTTCAGAAGGAAGGCTTCGGCGTTCTCACCCACATCGACATGCAGGCGGCCTTCCGGGAGAAGCTGGGCCGGGAGTTCCGGCCCTACGCCATCCTCGGCGCCTGCAATCCGCCGCTCGCCTACGAGGCCCTCGGCGCCGATCCGACGGTCGGCCTGCTCCTGCCGTGCAACGTCACCGTCGAAGCGGCGGATGCGGGGGAGAGCGTCGTGCGGCTGAGCGACCCCCAGGTCCTGCTCGCCGCCGGCACGCTGGCCGAGAACGAGACCCTGCGCCAGGTGGCGGACGACGCGCGCGGGAGACTCGAGCGCGTCGCGGCGGCGCTCTCGAAGACCGCCCCGGCCACGTCCTAGCCGCGGCTCGGGGGCATGACTCCGCGCCTCTCGGTGCTCGACCTCGCGCCCATCGTCGAAGGCGGCGACGCGGGTCTGGCGCTCCGGAACACACTCGACCTGGCCCGCCACGCGGAGCGCTGGGGATACCACCGCTTCTGGCTCGCGGAGCATCACGGCATGCCTGGGGTGGCGAGCGCGGCGACCGCGGTGGTCATCGGCCACGTGGCGGCCGGTACCAGCACGATCCGGATCGGTGCCGGGGGCATCATGCTTCCCAACCACGCGCCGCTGATCATCGCGGAGCAGTTCGGGACGCTCGCCTCGCTCTTTCCCGGCCGAATCGATCTGGGGCTCGGCCGCGCGCCCGGGACGGACCCGGCGACGGCGCGGGCGCTCCGCCGGCCCCCTGCCTCCGCCGACTCGTTTCCCCAGGACGTGCTGGAGTTGATCGGGTGGTTCGAGCCCGCGGCGCCGGGCCAGGCCGTGCGGGCCGTGCCTGGCGCGGGCGCAGACGTGCCGATCTGGATCCTGGGGTCGAGCCTCTTCGGCGCGGAGCTGGCCGCGGCGCTGGGGCTCCCCTATGCGTTCGCCTCGCACTTCGCGCCTGCGGCGATGACGGAGGCGCTCGCGCTCTATCGCTCGCGATTCCAGCCGTCGGACCGGCTGGCGCGGCCCTACGCGATGCTGGGGGTCAACGTGTTCGCCGCCGCCACCGACGCGGAGGCCACCCGGCTCTACACCTCGCTGCAGCAGGCGTTCGTCAACCTGCGCCGGGGGCGCCCCGGGCCGCTGCCACCGCCGGACGAGCATCTGGCGGAGCGTCTCGCGCCGGGCGACCGGCTCCTCATCGAGCAGATGCTCTCCTGCTCGGTGGTGGGCGCGCCGGAGACGGTGCGGCACGGCCTCACGGCCTTCGCCGAGCGCACCGGGGCGGACGAGCTGATGCTGACCTCGCAGATCCACGACCACGCGGCGCGGCTGCGCTCCTACGAGATCGTCGCCGCCGAGATGCTGCGGGCTCGCGCCGCCTAGTCAGCGCCGGGGTACGATCTTCCAGAGCTCACCGTCGGCCTGGTCGGTGACGAGATACAGGGCGCCGTCCGATCCCTGGCGAACGTCCCGGACGCGCTGGCGCCGGTCCGTGAGGAGGTGCTCCTCGCCGGCCACCCGCTCGTCCTCGAGCACCAGCCGCACCAGCCGCATCTCCTTGAGGGCCCCGACGAACAGGCTGCCGCGCCAGTCGGGAAACAGGTCGCCGCTGTAGAACTGCATCCCCGAGGGCGCGATCACCGGGTCCCAGTAGTAGACCGGCTGCTCCGTGTCCTCCCGCGTGGTCGCCGCCCCGGAGATGGGCACGCCGGCGTACTCCTCGCCGTAGGCCTGGATCGGCCAGCCGTAGTTCTTCCCCTTCTCGATCAGATTCAGCTCGTCGCCGC
>DASUSR010000305.1:0-13351 GCA_036375015.1 Gemmatimonadales bacterium
CCCACGGCAGCCACGCCCGGCCGGGGCGGCCCTCCCGCCCACGGTCGGTGTCCACGACCGTCGTGAGGCACTCCTCCAGCAGCGGCCGGGCGGCCGCGAACGGCCCGGTGTCCCCGTCGAACTCGGCAAGAGGGCCGGCGAACTGGAGGTGGACCGTCTCCAGCGTGTCCTGCAGGCGGCCCAGCAGCGTGTCGGGGGCCTCGCCCCGCACCACCGCCGCGATCAGCGCCTGCGGACCCTGCTCCACCATGATGGTCAGCTCGCCCACGCTGAACCGTCGGAGGCCGCCCACCTCGCGCTCGGGCGAGAAGGAGTCGGCCACGAAGTCGCGGATGGCGGTGAGCATGCCGGAGATCATGTCGGCGTTATCCGCCGCTAAATCGGGTGCCGCCGCGTGGGCCAGCAGGAGCCCGGTGTCGCCGTGGATCAGGAAGACCTGCTCCACCCGGTAGACCAGCGCGTGGCGCAGCACGATCTGGGCGTAGGGCACGCCGGTGCGCCATGCCTCGAGCCGCCACCTGAGTCCGCGGACGGAGAGGCTGTGTTCGAGCGCGCGGTTGATGGAGGACACCAGCCCGGCCAGCGCCTCGGCGATCGCCTTGCGGATGGCCGGGCCGAGCACCGGGAAGATGGCGGTGGCGATGGGCCGGGGATTGCGCCGGACCGACTCGCCGATCGCGTTCTCGACCGTCGGCGCGAGCGCGCGGGCCAGCTGGCGGTCGCGCCCCGAGCGCAGCGCGATCGCCTCGGGCAGCAGCTCGGCCAGCTCCTCGCGGGTGAGACCTGCGGCGTCGAGCCGGCGCTCGAGCTCCTCCAGCCGGCGCCGCTCGGCGCCGAGGATCAGCTCGCGCAGCTCGGCCAGGTCGGCCGAAGCGGCTTCGTAGCCTCCACTCGGAGTCTGCCAGGGCGCCCGCTCGTCGGGCATGGCTAGCCTCGGGGCCCGTTCTTCCCCGGCGCCGCCGGACCCGGCCCGCCCGCGAGGCGGGCGGCCATCTCGTTGAGCAGCGTGGCCAGGGCGGCGCGGTCGGTCTTGGCGGTGCTCAGCTCCTGGTGCGACCGGCTCAGGTCGGCCGAGAGCCGCTCGCCCAGCTTGGCCAGCTCGGCCGCGGCGCTCGTGGACTGCATCAGGAGCTGGTCGCGGAGTGCCGCGTCGGCCATGCTGGTGGCCTCCTCCAGCTTCACGTGGCGCTTCTCCAGCGCGCGGAGCGCCTCCTTGATCTCGGCCGCGAGCGACTTGAGCTCCTCGGTACGCTTGGCGCGCTCCGCCGCCAGTCGCTCGGTGAGGAGCTGCACTTCGCTCCGGATGAAGGCGTCGAGCGACTCGGTCTGCTTGCCGAAGTCGGCGCGCATGACCTCGTGCTCCTGCCGGATGCGCTCCTCGAGTCCCTGGAGCCGGGTCTCCACGGCGCGCATCTGGCTGCCGAAGAGGATGTCGCGGACCTTGTCGAGGCTCTCGGGCTGGGGCTCGGGGGCGGCTGGGGGCTCGGCGACCTGGAGGCCGCCGGACTTGCGCTTGTCGGACTCGGTTCTAGGCATCGTCGGGCTCGGGCGGCGGGTGGGGCCCCGGGGCGGGGTGGTGTCGCCCTAACGTACTATCCAATTCCGGGGTTGGCCACACTAGCCGGGGGGCCGATCGCTGCGGGCGCGGACTGCCGGGGGTGGGGCCCTGGTGCAGCCGGAGGGAGCGAAGCGACCAAGGGATCCGGGGCCGGTCCGTTATAATTCGGGCGACGCACCGTCATCAGCTGGCAAGATCCCCTCGCGACCCTCCTTTCAACTTGAGGCAATCGATGAAGACCGTACTCTTTCTCGCAGTCACCATCTCCTCGCTGGGCGCCTGCAGCGGCAGCCGAGGGGAATCCTCGGGCCCTGCGCCCGCGACAGTCAAGATCGACAGCTCCGGTGTCGTGGTGGATACCACGGCGAGCTAGGGTCTCGTGAAGGTCCTGACCGTCTACGCGCATCCCGATCCGAGATCCTTCTGCCACGCGGTGCTGGAGCAGTTCACCAGAGGGCTCTCGGATGCGGGGCACCGGTGTGACGTAGTCGACCTCTATGCGATAGGCTTCGGCCCGGTGCTCCGGGTCCGGGACATGCCCAACTGGCTTTCGGACGCGAACGCGCCCGACGTGGCCGAGCGAGTGATTCGGGAGCGCGTCTCCGGTGGTAATGCAAGGCGGGTGGAGTCGGGCGGGAGTTCTAGGCATCGATACCCGCCAGGCCAGCCACGCTCCAGCCCCATGAGCCTCGGGCGCGCTGCCGCCGCACGCCTCCCTGCTTGAGCGCCCCCCGGCTGCGGGCGAAATCCACCAACACCTGTCCCATCGCGGGGCCGCCGCGCCGAAGAAGGGTGCCCAGTCGTCCCCGGCGGCGCCGCCCGGCGGGGCCAGCTCGAGGTACGCTTCGTGCACCAGGTTTGAGCCCCACTCCGTATGAACCCGATTGCGCCTCTCGTGTCCGCAGGTTCTTCGACAGGAGCGTTCCCTATGGTCCGACGTGGCCTCCTTCTGCCCGCTGCCCTCGGTGCCCTGCTCCTCGGGTGCGCCGGCGACGAGACGACCGCCCCTCCCTCCGGCGGCCCGCCGGCACTCGCCGAGGCGTCCACCGATGCCTTGGTGCAGGAGGTCAGGGAGCGGGCGGCCGCGCGGGGCATCGGCCCGCTGGGGCGGCCGGCTCCGGTCAGGCCCGAGCTGGTGCGGCTGGGTCAGGCGCTCGCCTTCGACAAGATCCTCAGCGGCAATCGTGACATTTCCTGCATGACCTGCCACCTCCCGTCGCTCGGCACCGGCGACGCGCGCAGCCTCTCGATCGGCCAGGGTGGCGTCGGGCTGGGCGCCGACCGGGTGCATCCCGACGGCGCCTTTATCCCCCGCAACGCCCCGCCCGCCTTCAACCTCCACGCGATCGGGCCGTTCTTCTGGGACGGGCGGGTGGTGCGGGACCCGGAGGGCCACTTCGTCACCCCGGCGAAGCAGCGGGTCCAGCCGCATATGACCCGGGCCTTCGAGTTCGGCGCGCTCTCGGCGCTGCCGCTGTTCCCGGTGCTCTCGCGCGAGGAGATGCGGGCCGAGGCGGGGAACGAGCTGGCCGCGGTGAGCGACAAGCAGCCCCAGCAGGTCTGGAACCGGTTGATGGACCGGCTGGGCCGGATCGGGGAGTATCGCCGGCTGTTCGAGGCGGCCTATCCCGGGACCCGCTACGCGGAGATGAACTTCGGCCACGCCAGCAACGCCATCGCGGGGTTCCTCATCGACCGCCTGGCATTCACCGACTCGCCCTGGGACCGCTTCCTCGCGGGCGACGACGCGGCGCTTACCGAAGTGCAGCTCCGCGGGGCGCGGAACTTCCTCACCGCCCGCTGCTCGGTGTGCCACAACGGCCCCGCGCTCACCGACAACCTGTTCCACAACGTCGCGGTCGCCCAGTTCGGGCCGGGCCAGGGCGACGGGCCCTCGGGCCGCGACGACTTCGGCCGCATGCGCGAGACCGGCCGGGCCGCAGACCGCTACGCCTTCCGGACCCCTCCGCTCCGCAACGTCGAGCTGACCGCACCCTACGGGCACGACGGAGCGTTTTTCAGCCTGCGGGAGTTCATCGCCCACTACAGCGAGTCGCACGTCAAGCTGCGGAGCTTCGACGGGAGCGAGCTGGAGCCGGCGCTGCGGGGCACACTGCTCGCCAACGTGGAGGACATCCTCGCCACCCGGGACACGCTGCTGGACGGCGTGGTGTTCGACGACGTGACGATCGACGAGGTGACCGAGTTCATGACGGCGCTGACCGACCCCGCGGCGCGGAACCTGAGCGCGATCGTGCCGGCCGGCGTGCCGAGCGGGCTGCCGGTGGACGGGCCGTAGGCACGCAGATCCGGCACTGGTCCGAGCCCCCGAGGTCGCCCGGATCGCCCCCGCCCGGCGGACCCTCTCCGATCAGTACTCCGCCGGCGACCTGATCACTTCCGCGGGCGCGGCGCGCGTCCGGAGGGTCGCCGCCACCGCGTGGACCAGCGCCTCGGGCGAGAACGGCTTCGGCAGGAAGGCCACGCCCGGCTCGAGCAGCCCACGCCGCAGGATCTCGCCGTCGGTGTACCCCGAGGTGAACAGCACCGGGGTACCCGGCGCGAGCTGCGCCACCTGTGCCGCGAGTTCCGAGCCGCTCACTCCGGGCATCACCACGTCGGCCAGCACCAGCGCGGGCCGCGCCGCGCCCCGGAGCAGCTCGAGCGCCCGCGCGCCGTGCTCCGCCTCCAGGACCCGGAACCCGGCCTCGCACAACGCCCGCGCCGCGATCGCCCGCACCTGAGGCTCGTCCTCCACCACCATCACCAGCTCACCGTCGGCCGTCTCCACCCGCTCGCGGGTGGCCTCCGCCGGCCGGGGCTCCTCGTCCGCGATCGGGAGATAGATCTTGATCGTGGTGCCTTGGCCGGGCTCGCTGTAGGCCCAGACGTAGCCGTCGCTCTGCTTGACGATCCCGTAGACCGTCGCCAGCCCCAGGCCGGTGCCGCGGCCTACCCCCTTGGTGGTGAAGAACGGCTCGAAGGCGTGCGCCAGCGTCTCGCGGTCCATCCCGTGCCCCGTGTCGCTCACCGCCAGGAGCACGTAGCGTCCCGAGCGGACCTCCACCCCGTGCGGCATGCCCGCCGGAGCGGTGCCCAGCTCCACCGTGGACGTCTCCACGGTCAGCCGGCCGCCGCGCGGCATCGCGTCGCGGGCGTTGAGCGCCAGGTTGAGCAGGACCTGTTCGAGCTGCCCGGAATCCGCGCGCACCGGTCCCGCGAGGGCGCCGAGCCGGAGCGCGACGGTGCAGTCTTCGCCCATCGTGCGCTCGAGCACCGGCCGGAAGCCCTGCAGCACTTCGTTCGGCTCCAGCAGCCGCGGCTGCCGCATCTGCCGGCGGCTGAACGCGAGGAGCTGGGCGGTGATCGCGGCCGTCCGCTCGGCCGCGGCGCGGATCTGCTCCGCATCCGCCCGGACCGCCGGCGGGAGGTCGGGCCGGCGGAGGATGAAGTCCGCCGCGCCGACCACCACGCTCATCTGGTTGTTCGCCTCGTGCGCCACGCCGCCCGCCAGCCGCCCCACCGATTCCATGCGGTGCGCCAAGCGCAGCTGCTCCTCCGCCGCTCGCCGGTCGGTGACGTCCTGACAGGTGCCGGTCATTCCCGCCAGGCGGCCGTCCGGGCCCTGAACCACGCGCCCCTGGTCCGCGATCCAGCGAATCCCGCCGTCGGGCAGCACGATCCGGAACTCGTAGTCGAGCCGTCCGCCCTCACCCATCGCCTTCCGCACCGTGGCGTTCACCATCTCCCGGTCCTCCGGGTGTACCCGGGAGATGAAGTCCTCGTAGCCGGCGATGCGCTCCTCCGGACTCACCCCGTACATCCGCCGCAGCGTGTCGTCCCAGGACAACCGGTTGTCGGCGGCCGACCAGTACCAGACGCCCATCCGCGCGGCGTCCAGCGCGATGCGGAGCTGCTCGTCGCGCTGACGCAGCTCCTCAGTCGCCGTCTCCCGCTCGTGGGCCGCCGCGGCCGCGACGAGCAGGCCGGTGACGGCCACCACGCCGAGGTAGCACGCGGTGGCGAAGAGCGTCCCGCCGGCGGTCGGAGCGTTGAACGGTCCGCCGCCGGCCACCGTGCGCCAGACGGCGACGGCCGCCACCGTGAACGTGATCAAGCTCGCGCCCCGGCTTCCGAACCGGAGCGCCGCCCAGATGACGAAGGGGAAGAGCAGGTAGAGGTAATCGAGCTGGCGCAGCATCGGCGGAATTGGGAGGATGCGGCCGAGCCCGAGCTCGGCGGCGGCCGCGGTGCCGAGGCAGAGCAGCGCCACTTCGAGCACACCCCGGGTGCCCGCGGTGGAGGGCGGGTGCGCCACCCAGGCGAGGAGGAGCGGGGCGACCACCAGCGCGCCGAGCAGGTCGCCGGTCCACCACACCGCGAGGGCGGTGGCGAGGCTCGCGCCGGGCAGCGCCCCGGTGGCCGCCAGCGAGGTGAGGCCGACCAGCGCGCTCGCGAGCGCGCCCGCCAGGGCGGCGAGGAGCAGGGCGCGCACGGCCAGCACGGTGTCGAGCCGGGGGCGGTCGCCGGCGAGGCGCACCAGGATGCCGGCAGCGAGCACCGCCTCCAGCGTGTTGCCGACGGCGATCCCGGCCGCGGCAGCGAGCGGGTCCGGTGTGGCCGCGTTGGCCAGGAACGCACCGATCGTGACGCCGGGCCATGCGCGCAGGCCTAGGACGACGAGCGCCGCGAGCGCGACGCCGGTGGGGGGCCAGACGAGTGAGATGCTGTGGCCGATGGACGCCCAGTGGAGCCCGAGCCGGGCCACGGCGTAGTAGACCAGGGCGAGCGCCGCGATCTTCGCGAGGAAGGGCATGCTTCGCCTCACCGGCGGGTCGGGAGTGCAGGATCGGGCGTCTGGGGAATGATGACGTGCTGGTGAGGATAGTAAGGGCCGACGGGGTGCGCCGCTACGGCTGCGGTGCCTCGCGGCTCACCCCATCGGCCGATCCAGCCGGATTGCCGGTTACGGACCCGTGGCCACCTGCACCCGATGGGTCCGGCTGCCCCAGACGTCGTCCTCCAGGTCGAACACGGTGCCTTTATCCCGCCGGTCGGTCCAGGCGGCGAACTGGGAGCCGTTGGTCGCGGTCAGGTCGATGTAGTCGCCGAGGAAGATGAAGTCGCTGCGTGAGGCCCGGCCGCTCACCCGGACGTTGTCGCTCCAGCGCGACCCCTGCCGGGTCGAGTAGAAGATGTCGAACTCCAGGTTCTCGACGTCCTCGCCGAAGGGGCATTCCGATCCGCTTGCGGCCTCCAGGGGCAGCCGGTGGTCCATCCAGGCCGCGTGCGGCCTGGCCGACTGGCCGCTCCCTTCGGCCATCAGCTCGATCGCCGCATACCCCTGGGCACTGACCGTATGGTCGTCGTTGACCGTGACCGGTCTGGACCAGCGGGTGTACGGTGCACCCCCGCTCCGCACATAGCGCACGTCGCCCTCTTCGGCGGTCTCGCTGCCGGGCACGGGGTCGTGGGTATAGATGATGTGCGCGGCGCCGTCGGGCCCCAGCTCCACGTCGGGGAACATCGACCCCCACCAGCGCTCGTAGCAGGCGAACGGACCCAGCCAGAAGGGCGCCTCGGAGCGGTCCGTCGCCGCGACCGCCGGCGGACCGAACGTCGCCCCATGATCGGTCGAGTGCCTGGTGCGAATGGTGAAGGAACCGGCGAGCCAGCCGTCGGTACCGGAATGGTACCACGCCGCCAGCACCTGTCCGTGCCTGCCGCCCGACGGACGCGAGCCCTGCACGACAGGACTCGAGCCCTCGCCGCAGCCGCCCCCGCTCTGGTCCAGCACCGTGGGGCCGCCGAAGGAGGTGCCGCGGTCCGCGGACCGGGTGAAGACGATGGCGCAGGCCCCCGGCGCGGTGAGGTCGAACCGGGTGGCCGTTACGTACACGTACCGGCGGTCGTCGTCGGGCGTCCCCAGCCAGGGCTTGTCGTAGACGAAGAGACCCGCCGCGCTGTTGAGCGCGATGAACGGTCCGATCCAGGTGGCGCCGTCGTCGGCGGAGTAGCTGACCAGAATGTCGTAATCGTCCCCGGTCGTGAACTTGATGTCCATGTAGGCGTAATAGACCCGGCTCCCGTCGGGCGCGTAGGCGATCACCGGATCGCTGCAGGAGCTTTCCGCCGTCAGTTGCGGCATCACGACCGGCGCCGACCAGGTACGTCCGCCGTCCGAGCTGCGTCGTGCGTGGCAATAGACGTTGTCGGTGACGGAGTGGTAGCCGACCACCAGCTTCTTCTTCTGCCGGGGATTCGCGGCCACGCTGGGCTCGTTCTCTTCAGCCGCCGGACTGGCGGCGATGGGCACGTCCTCGAGACGCGCCTGCGACCCGCGCCGCCTGGCACGCCCGGGTCCCAGCGTCTTCCCTCGGATCTTGGTCACGCCGTGCCGCTCGCCGGCGAGCAGCATGGCCTGGGTGCTGAAGCGCTGGAGCTGGATCTCCAGCCGCTCCTGGTTCGGCGTCCGCGCCGCGGCAGCGGTGGGCGTTTGTGCATCGGTCGGCAGGTTGCTGTCCGGCTGGCACGCGAGGAGGAATGCGGTGGCGACAAGAATCACCGCGCGGTCGGTGTGCATGGCTGCCTCCTTGGAGGCTTGGCAGCTCGGCGGTCTTGGGTCCTTCGTGGCGTCAGGTGAGGCGTCGCGGAGGAGACGAGGACCCGTGGCTTTGCGGCCCCGGCTTTCGCTGGGTGTGCTTTTCTCGTGTGTGGTGGGAAGTCCGGCGAGACCACAGTAGGCTGTGGTACACTACCCGTCAAGAGCCGTCCATGGCCCCCGATCGCCCCCGTGCGCATCTCGACCCGCGCCGGCCGGGAGGCGGCTCTCCCGCGGCCTCGTGAGCGGCGTCACGATGCCGCGGGGCCCCGGCGGTTATCGTCGCAGGACGAGAATCATGGCATCCACCCGCCTGACGAGAGGGGAGCGAATCCTATGAGGCCCATGACCTGGGGACTGGCCGCGCTCGTGGTCGCGTTCACGATGGCGTGCGAGGATCGCGGCCGGCAGGATGCGGCGGACCGGATCGAGAATGCCGGCGACCAGGCCGGCGAGGAGATTCGCCAGGGAGCGGACGACCTCGGCGACGCCGCCGGAGACGCGGCCGACGAGGTCGGAGAGGCGGCCGAGGACGCGGCCGACGAGGTCGGGGTGACCTCCTACGACCGGCGGGACGAGTTCCGCCGCGACGTGCGCGAGCGGCTCGACCGACTCGACCGGGAGCTTGCCGAGCTGGAGCGCGGAATCAACGAGGACGCGTCGGAGGCCCGCGCGAAGGCCGTCGCCGAGGCGCGCGATGCCCGCACCACCGTGGGCCGGAACTTCGAGCGGCTCACCGACGCCACCGCGGCGAACTGGAACGAGCTGAGAGACGAGCTGCGCGAGTCGCTCGGCTCCCTGGAGCGGCAGCTCCGCGCGTTGCGCCCGGACGCGAATCCGATGGGAGGGGCCGGCGCGAACTGATGCTCAGGCCGACCGGGTCTCCGTCGCCGCCCGGGCAGGGCGGCGGCCGGCCTGGAGCGGCGTCACCGTCGCCGTCAGGACCGAGCTCTTGAGGTACGCGTTCGGGTCGTGCATGATGGCGCCGTCCGGCAGGTGCCCGTGCAGGGGGCCGAGGTCGTGCTCGATCCGTGCGGCGTAGAAGGCCGGCAGCTCGGTGCTGGTCCCCTCCATGAACCCCCGGACGCCCGCGTCGGTGTCGAGCAGCTTCCGGATCGTGGTGTGATACCGGATCCGGCCCCAGCCCTCCGAGGAGACCGCGCGCACCACGTTCATCCACTTGGGGATCGCGCCGTCGGTCGCCCGCAACCGCCGCCCGATCGCCCGCCAGGAGAAGGAGTAGCGGCTCAGGTCCACCAGCAGGTCGTAGAACTCGGGCCACGAGTAGTTCGCCGGCACGACGTTCATCGCGTGGTTGTTGTTGAGGAACGCGAAGGGGAAGGGCAGCACCCGGCCGGCCCGCTGGTACTCCAGGTTGAGCGGCGCCGCCCGGCCGAAGGCGGAGAGCAGCGAGTACGCCGGGAACGCGCCCGGCGTCAGATCCAGGAACCGCTTGGTCAGCTCGAACGGCTCGGGGCCCTCGTCGCTGTCGAGCCCGAGCACGAAGTTGGTCTGCACGTAGGGCACGTAGCGCAGGATCAGGTTCACGTGCTCGGAGACCTGCTTCACCTTGTCCATGCCGGTGCGCCGGGTCTTGGATTTGTTCCCCATGTCGTACCACGACTCGATCCCGGGCAGCAGCGCCTGGAACCCGTTCCGCCGGAGCCGCTGGAGGTGCGGCTCCGACAGCAGCGACAGGCTGCTCTCGGCGATGTGGCGCAGGCGGCCGGGCGGCACCGCCGCCTCCACCGCCTCCATGTAGTCGTCGAACCGCACGCCGAAGTTGGGGTCGTGCCAGCCCACGATCGCCCGCGGCATCCGGCGGAGCAGGAAGCGCAGGTCCTCGCTCAGCTGGGGGAAGCCGAGCGGCTGGTACTCCACCGTCGAATCGATGCAGAAGCTGCAGGTGTAGGGACAGCCGAGGCTGCCGAGCATCGGCACGATCTTGATGGTGGGCGCCTTGGCCAGGGTGGCCTCGACGAACTTCCAGCGTGCCTCGAGGCTGGGCAGCTCGGCCGGCTGCCTGGCGGCCGAGAGCGAGCGTCCCATGGGCCGGTGGGGCGCGCACTCGGCGAGCACGTCGTCCACCACCGCCCGGTCGGTGAACCCCAGCACGTAGTCGAAGTAGCGCTGGGCATCCTCCGGGTAGCAGCGCGCGTGGGGGCCGCCGAGCACGGTGACCGCGCCGCGCTGCCGGTACATGTTGCTGAGGGCGTAGGAGAGCTGCGCCGCCTGGGTGAACGCGCCGATGAACACGAGGTCCAGCTCCCGCGGCAGCAGTTCCGCGAGATTCTCGCCGCCGGTGTAGCAGGCGTAGTGTACCTCGTGCCCCGCCTCCTCACACCAGACCGCCAGCACCTGGGGCATGATGCTGGCGAGGTTGGCGTTCATGAGCCGCCCGTACAGGGCGTTGCGCGGATTCTTGGTGGCCAGGTCGAGGATGCCGATCCGGCGGCGTCGAGGCCGGCGGGCGGTGGCGGGGGACTGCGGAAGTGGGGCCACGAGCTACCCTCCGGGAGGTGGGCACTCGAATCGCTGGGTCCCGGGAGTGGGGCGAAGTAATCGGAGTGGGCGCATCTCGGTGCCGACCCTATGGTCGGCGAGGCGATTGTATGCTATACTGCTGCGCTACATACCGCAAGGCTACACACCGGTCGGCCCTGCGTTCCCCACCCGAAAGGCCCCATGGTCCGCCTCAAGATCGACCGACTCATGGCGCGGCGCGGCATCACCGCCTACGCGCTGAGCCGCGGCGCGAAGCTGAGCTATCCCAGCGCCTACCGGCTCTCCCGGCCGGGCGGGCGCTTCGGCCGGCTGCACGCGGACACCCTCGACCGGCTCTGCGCCTTCTTCCAGGTACAGCCGGGAGAGCTGCTGGAGTGGACCCCGGGTAAGCGGGGCCGGTAGACGCACTTCCGGTAGATCCACTTAAGGAGGGAGCATGGGCGCCGGCTGGACCCTGCTGATCGTCGCCGGCCTGCTGGAGGTGGTCTGGGCGGTCGGGCTCAAGTACACGGCGGGCTTCACCCGCCTGCTGCCGAGCGCCGTGACCGTGACCGCGATGGGGCTCAGCATCGTGCTGCTGGCCCGGGCGCTCCGCACGATCCCGGTCGGCACCGGCTACGCGGTCTGGACCGGCATCGGCGCGGTGGGCACGGCGCTGATCGGGATCCTGGTCCTCGGGGAGCCCAGGAGCACCGGACGGCTGCTCGCGCTGGGCGCGATCATCGGCGGGATCGTGGGCCTCAAGCTGGCGAGCCCCCCCTGACGACCCCGAAGGGTCCGGGCGAGCCCGCGTGCGTCCGGCGAAGCCCCGCGGAACCGCAGGTCCAGCCCGGCGGCCCGCGCGAACACCCGGCGCAGGCTTTCCGCGCCGCGTCCCGATACTAGAGCTTTCCCGCCTCCTCCCGTACGAAGGCATACCCGATCTGCGGCAGCAGGTTCGCCTGCGCCGCCTTCGTGCCGAACTCCTTGGCCTTGGCCGCGTCGCCCTTGCCCTTGTAGGCGAGCGCCGTCCAGTAGATCACCTGCGGATTCTGCTGGTTGGCCTGCCCCAGGTGGGCGATCGCCTCGTCGTACTTCTTCTCCGTGAGCGCGATGCTGCCCGCCAGCTCGTGCGCCTGGCGGACCCGGAAGCTGTTCTGCCGCGCCTCGGCGCCCTCGAGGTAGGCCGCGGCCTCGGTCCGGGCGGTGGCCAGGTCGCCCTTGGCGAGCGCCACCCGGGCCCGGTTGTAGCGGTCGGCCAGCCGGGTGTCGGTCTTGACCTCGTCGGACAGGCTCGACGTCTCGACCAGCTCCAGCGCCTGCCGGAACCGCGCGGCCGCCTTGTCGGTGCGACCCGCGTCGAGCAGGATGTTGCCGATGAGCTGGACGTCGGCGCTCATGTTGGCCGAGTCGCCCGCCCGTTCGGCGATGGCGAACTCCTTCTCGATCTCCTTGACCGCGGCGTCGGTCTTCCCCGCGTCGGTCAGGATCACGCCCTTGACGAAGAGCGCGGTGCGCCGCTCGCCGTCGTCCCGGGCGACCCGGTACATCTCGTCCATCGCCGCCAGCGCCTCCTTGTGCTTGCCCTGCAGCATCAGGTTGCTCGCGATCCCCACCCGGGACGGCGTGAAGTTGGAGTCGAGCTCGAGCGCCTTGCGGTACTGGGCGATGGACTCGTCGAACCGCCCGGTCTTCATCAGCAGCTCGGCGTATGAATCGTAGGGATTGGGGTCGTCGGGGATCAGCTCGATGTACTTCTTGAAGGCGCCCTCCGCCTCGGCGTACTTCTCCATCGGGCGGTAGGTGTAGCCGAGCGAGTTGTAGGCCGGGGAGAAGCGGGGGTTGATCTTCGTCGCGGTTTCGTAGTGCTCCACCGCCTTGGGGTAGTCCTGCCGGCCGAGGTAGGCGTTGGCGAGGAGGAAGTGAGCCCGCTCGTCGTCGGGGTGCTTGGACACCAGCTCGGTGAGATACTCGAGCTGCTTGCCGGGCTGGGCATTGCCGCCGGCCTCCGCGGCCAGGATGGTCAGGCGCTCGCCCTCTGATGCCCGGCCGGACAGCTCCACGGCGTGCTTGATGTGCTCGAAGAAGTCCTTGGCGGTGGCCGAGTTGACGGCGAGCTGGTAGTGCGCCATGGCGAACGACGGGTCGGCCTCGAGCGCCTGCGCGTACAGCTTGCGGCCGTCGTGGGCGCGGAGGTTCTCGGTGAGGTCCCGGCCCTGGAGGTAGAGCCGCCGGGCGTCCTCCGAGGCGGCGGTGATGGGCACGGTGCCGGCGGCGTCCGTCACAGTGGCGCCGGCGGTATCGGTCCGGCTCTGGGCGCGGTCGCAGGCGGAGAGCAGAGCGAGGAGGAGGAGCGGGCTGGAGCGGAGCAGTCGGGAGCTGGGTGCGCGGGGCATGCGGACCTCCGGGAGGCCGGTGTCGGCGATGGGGTGGCTGCGGTGGGTACCTATTGGCTCTACGGGGGGCTAGGGCGGCAGTTTCAGCGGGTTGGACGCTCAGTCTGAAGTTGGGGTTTGCTCCTTCCGCTCGAGGTAGCTCACCGCGGCCTCGAGCACCTCGTCACGCCCGGCGCGCAGCCCGGCGATCGTCGGCCGCACCGGTACGTCGGGCACCAGCCCGCGCCGCTGGAGCTGCTGCCCGTCCACGTGCCGCACCGCGTGCCCGCTGAACGACATCTGCAGCCCGCCCGGGAGCAGCACTACTGTCAC
>DASUSR010000306.1:0-13172 GCA_036375015.1 Gemmatimonadales bacterium
TTCCCGGGCGCCGCGGCGGCGGACTGGCCGCTCGGCCGCGCGTTCGTCGAGGTGCTCCGGGCCGCGGCGGAGGAGAAGCCGGTCACGCTCGCGGTGGACGACGCGCAGTGGCTGGACCCCGACTCCGCGCTCGCCCTCGGCGTCGCCCTGCGCGACCTCGTCGCCGCGCCGCTCACGCTGGTGCTCGCCATGGCGCCGTTCCCCCAGCGTCCGGATCTCGACGAGTTGCGGACCCGGATCGGGCGCGGGTTCGACGGCGACGCGGTCCGGCTCCGGGCCCTGGACCGCGCCGCGCTGCGCGCGCTGGCCGAGCGGGTGCTGGCGGGATACGACCCGGTGGCGCTGGACCGGGTGGTGCGGCGGGTCGCCACCGATTCCGCGGGCGTCCCGCTGCTCGCGGTGGGGCTGCTACAGGCCGTGGCGCTGGGCCTCGACCTTGGCACCATCTCCGCGACATGGCCGGAACCGCTCCGCACCCTCGACCAGAGCCTCCCTGGCGATCTGCCCGACGCGGTGGTCGCCGCCATCCGGATCGCCGCCCGCCGCCTGAGCCCGGCCGCACAGCAGGTGCTGATGGCCGCCGCCGTGCTGGGAGACCTCACCACCCCGCTGCTCCTCGAGCGCGCCCTGGGCATGGCGCCGGAGGAGATTGCGCGGGCACTCGACGAGCTGGAGTGGCACCGGTGGCTGCTGGCGGAGCCGCGGGGCTACTCCTTCGTCGCCCGCATCCTGCGGCAGGTGGTGGAGCGGGAGATGCTGACGCCGGGCCAGCGGCGGCGGATCCTGGAGGCCGCGCGGAGCCCCGGCTAGCGACCGCTTGAAATCGACTTGAACCAGGGTCCGCATCGTCCGGGCACCACCGGAACGAGGCCTCCATGGAACCTTGTGCCCCACGCCGACGGATCCCGCCGTCCACGCCGGCTCTCCTGCTGGCTCTCACCCTCGCCTGCCGCGACGACACGGCGTCACCCACCGGCCCCGAGCCTCCGGCGCTCGCCGCGACCCAGGCGCTCGCGTTCTCCCAGCTGAGCGCCGGCGGCCGGCACACCTGCGGCGTCACCGCCGGCCATCGCGCCTACTGCTGGGGACTCAACGTCGCGGGCCAGCTCGGCGACGGGACCACCATCCGGCGGCTGAGACCGGTCGCGGTGGCCGGAGCGCTCGAGTTCCGCACGGTGAGTGCGGGTCTGGACTACACCTGCGGGGTCGCCACGGACAACCGCGCCTACTGCTGGGGCCAGGGCGGGGCCGGGAACCTGGGGAACGGCGCGACGTCGAACCGATCCAGACCGGTGGCGGTCGCGGGCGGGCACCTGTTCCGCCGAGTGGATGCCGGGGAGGCACACACCTGCGGGGTGACCACTGCCGACGCAGCCTACTGCTGGGGCTTCAACGACCGCGGCGTGCTCGGGGCGGGGATCATCCCGAGGCAGTCGACCCCCGTCGCGGTGAGCGGCGGGCACAGGTTCCGCCAGGTGGCCGCCGGCGCCACGCACACCTGCGGGGTCACGACGTCGGACGTGGTGTACTGCTGGGGGAGCGATTCGGTCGGCCAGGTGGGGGACAGCGCACAGGCCGCGGGGGGGAACTTCACGCCCCGGCGGGTGTCGATCAGCCGGCGGTTCCGCCTGGTGGACGCGGGCCTCGGCGCGTTCACCTGCGGAGTCAGCACGGCGGACAAGGCGTTCTGCTGGGGCGGCGGGCGCAACGGCGAGATCGGCGACGGCAAGGACTACCTGCGGTTCCTGCCCAGGGCGGTCGCGGGCGGGCGCTCCTTCAGCCAGATGACCGCGGGAGCCGCGCACACCTGCGCCAGGACGGCGGCGGGCGTCGCGTTCTGCTGGGGGACGAACGAGTATGGCCAGTTGGGAGACGGGACGACGACGAATCGCAATCGGCCGACGCGGGTGACCGGGGCCATGTGAAGGGCTGACGAGGCCCGCACCCGCGCGAAATCACGGGTGCCCGGCCGTTCACGATCTTCTGCATTCTCGGGCTTAGCGTCCGAATTACGACACACTCATGAGAGAGGCTCGCGTGACCAAGGCGCCGGGGAGGCCCTTGACCTCCGGGCGTCGCCTATGCGGGCTCCGCCGGCCACGGCGG
Organism: Gemmatimonadales bacterium; assembly: GCA_036375015.1. Lineage (GTDB taxonomy): Bacteria > Gemmatimonadota > Gemmatimonadetes > Gemmatimonadales > GWC2-71-9 > CAVVWJ01. The sequence goes on from DASUSR010000306.1 coordinate 2,107, forward strand.
TGCCAAACCGGTGCCATCGCCGGCAACATCAGCGCGCCGGTGGCGAGTCCGGCGCCCGCCCTCCCCCGACCGGTTGCGGCCGAGGGCGGCCTGCGGCGGGGTGACTCAGACGCCAAGCGTCCGGTAGAGCCGCCGGTACAGTTCGAGGTGGGTCGTCGGGCAGTAGTTCTCGCGGATGTAGGCCTGGCTCCGATCCTGAAAGGCGGCGTAGCCGTTCCGCAATCGCACGATCGCGTCCTCCAGCCCCCCCACCGTCGGGGCGAACACCACCCCCGCTCCCGCAGCGGCCACCGAGCTCGCGATGGCAACGAAGTGCGAGGCGAGCAACGGCTTGCCGTGGGCGAGCGACTCCAGCCCGCTGCGCGGTGCGGGGATGAAGCTGCGGTCCTCGAGCCCGGGAAGGATGGTCGCGTGAACCCGCCCGTAGACCGCGCCCATGTCACCAACTACCCCGTTCAGCACCTCGACGTTGGTCACGCCGGCATCCTCCATCAGCTGGCGCACCTTGGCCAAATGGCGCTCTCGCCAGACGAGGAGAAACCGGATTTCCGGCACGCGCGCGGCGGTGCGCAGCATCAGGTAGATGCCGCGACTGAGGAAATCCCCCGCCGTGAATGGGCTGGACGCGAAGAGGATGGTGAACGGCTCGTCAGGCTCACGGTAGGGCGCAACCGAAATTCCGGGACGAATCAGCCGCAGGCGGTCGTTCTCTACACCGAGCTGGCGCATACGGTCGCGGTCACGCTCGCACTGTACCACGATCGCCCTGTAGCGGCGGAACACCGCCGCGTTGCGCTGGATCCGCTGCAGGCTGCTGGTGTCCTTCGCGACGGTCAGCACCCCGTTGTACCGCGCGAGCACGGGCGTCAGGTAGCGTTCGCCGGGGGAGGCGAAGAGGTGGTTGACCTCGCCGCGCGCGGCGTGAGGCAGCAGGAAAGGGAGCAGCGGCAGCGCTCGCGGCAGCGGGATCCGCTTCTCCCGGCCGCGAAGCCGGAGCGACCGGTCCTTGGTGTTGAGGCTGATCAACGAGGCGTTCCCCGCCTCCGCGAGTCCCGCCCGCAAGGATGCGATCTCCTTGGAAACAGCCTCCCATTGCGGCTCGTAATTGAAGACCCAGTGGGTGATGCGCGCGGTGCTCACGCCGGCAGCTGCCGGCCCGGGCGGCAGACGTAGATCTGATTCTTGGAGAGCCGATTGAGCAGCGGTACTCGGCTCAACCCGCGCTCCACCGGCACCAGCCACCTCCCGGGAAGGAGTGTCAGGGAGCCGTGTCCCGGCAGGACGAAGATACGGAAGACCTGCTCCACCTCGAACCCGGCGGCGACCAGGATCCGGCGCAGCTCACCCTCCGAAAGGGTGGAGATGATGCCGCGCCTCCCGGGCGGCACGAAGGGCTTCCTCGGCATGCGCAGAATCCGGTGCGCGAACATCGCGCCCAGCCCCAGCACCGAGTACCGGTTCATGTGATTGTCGATGACGAGCCGCCCGCTGGGCGCGAGGAGCGCACGCAGACGTCGCAGGATCGGGAGCCGGTATTCCGGCTCCAGGTTGACCACCAGTCGGAAGCAGGTGATCAGGTCGAACGCCCTGCAGGCCAGCAGCTCCGGCTCCGTAACCACGTTGCCGCAGAGCAGCTGTGCCTCGGGGTCCTTCCGGCGAGCGATCTCGAGCTGCCCCGCGCTGGTGTCGATGCCTACCCGTGAGTCCACCAGATCGCGAAACACGGCCAGGATACGCCCGGTGCCGCAGGCGAAGTCGAGATAGCGCGTCCGCCGGTCGGAGTGAAAGCGGCGCTTGAACACCTCCCGCAGCAGCTCCTGCTCGAGCCGGTAAATCGCGAGCTCGAATCGGTTCCCCACCGTGCGGTCGTATACCTCGCCCGACGTCTCCGCCCGCTGGTAATGCTCCGCATAGACCGAACGGAAGTCCATGAAGCGCTCAGATCCAGCGGGGCGGACGGTAGAGACGGCCGGCGGGAGACGGGTCCAGGGTCTTGCGTGCCGAACGCGCCAGCATGGGGAGCTCCTTAGTCTCACCACGATGCGTGGTCTGGGCGATGCACGGATGTGTCAAGGGTCACACGCGCGCTGCGGCGGCCAACCACGCCGAGCGCCTCGAAGCTGGCAGGGTGCGGCTACTCGCTCTCCAGCGGACGCAGGACTCCGGCGACTGGCTTCTGCGATCTTGACGCCCGCCGTGTCGCCTCCTACCGTAGCTCGTAGCACCTTTGATCCACGCCCGGTGACCGCCGGCGCTGGCAGGCACTGCGTCAGGCCGCCGTCCCCGCGCAGCACCCGCGATCCTCGAGGTACCCTCCTGTTCCACGCCCGCGCCAGCGAAACCTGCCGGCAGTCGGAGAGCCACCATGGCCGCACCAACCATCGGCACCAGAATCGTGAGGGGCGCCTGCCCCCAGGATTGCCCCGATACCTGCGCATTCCTCTACCACGTCGAAGACGGCAGGCTGGTCGCCGTGACCGGCGACCCCGAGCACCCCATGACCCGCGGCGGGCTGTGCGTCAAGCTCAACAACTACGCAGAGCACCACTACAACCCCGAGCGCCTGCTGCACCCGCTCAGGCGCGTGGGCCCCAAGGGAAGCGGCCGGTACGAGCAGATCACCTATGACGAGGCCCTCGCCGAGATCAAGCGGCGCTGGACCGACATCATCGACCGGTACGGCGCGCAGGCGATCATGAACCACTGCTATCTGGGCAACCAGGGTACCCTGAACGGGCTCACCAGCGGCGACGCCTTCTTCAACCGGCTCGGCGCCACCATCGGCGAGAAGTGCTACTGCGAGTCGGGCTCCTCCACCGCCTGGATCATGACCGTGGGCCCGACCGGCGGGCTGGACGTGGAGAGCCTCGCCTACGCGAAGTACATCATCGTGTGGGGCATGAACATGATCAGCACGAACCTGCACGGCTGGCCCTTCATCCTGGAGGCGAAGGAGAAGGGCGCCAAGGTCGTGGTGATCGACCCGGTGCGCACCCGCACGGCCAAGGCGGCCGATTGGCACATCGCGATCCGCCCCGGGACCGACGGTGCGCTGGCGCTCGGGATGATGCACGTGATCATCGCGGACGACCTGGTGGATCACGACTACGTCGAGAAGTACACGCTCGGCTACGAGGAGCTCAAGGCGCGCGCCGCGGAGTTTCCCCCGGAACGGGTGGCCGCCATCACCGGCATCCCGGCCGACGACATCCGCCGGCTCGCGCGCGAGTACGCCACGATGCAGCCGTCGGCGATCCGCGAGGGCGTGGCCATCGAGCGGTCGCCCGGCGGCGGCGACGCGGTGCGGCTCATCAGCTCGCTGCCCGCGCTGGTCGGCGCCTGGCGCCATGTCGGGGGCGGCGCCATCGAGATGCCGATCTGGGAGTTCCCCTTCAACTTCGACTTCATCCAGCGGCCCGACTGGATCCGGCCGGGCACGCGGGTGGTCAACGAGCTCGACCTCGGCCGGGCGCTCACGGGTGAGCTGGGCCTCGATCCGCCGCTCATGTCCGTGTTCATCCACAACTCCAACCCGGTGTCCCAGCAGCAGAACGCGAACCGGATGATCGAGGGTCTCAAGCGGGAGGACCTGTTCACGGTCGTGAGCGAGCTCTTCATGACCGACACCGCGCGCTACGCCGACATCATCCTGCCGGCCGCCCTGCAGGCGGAGCAATACGATCTGCAGGTCACCTGGGGCCATCTGTACGTCATGCTCAACCAGCCGGCCATCGCCCCTCCCGGCGAGTGTGTGCCCAACGTCGAGATGTTCCGCCGCCTGGCGAAGACCATGGGCTTCGACGACGACTACTGGTCCATGAGCGACGACGAGTTGCTGACCAGGATGTACGACTGGAACGCGCCCGCCCTCCAGGGCATCACGCTGGAGAAGCTCAAGGAGAAGGGGTGGATGCGGCTCAATGTGGGCCTGCCCCACGAGCGGGCGCCGCACGCGCAGGGCAACTTCAAGACGCCGTCGGGGAAGTGCGAGTTCAAGGCCAGCGCCGCCGCGAACGGCAACTTCGTCGTCCCGGTCTGGCGGAACGGCTACACCGAGATGCAGTCCGGCGAGCCGGTGGATCCGGTGCCCAACTACATCCCGCCGGCCGAGGTCGGCGGGAACGGCGAGCTGGCCGCGCGGCATCCGCTGAGCCTGCTCTCGCCCAAGCCGCATGCCTTCCTCAACTCGCAGTACGCGAACGAGCCGAAGCAGCAGCGCCGCATGGGCGAGCAGCGGGTCCTCATCCACCCGAATGACGCCGCGGCCCGCAACATCCGGAATGGGGACTACGTGCGGGTGTTCAACGACCGCGGCGCGTTCGAGGGCCTGGCGGAGCTCAGCGAGGACGTCATGGAGGGAATGGCCATGGCCCCTCTGGGCTACTGGCCGAGCCTGACCCGCAGCGGCTCCGCGGTGAACTCCACGACCTCGTCGCGGCACTGCAACCTGGGCGGCGCCGGCACCCAGTCGGACAACCGGGTCGAGATCGCGAGAATCTGACGTGCCGCCGGTCGTGGGATTCATCGGGGCGAGCGGCAGCGGCAAGACCACGCTCATCGCGGCCGTGCTGCCCGAGCTGCGCGCGGCCGGCCTCCGGGTGGCGGTGCTGAAGCACGCGCACTGCGGGTTCGACATGGACCGCCCGGGAAAGGACAGCTTCCGGGCCCGTGAGGCGGGGGCGGCGGAGGTGCTGATCGCGTCGCGTTCGCGGTGGGCGCACCTCGGTGAGCTGGAGGGCGATCTCGAGGAGCCGCCCTTCCGCGAGTTGCTCGACCGGTTCGACCCGGGCCGGGTGGACCTCGTGCTGGCCGAGGGGTTCGCGCGCGAGTCCTATCCGAAGATCGAGGTCTTCCGCCCGGCCCTCGGCGAGCCTCCCCGGCGCTGGCCGGACGACCCGATGGTCATCGCCGTGGCGACGGACGCGCCGCTCGCGGTGGCTCGGCCGGTCCGGCGGCTGGACCTCAACGCGGCGCCTGAGGTCACGGCCTTTCTTCTGGAGTACCTCCCCGTGGCGGGGGCTGTACCGGTCACGCGCGCGGGCTGAGCGAACCTTCCTCCAGCACCTCCCTGAGCCGGGCCAGATCCTGCTCGCCCTGCGCCTTTACCGCGGCGACCAGCACGGGCTCGAGGAGCCTGAGCGGTCCGCCGATCTCGCCCTCCCCCACCACCTCGAGCAGTGTCCCCCCGGGGGTGGGGGCGAGGGTATGGCTCACCCGGAGCTTGAGCGGTCCGTCGATCACCGCGAGATCCAGCCGCGTCGGCGGCTCGTACGCGGTCATCTCCAGCGTCTGTTCGACCGCCCGGCCCAGGAGGCTCCGCACCTCCACGTGCCGCGCACCCACCCCGGGGCTGGGCGACTCGCGGCGGACCTGCTCGACGCTCGACTGCCACCGGGGGAGGTTGCCGGGGTCGGACAGGAAGGCGAAGACCCTCTCGGGCGGGCAGGCGATCTCGATCGATTGCGTCAGCTTCATGGCGGATTCCACTCCGGCGACCGGGCCCACACTGCGCCCGCCTCAAGATACCACCGCCCGCTGCGCTGCTGGCCGCGCCTAGGCAGGGTCTTGCCCCCGCCCCACCCCGTACACCGCCAGCCGGAACGGCAGCGAGACCAGCCACCAGGACAGCGCGGCCGCGAGCGGGGTCTCGTACAGACGGAGCGCGAGCAGCTTCTGGCCGGGCGAGCGCGTACGGCTGTCCAGCGCCGCCCGCACGCCGGGGCTGGTGGAGGGCAGCTCCGAGAGCGCGGGCTCCAGGGCCGCGGCCAGCGCCGGGAACTCCTCGCGGCAGTGCAGCAGCTCCAGCACCATCGCCAGCACGTAGGCGGACGGCCGGAGAATCCGCTCTCGACCGCGCCGGGCGCAGAATTCGCCCCAGTCAATCGCGCCCTCCATCGCCCGGAGGATGTGATAGACGTCCACCGCGGACCGGAGGGCCAGCTTGCCCACCTGCAGGTCCGTCTGGATCCCGAGCAGCTGCAGCACCAGCTCGTACTCGGGAGAAAGGACCTCGTACACCCGGCCGCCCAGCTCGGCCCGCTCGGTCGTCGTCCACACCCGGCGGTAGTCGATTGCGAAGCTGAAGTGCCGTTGGAATGCCCAGTGCACGTCGAGCGGGAGCCCGTCCCGGCGATACTCGAAATGGTGAGTGAAGTACCGGCTCAGGCGCCGGCTCAGCAGCACGCGGAACGCCGGGGCATAGCCCGCCGCGCCGAGCAGGGCCTCGACGCGGGCGAGGTCCGGGCTCCGGATGAACAGGTCGAGGTCGGCCGCGGCGCGGGCGTCGAGCCCGCCATAGAACCGCCGCGCGAGCAGTGGGCCCTTGAGGAACAGCACCGGCACGCCGTCCGCCTGGAGCAGCTCGCCGAGGCGGCGCAGCTCCGCCGTGAGGCGCTCGCTCCGTGCCCGCTCGAACAGTGCGCCCGCCGCGGCGGCGGCCAGCTGCGCGGGCGGCAGCAGCCCCGTCAGACCGAGTCGCTCGACCCGGGCCCAGACGAAGCCGGCCAGCCGATGCTCGTGAGCGAAGGCGAGACATCCGGCCACGTCGGTAGCCGGACTCGTGAGGGCGGCGCGGAGCGCCGCCTCGTCCTCCCGCACGCAGGCCCGGAGCAGCGTCATCCCGCCCATCGGACCCACCTAATCGGGTACCAGCGCGCCCAGCGTCTCCGCCACGGCCTCGAGGTCGCGGCCGGTCTCGAGCCGGTAGCAGCGGCTCCAGTCCACCAGCCGGGCGAGCGCGTCGAGGTGGGCCTGCGAGGAATCCCGGTCGGTGAGCAGCACGTTGGGCGCGAGCTCCAGGAATGCGTCGGCCGGGGCGAGAGGCCCGACCCGAGTCCGGCCGTCCGGGCTCACCGACGGCAGCACCAGGAGTCCCGGGGCCGCTTCGGCGCAGACTGCGACGGGATACAGCTCCTCGATGAAGACCCCGCGCTTCTCCCGTCCCGGAATCGCCTTTCGCCCCAGGAAGGGTGCCAGCTCGGGCAGGAGCCCGGCGGTCTCGGCGGTCACGTCGATCTGATCGGGAAAGGCCAGCACCTTGAGGCCGGCCTCTCCGGGAGCGAGGAAGGCGAGGTCGTCACCCAGGAAATCGAAGCCGGCCCGCGCGAGCGCGAGCGCGAGCGTGGTCTTGCCGCTCCCGCTCGCGCCGGCGAACAGCACCGCGGTCCCCCGGCGCGCCAAGGCCGCGGCGTGGAGCGCGTACGCGCCGCGGCGCTTCAACATCTCCATGAGCGACACGGTGAGCAGTGCATGGGAGAGGAGCCAGCCCAGCGCGGCGGCCTCACTCTCCAGGTAGGACACCACCGCTCGCCCCTCGCCGGGGCGGCAGATGGCGCGAGCGAAGGCTCCGCAGGCCAGGTACAGCGTGTCGCACCCGTCGTCGTACCGGGTCGCGACCGCGGCGGAGTCGTACACCGACCGGGCGCCCGGCGGTGCGGGCTCGGCGACGTGCACGTCGGGTGTCGCGACGGCCCGGTACTCCACCACGAGGTCGGCCCGCGGTATCACCGCACGGACACCCCGAAGCCTGGCGTCGATCGCATCGGCCATCGCCGGACGGTCCGCCGAGATCATGAGACCCCACCCGCCCACGCGGTAATTCACGCGCCGGGGGCCGGGATCACGTGCATCGGCACGAACGGGAACGGAACGTCGCCCCGCTCCAGGTACGGCTCGCCGTCTTTCACCAGCCAGCAGTGAGCGCCCATCACCCCGTCTAACGTGCCGACGCCGAAGCAGAGCGACACGTCCACGCCGGCGCGCGTCAGGAAGTAGTACAGCGTCACGCCGCGGGTGAGGCAGCTCCGCCGGATGCCCGGCAGCCCCACCGCGTGCTCCACGTAGCGAACGATGCGGTCCGAGTCGGCGGTCCGTGCGGGTGGCGCCCCACGGCGACGGACGAGCCGTTCGACCACGGGGAGCGGCAGTCTGACGAGGAGAGGAACCAGGGCGGCGAAGAGCAGAACGCGGAGGCGCAGCACGGGACCGGCGGGATCAGGAGGGCTGGTCGAGCATCGCCTCGCGCCGGAGCTCCGCGACGAGCTCGAGCACATCACTCTCGATGGTGACCGGCGGGGCGTCGTAGTCGGCGGCCAGCAGGGTGGCGATGTCGGCAGTGCTGTGGCTGCCGTCGCACAGCTCCCAGATCCGGCCACCGATCTCGTCGAGCGTGTAGTACGCACCGCTCTGGACGTTGAGGAGCACGAAGGTCTCCTCGACCCGCCGGCCGACCACGTGCTCGGCGCGGCGGGGGAAGTCCGGAGTGGCCGTCACCCACGCTTCAGAAGCTGAAGCGCGTAAGATCGCGGAGCAGTCCCAACCTGGTCAGAAGCGGTTTGGTGTAAGGCCTTTTCACGGCACCTCCTGGAGCGGGCTGGCAGTGGGGCGGTCGAAGTCGATCTTACGGCTCGGTTTCGGGGTCGTCAAGACTGGCACCCGACTTGCCCCTTCCACCTCCGAGCAACCATCCTTCGTTTGCGAACGAACGAACGGCAAAGCACTTACGCAACGGCAGCCGGAGCGGCAGTGATGGGCGGGTCCTACAGGCAGTGTCCCGAGTGCGGCAAACGGGCCCTCAGCATCGCCACCCGCTGCCCCGGCTGCGGCCGTGAGTTCACCGCGCCGGCAGTCCCCAAAGGAGCCGGCCGGGACCTCCGCCGGTTCGTGACGCCCGGGGCCGTGGTCGCCCTGCTCGCGATTGCGGCCGTGCTGGCGTCCGCGGGTCTCCGCCGGACCGTCCCGGCCACCGAGGAGCAATCCGGACTCGTCACCGCCGAGACCACGGCGACGCTGACCGCGGCCGCCGTGAGCGAGACCGCGGGCGAGCTCCGCGTTGCCCGGACCTGGGCCAACGTCCGAAAATCGCGCAGCGTCCGCGCCCCGCTCGAGGCCATGCTCCTGCCGGGCGACACGGTGCTGGCCGACTCGCTCGAGCGGGGCTGGTACCGCGTGGCGCTGTACGGCGAGGTGCTCGGCTACGCCCACCGCTCCACGCTCGCGGCGCTGGAGCGGTGAGGCGCCTCGGCTGGGTCGCCCTCGTCGCCGCGCTCGGCTCCCCGCTCGCCGCCCAATCACCCCCTCGCGTTGATACCGCCGTCGCCGTGCCCATGCGGGACGGCGTCGTGCTCCGGGCCGACGTCTACCGCCCCGCGGGCCAGGGCCGCTTCCCCACCCTGGTCTACCGCACCCCCTACGACCGGGCCGACACCGCCGGTGCCTCCTCCCTGATCCACGAGGCCGTCCGCCGCGGCTACGCCGTCCTGCTCCAGGATGTCCGCGGCCGCTACGGCTCCGAGGGCGTGTTCGAGCCCTACCGGCACGAGGGCCGGGACGGCTACGACACCATCGAGTGGGCTGCGCGGCAGCCGTGGTCGAACGGCCGGGTCGGGACCTACGGGCTCTCGTACCCCGGCGCGGTGCAGTGGCTCGCCGCGGTGGAGCGGCCCCCGTCGCTCGAGGCGATGGTGCCGGCCATGACCTACTCGCGGCCGGAGAGCTTCTGGTACTCCGGCGGCGTGTGGGACGCGTCGTGGCTCGAGTGGACCTGGCTCAACGTCGCGCCCGACCTGCGACGCCGGCTCGGCGTGCCGGGTCCCCGGACGGACGAGGAGGCCGCCCGCTCGTGGAACAGCGAGGGCGCCGCCGCCAGGCGGTTCCGGCCGCTGCTCGAGCTGCCCGAGTTCCAGGGCGTGTCGCCGTGGTACTACGAGTGGATGCGGCATCCGCCCGGGGACCCGTGGTGGGACTTCGCGCGGCTGGAGGGGAGGTACGATCGCGTGGACGCGGTGGTGCTCAACCTGTCCGGCTGGTTCGACGAGATGTACGGCGCGATCGGCGCGGTGGAGAACTTCGAGCGGGCGGGCGACGCGCTGGTGCTCGGGCCCTGGACCCACGGCGTGGGCGCGGTGCAGCGCAGCAAGGCCGGCGAGCGGGAGTTCGGGCCCGGCGCCGCGCTGGACTACGTGGGCACGGTGCTGGGCTGGATGGACCGGCACCTGAAGCGGGTAGACACCGCGGCGGCGCAGCCGCCTGTCCGGGTGTTCGTCATGGGGGCGAACCGGTGGCGAATGTCGGACCGGTGGCCGATGGCCGGGGTGCGGCCCGACACATTCTATCTCGGGGAACCGGACCGGTTATCCCGACGCGCGCCTTCTGGGGGCACCTCGGAAACGGTCCTGTGGTCCGATCCGGCGAATCCGGTGACCGATCCCCATGGGGGCCGGTTCGGGGCGCACGACTGCCGCGGGCTCACCGCGGGGCGCAGCGTCGCGGTGTTCGAGACCGAGGCGTTCGCGGCGCCGGTGGAAGTGATCGGCCGGGTGGTGGTCGAGCTGGCGGTGGGCGCGTCGGTGCCGGACTTCGACCTCTGGGTGCAGCTCTACGACGTGGCGCCGGATGGGACGGCCTGGAACCTCTCGAGCCCCGGCACGGCGCTGCAGCGGGCGAGCTATCGGGCGGGCGGGCCCGCGCGTCGGCTGCTGCGGGCGGGGGAGACGGTGCGGCTGCGGCTGGATCGGCTGGTGACGGCGAACCGGTTCCTCCCGGGGCACCGGCTGCGGGTGGTGATTACGCCGGCGTTCGCGCCGCTGTTCTCGGTCAACCCGCAGACGGGCGCGCAGGAATTCGAGAGCGACAGCGTGCAGGCGGGGGAGATCCGGATCGGGCACGCAGCCGGGCGACCGTCCTGGATCGTGTTGCCGGTGCTCCGCTAATTCACGGATTGCGACAGCCGATGCTCGCCCGTCACCCGCGCGATCGCGTCACGGGCGGCACGCTGAATGATCTCGAAGACGCTGTCGATAATCGTCTTGTTATCGAGCGCAGGGTCGTTCAGCCTGCCGAACAACTCCTTCGAGACGCCCTTCCCATACGCCGACTCGACGCTGGGCTCCAGGGTGGTCCAGATCTCCCGGGCGGCATGACCTGTCAGCCCGAGGGGAATGATGATCTTTCCCAGCTTGCGCGCGAGCTCGAACTCCTCCATCACCCCTTTCGACACCGGGCTCGTGCGGCTCGTGCCGGCAATGAAGATGGCGACGCCGCACCTGCGGATCATGTCGGAGCGGTAA
>DASUSR010000307.1:0-3150 GCA_036375015.1 Gemmatimonadales bacterium
TGCCGTTCGTCGAGGCCAAGATCCGGTTCGCCTCGGGCGACGTGAGCCGGGCCGCCGATCAGTTGCGCACCGCCCTGGACACGGTGGCACCGCAGGACTTCCGCCCTTACCAGGGCACACCCACGGTGGTCTACGACATCGCCGCGGCCGCCAACGTGTTCGCCTACCAGGGCGATCTGGCCAACGCGGCCAAGGCGCTCGACCTGGCCGACCAGGTGCGGCGCGAGGTGGTCCACCATCACGAGGAGACCGCGGGCCGTCCCTCCGACGAGTCCTGGCGCCGGGTGGTCCTCGGGGAGCTGTACGCGGCGATGGGCGTGCCGGCCGCCTCGCTGCGCCAGGTGTGGCAGAGCGCCGCCGAGGCCGGCCGCATGGCCCCGGCCGACAAGCGGGCGCATCTCGCGCACAGCGGCGCCTCGGCGGCGATCGGGCTGTTCACCGGTCCGGCGGCCGACACGACCGCCATCGCCGAGTACCGGGTGATGAGCGGCGACCGACTCTCCAAGGAGGTCCGTGCCCTGCTCGCCCTTACCCGGGGTGACTCCGGAGCGGCCCGCCTCGCCCTCGCGGAGCCGGACGCCCCGGATTCCAAGCAGATGATGTACAGCCTGTACCGCCGCCCGCTCGCGGCGCAGGCGTATTACCTGCTGGGCGATTACCAGACCACCCTCCAGGTGCTGCAGGATTTCGAGCCGGCCACACTCCGCACGGCGGGCTTCGACTCCCGCTGGGGCATGCTCGGCCGGGTCCGCCTGCTCCGGGCGGCGGCCTACGAGCGGCTGGGCCGCCGGGCCGAGGCGCGGGAGGAGTACCGCCAGGTGCTCTCCCAGTGGACCGCCGCCGACACCGCGCTGCAGCCGTTCATTCGGCAGGCGGAGCAGGGGTTGGCGAGGGTGGGCGAAGGGGTGTGACTCGACTCCCACCCCTCGGGCCGTTACTTTCCCATACGGCCGGACCGATGGTCGCGGAGGCGCCGCGAGGTACCTTCGAGGAAAGTCCGAGCTCCATAGGGTAGACTGCCAGGTAACGCCTGGGCGCCGGAAGGCGACGGACAGGGCAACAGAGAACAGACCGCCAGGCTGCCCTCGCGAGAGGGTCGCCGGGTAAGGGTGAAACGGTGGGGTAAGAGCCCACCGCGCCGCTGGTAACAGCGACGGCACGGCAACCCCCAGTCGGAGCAAGGCCAAATAGGCGGCGAGGTGCGACCCGCACCGCCAGCACCCGAGCCCCAGGGCAACGGTGAGCCGCGGGTAGGCTGCTCGAGGCGACCGGCGACGGTCGTCCCAGACAGATGACCATCCTCCGCGTCAGCGGAGAACAGAACTCGGCTTACGGCCCGGCCAGCGACGGCTCCTCGGATATACCCGGGGGGCCGTCGCGCGTTTACCTTCCTTCCCGGACTCCTGCGGGGAACGATATGGCGGCACAAGGTTTGACATGGACCGCGCTGGGTGTGGCGGCGCTGGCGCTTCCGGCCGCGCGGATGGCGCCGATCACCATGCGCTACCGGATCGATCAGACCCTCACTCAGGAAGTCGATGCCTCGGCCGCGGGTCAGGGCCGGCAGTCCATCAGCTTCACCACGAGCAGCTTCGTGACGGTGACGCTGACCGACAGCGCCGGGGGCAAGGCGCTGCGGGTCGTCGTGGATTCGATGCGGGGGGACAGCGCCACTCCCATCCCGGCGGTGGTGTTCGACAGCGCGCGAGGCGCCGTCTTCCAGGGCTTCGTCACCAGGGAAGGGCGACCGACCCGGCTGGAAGCGTCGGGCGCCAACCCGACCGCCACCCAGATCCAGGGCCTGGTGAGCGACTTCTATCCCTGGGCCCGCCCCGGGCTCAAGGTGGGCGAGGCCTGGGCCGACACCTCGACGGTCACCACCGGCGACGCCCCCGATACCGTCACCGTCCGCCGGGTCACCAGGTACCGCGCCGCCTCCCGCGAAACCAACGAGGCCCGTCCGGCAATCCGGGTCGCCACCGAGTACACCTCCGAAGTGGACGGCTCCCAGCCGACCGAGCAGGGGTCCGCGCGGATTCAGGGCACGGGGGGCGGGAAGGGCAGCTACCTCGTCTCCCCCGACGGCCGTTACCTCGGCGGCGAGTGGGAGCTCAACTCCGCGCTCACCCTGAGCGGGAAGTTCGCCGCGGAGCCCGTCCCCATCACGCTGCGCCAGACTACCCGTGTCACGACCCTGAAATGACGGAGCTGAATGTGCGTCCGATCGCGCTGGCGGCCGGCTGCCTGTTGCTCGCCGCCTGCGCGTCGGGCACGGCGACCACGGACACCCCCACGGCAACACCGGCGCCGCGTCCGGGTGAGCCGGCGCCGCCACCCCCGCCGACCGGCGGCCGCGGACCCACGGTGAGCTTCCACGCGGTCCGGAGCGCGCCGTACCGGATCGAGCGGCACGACAGCCTATCGCTGCAGTATCCCGGCGGGGCCAGCCAGGAGCAGGTGCGCGATCGCGTCGGGTTCATCCGGCTGACGCTCGCCGAGGCCGCCGCAGGCGAAGGCTATAGGGTCAGTATCGTGCTCGACTCGCTCACTGCCGTGGAGAACGGCGTGCCGGTGCCCTTCGACTCGACCGCGGCCGTGCGCGGCACCGAGTGGACGGCGACCCTCACCCCGTCGGGGGAGCTCCAGGGGCTGCGGTCCAGCCGCCAGAGCACGCTGGGCGACGAGCTGACCAGCACCCTGCGTCACCTCTTCCCCCGGATACCGCCGGGCGGCGTACGCGAAGGGATGGAGTGGAGCGACACCAGCAGGTACGAGCTGGTGGCGGACGCCTTTCCCGGGACGGAGACGGCGGCCATGCAGTACCGCGCCGCCGAGGCCGAGGAAGCGAGCTCGGGGAGCCGGAACGCGATCGCCCTGGAGAGCGAGGGGACCTATACCCGCTCGGGTACCAGGCTGCAGGGTGAGCAGGAGCTCGAGATGACCGCCTCGGGGACCCGCACGGGAACCCATAGCCTGGCGGTGGAGGGCACTCTGGTATCGGCCCAGGGGAGCGAGGCGGGCGACATGACCATCTCGGTGCCCGCGGTGGGCCAGACGGTGCCGGTGAAGCAGACGAGCAGGTACCGCATCAACGCCCTGGCGGCCGGCTCGCCATAGCCGGCCGCCCGGTGAGGGCCATCTTCACCCGCC
>DASUSR010000308.1:0-8626 GCA_036375015.1 Gemmatimonadales bacterium
GGCGCCGCGCCGCCGGGCCTCGTCGAGGAAGGCGGCGCCGTCGGTCCGAGCGCCGCGCTGGGCCACGAAGAGATCGCCGGGACGCACGAGGCGGGAGTCCACCGCGATACCGCTGACCTCCAGGTCGGCGCCCACGAGCGAGGCACCGGCCAGGGCCGCGAGCTCGGAGAGGCGAGTCATCCGAATCGGCGCTCGTCGGCACGGAATGGATGACGCCGCCCGGGCCGGCGATGGTATCGTCGCGCATGGCTCCGCGGCGTCGCTTCGTGCCGAGCGCCAGGTGGGAGGATCGGCGCCACCGTCGGGGGCTGGCTGGCGAGCGGGTGGCCATGGCGTTCCTCATCTCCTGCGGCTGGGAGGTCGAGGCCCACCGCTTCCGGCTGGGCCGGCACGATCTCGATCTCGTCGTCCGCCGTCACGAGCTCGTGGCGTTCGTGGAGGTCAAGACTCGGCGGTCGGCCGTTTGCGGCAACCCGCTCGAGTCGGTGAGCGGGCTCAAACGGCACATCCTGTCGCGGGTGGCCCTGCTCTGGCGCCTGCGGTACGGGCGGCCGGGAGACCGATACCGGTTCGATCTGGTGGCCGTCCGGGACGGGGGGCACGGGCGCTGGGAAGTAGAGCACGTGGCGGACGCCTGGCGGCTGGGCTGGAGCCCATGCTAGCCGCCGGGCAACGGCCAGGTGCGCGCGCGGATGCGCCGTGACGCAAATCCGGTCACTCCGGATGGGTTGCTTCGGAAAGTGTTCGGTATTAGGTTGGTTCCAGCTATCATTGTGTAGCAAAATCGGTCACTCACTAATCAGGGGAAATCATGGCCGCTGACGAATCCCGGCTCGATGCCGACCGCCGGAAGGCCCTCGGGCTCGCCATCTCCCAGATCGAGAAGCAGCTTGGCAAGGGCTCCATCATGCGGATGGGCAGCTTCGAAGCGTCCCGGGTCAAGGTTCCCGCCATCCCCACCGGCGCCATCAATCTCGACGCCGCCACGGGCATCGGCGGCGTCCCCCGCGGCCGCATCACCGAGATCTACGGTCCCGAGTCCTCGGGCAAAACCACCCTGACGCTCCACCTCGCCGCCAACGTCCAGAAGATGGGCGGGGTTGCCGCCTACGTCGATGCCGAGCACGCGCTCGACATCGAATACGCCAAGAAGCTCGGCGTCAACGTCGAGGACCTGCTCGTCTCCCAGCCCGACACCGGGGAGCAGGCGCTCGAGATCGTCGACATCCTGGTCCGCTCCGGTGCGGTGGACCTGGTGGTCATCGACTCCGTGGCGGCTCTCGTGCCCAAGGCCGAAATCGAGGGCGAGATGGGCGATTCCATCGTGGGCGTGCAGGCCCGGCTCATGAGCCAGGCCCTGCGCAAGCTCGCCGGGGCCATCAACCGGTCCAATACCGCGGTGGTGTTCATCAACCAGCTCCGGGAGAAGATCGGCGTCATGTTCGGCAACCCCGAAACCACCACCGGCGGCAAGGCGCTCAAGTTCTACGCCTCGCTCCGGCTCGACATCCGGCGCATCGGCCCGGTCAAGGAGCGGGAAGTGGTCGTCGGCAATCACGTCCGGGTCAAGGTGGTCAAGAACAAGGTCGCCCCGCCGTTCCGGCAGGCCGAGTTCGACATCATGTTCGACGAGGGCATCAGCCACACCTCGCTGCTGGTGGATCTCGCCTCGGAGGCCGGCATCATCCAGAAGTCGGGCGCGTGGTACTCCTACGGCGACCAGCGGATCGGTCAGGGCCGGGAAAACGCCAAGCTGTTCATTCGGGACAACCCGCCGCTGATGACCGAGATCGAGGGCAAGGTGAAGGAGCTGCTCGGCATGCGCCCGGCCGCGGTCGGCCCGGACGAGGGCGGCGACGAGTGACGTCGACCGGGCCGAGGCGCTCCGGCCCCACCGTCACCGCGCTCACGCCGGACGCCCGGCTGCCGGGGGCGGTACGGATCGAGGTGGATGGGGCGCCGTTCGCCACCATCGCGGCCGCCACAGCGGCCGCGGAGGGGGTCGTCCCGGGGGGTGTGCTCGATGAGGCCGCCCGGGCGCGTCTGGGCGCCGCGGCCGACGTGGAGGCGGCCTACCGCACCGCGGTCCGCTCGCTGGAACGGCGCTCGTTCGCCCGGGCCGACCTGGGCCGCCGGCTGCAGCGGAAGGGGCATCCCCGCGAAGCGGTCGCCGCGGCGCTCGACCGGCTCGCGGCCCAGCGGCTGCTGGACGACGCGGCCTTCGCCCTCAACTACGTCGAGACCCGGGCGGCCCGGGGCCGCGGGCCCTCACGGCTGCTCCGCGACCTCCTCGCCATGGGGGTCGAGCGCCGGCTGATCGACCGCGCGCTCGCGGCTCATGCCGCCGAGCCGGGAGACGAGACGGCCGTGCCGCTCGCGCTGGCCACCCGGCGGGCCGCCCAACTGGGCGATCTCCCCGCCGCGGTCAAGCGGCGCCGCCTGCTGGCCTTCCTGGCGCGGCGGGGCTTCACCGGCCGCGAGGTCGGAGAGCTGGTCCGCCGCGTGGTCGGGCAGCCCACCTAGACCCTCCGCTCCCGCCGCCCCTATATTTTCCGGGATGGATTCGTCCCGTATCCGCCGTCTCTTCCTCGATTTCTTCGTCGCCAAGGGGCACCGCGAGGTGCCTTCTTCGTCGTTGGTCCCGGCCGACGACCCGACGCTGCTCTTCACCAACGCGGGCATGGTGCAGTTCAAGCGCACCTTCCTCGGCCAGGAGCAGCGCGACTACGCGCGCGCGACGACCTGCCAGAAGTGCGTCCGCGCCGGCGGCAAGCACAACGATCTCGAGCAGGTGGGCCACACCAGGCGGCACCACACCTTCTTCGAGATGCTGGGCAACTTCTCGTTCGGCGACTACTTCAAGCGGGACGCGATCGCGTACGCCTGGGAATTCGTCACCAGTCCCGACTATCTCGGCATCCCGGCGGAGCGGCTCCGGGTCACCGTGCATCACTCGGACGACGAGGCCCGCGCCTACTGGCGCGAGATCTCCCGCCTGCCTGATCATCGCATCTACGGCCTGGGCGACAAGGACAACTTCTGGCAGATGGGCGACACCGGCCCCTGCGGGCCGTGCACCGAGATCTATGTGGATCTCGAGTGGGCGGAGGGGCAGGGTGACGGGCCGGAGGAGATCCCCCAAGCGGAGTTCGAGCGCCTGGCCGAGGAGGGGCGTTTCCTCGAGATCTGGAACCTCGTGTTCATGCAGTACGACCGGTCGGCGGACGGCTCGCTGACCCCGCTGCCCAAGCCGTCGGTGGACACCGGGGCCGGGCTCGAACGCATCGCCGCGGTGATGCAGGGCGAGGACGACAACTTCCACACCGATGTGTTCCTCCCGCTCATCGAGCGGGTAGGCTCGCTGGTCGGCACCTCCTATGACCGCGATGCCGAGAACCGGGCCTCCTACCGGGTGCTCGCCGACCACGCCCGGGCCGTCACCTTCCTGCTGGCCGACGGCGTCTACCCGAGCAACGAGGGGCGCGGCTACGTGCTCCGGCGGATCCTTCGCCGGGCCGTCCGACACGCCTGGCTGCTCGGCCGCCGGGAGCCCACCCTCGCGCCGCTCACCGAGGTGGTAGTCCGGGAGATGGGAGCGGTGTACCCCGAGCTGGTGGCCAAGGCGGGCTTCATCCGCGAGGTCACGGAGACCGAGGAGCACCGCTTCCTGGAGACCATCGAGGGCGGGCTCAAGCGCCTGGAGGAGATCTTCGCTTCGGGCGCGCGCACCATCGCCGGGGACGAGGCCTTCCGGCTGTACGACACCTTCGGCTTCCCCATCGACCTCACCCAGATCATCGCCGGCGAGCGGGGGGTGGACGTGGATCTCGCCGGGTTCGAGGCGTCGCTGGACGCGCAGCGTCGGCGCTCGCGCGCGGCCCGCCGGTCGGGCGGGACGCCGGCGCCGTCGGGCGGCGGCGCCCCCGCCGTGGTCACCCCGAAGCCCGGCAAATGGCGTTCGCTCAAGCGCGGCAAGCAGCGGTTCGTCGGCTACGACCGGACGGAAGCGGACACCGACCTCCTGGCCTTCCGGCAGGAGGGGCCGCGGGTCGAGATGCTGCTCAAGGACAACCCGTTCTACGCCGAATCGGGCGGGCAGGTGAGCGACCTCGGCGCCGTGCGCGGGGAGGGCTGGTCCCTCGCGGTGGACACGGTCCGCAAGGACGAGCGCGGCACCGTGGTGGGTGGCAGCTTCGGCGAGACCTTCGAGCCGACGGGGGTGCACGCCGCCGTGGACGCGCCGCGGCGCCGGGACACGGAGCGCAATCACAGTGCCACGCATCTGGTGCACTACGTCCTGCGCAAGCGCCTCGGTACCCACGTGCGGCAGCAGGGCTCGCTGGTGGAGCCGGAGCGCCTCCGCTTCGACTTCTCCCACCACGGCCCCATCGATCCCGCGGCGCTCGAGGCCATCGAGGCCGAGGTGAACGAGCTGGTGCTGGCCAACGACGCCGTCACCACCCGGGAGATGCCCTACGCCGACGCCCTCGCCCTCGGCGCCATGGCCTTCTTCTCGGAAAAGTACGGCGACCGGGTCCGGGTGGTGCACATGGGACCGTCGATCGAGCTCTGTGGCGGCACTCACGTCCGGTCCACGGGGCAGGTGGGGCCGTTCCGCTTCACCGCCCAGTCGGGCGTCGCGGCGGGAGTGCGGCGCATCGAGGCGATCACGGGGAGCGGCGCGCTCCGGGCGGTGCGCGAGCTGGAACAGCGGCTCGCCCGGATCGCCGAGTCGCTGAAGGCACAGCCCGAGCACGTGGTGCGCCGGGTGGAGCAGCTGCTGGAAGAGCGTCAGCGGCTCGAGGCCCGGCTGGCCGAGGCGCTCCGGTCGGCAGGCGCCACCACCGCCGCCGGCGAGACGGCCCGGATCGGCGAGGTGGAAGTGACCATCGCCGACACTGCGACCGACGACCGTGCC
Source organism: Gemmatimonadales bacterium (assembly GCA_036375015.1). Classification (GTDB taxonomy): domain Bacteria; phylum Gemmatimonadota; class Gemmatimonadetes; order Gemmatimonadales; family GWC2-71-9; genus CAVVWJ01. The sequence continues at coordinate 4,919 of DASUSR010000308.1, forward strand.
GAGGTCGGCGGCATTTCCGATCGCTTCCGGGAGGGGCGGCGCAACGCCATCCTGGTCCTTTTCAGCAGCGCCGGCCGCGGCGCCATCCACGTGACCCTCACCGATGATCTGGTGAGCGCGGGGCGCAAGGCGGGCGACCTGGTCAACCGCATCGCCGCGCTCAGTGGCGGCAGGGGCGGCGGACGGCCGCATTTCGCGTCGGCCGGCGCGGGCGATCCGGCCAAGCTGCCGGCGGCGCGCGCCGCGACCGCCGAGCTGATCTCCGACTGGCTGGGCGGACGGCCCGTCGAGGGGAACGGCGCCTGAGCGGCGCGGACGCGTGGCTCGACCGGCACACCCGCCGTGCGCCCGCGCCGCTCCGCTCGCGCGTGCTGGCGTACGCCGGCTCGCCCGACCCTGACTCGCTTCCCGAGTCGCTCGCCGCCGCGGGACGTCGCGCCCTCGAGGCGGTGGCGGCCCACCCCGGGGACCGCTCGGTCGCCCTCGACCTGCTCGCGGCCGATGCCCTCATCACGCTGGCCCTGCTGGCAGAGGGGGAGCGGCGCCCGGAGCGGCTGGGTGCCTTCGCGGCGAGTCTCGTCCGGGTGGCCGCCGTCGCGCCGTGATCGATCTGCACTCCCACCTGCTTCCCGGAGTGGACGACGGCTCTCGCAGCCTGGAGCAATCCATCAAGGTCCTCGGTGAGCTGGCGGCCCAGGGCGTGACCGACATCTGTCTCACCCCGCACCTGCGCTCGACCCAGGCCGCGGCCGGGCCGCCCGAGGCGCACGAACGCGCCTTCGCCTCGCTCTCGGGCCGGGCGCCCGCGCTCCCCCGGCTCCACCGCGGCGCGGAGGTCATGCTCGACCGGCCCCTCGCCGTGGACCCGGATCGCATCCGCCGCGTCACCATCGGCGGGACCCGCTACATCCTGGTGGAGTTCCCCAGGATGGTGGCCTTCGAGACCGTGACCATCGCGCTCTCCCGCATCGTCGAAACCGGCCTCGTGCCGCTCCTGGCCCATCCCGAGCGCTACCGGTCCTGCAGCCCCGAGGCGGTGCATCGCTGGCGGAGCCTCGGGGCCGTGATGCAGGTGGACGGGCCGACGCTCGTCACCTCCCGCGCGCGGGGACAGCGCGCCCGCGATCTGGTCGCCGCCGGGCTCGCCGACATCATCGCCGGCGACAACCACGGCGACGACCGGAGCATCGCGCAAGGCTACCAGTTTCTCCTGTCCCAGGACGCGGCGGACCAGGGCGAGTTGCTCACCCGGCACAACCCCGCGGCGATCCTGGCGGATACGGCCCTGACGCCGGTACCGCCGGTCCAGATCCGGAGCACTTGGATGCAGCGGCTGCGCCAGCTGATCGACGGCGAGTGATGGATCCCGCGCGGGTGGAAGCCGGTCTGGACGCGCTCGCCCGGACGGCGGAGGCGGCCAAGGTCTTGAGCCCGCAGGTGGCGGGCGTGGCCGGCCGCTTCGCGGCGGTCCTGCGGGCAGGGGGCACCCTCTTCTTCTGCGGCAACGGCGGCAGCGCGGCCGACGCCCAGCACCTCGCCACCGAGTACGTGGTCCGCTACGCGGCCCGCCGCCGTCCGCTGGCCGCCGTGGCGCTCACCACCGATACCTCCCTCCTCACGGCCGCGGGCAACGACCTCGGCTTCGAGCAGATCTTCGCCCGACAGGTGGAGGCGCTCTGCCGCCCGGCCGATCTCCTGGTGCTCCACTCGACCAGCGGCCGCAGTCCCAACCTGCTCGCCGCCGCCCGGTCGGCCCGGGCGCGGGGAGTGGCCACCGTCGCGTTCCTGGGAGAGAGCGGCGGACCGCTCGCGGCGGAGGTGGACGAGGCCGTGCTGGTCCCCGCCGCCGAGTCCGGCCAGATCCAGGTCCTGCACCTCGCGCTCGAGCATCTCATCGTGGAGCTGGTCGAGGCGGAGCTGAGCCGGGACCGATGATCGACTTCCGCGGCAGGACCGCGATGGTGACCGGAGGGAACCGGGGCATCGGCCGGGCCGTCGCCCTGCTGCTGGCGCGCGGCGGCGCCGACGTGGTGATCACCTACCACACGCGAGAGGCGGAGGCGGCCGATGTGCTCCGCGAGATCGAGGGGCTCGGCCGGCGAGCCTGGAGCGCCGGCGGCGACCACGGCGACCCGGCCGTGGTGAACCGGATCTTCGCGGAGGCCGACCGGCAGGCCGGCCGGCTCGACCTGTTCGTGGCGAACGCGGGGATCTGGCCTCCCGAGGAGGTCCCCCTCGGCCGGATGACCGAGGCGCGCTGGCGAGCCACGATGGCCGCCAACCTCGATGCCGTCTTCCTCACCACTCGGGCCGCGCTGCGCCGGATGTCGGCCGGCGGACGGGTGGTCCTCGTCTCCAGCACCGCCGGCCAGCGGGGAGAGGCGGGGCACGCCGACTACGCCGCCAGCAAGGGCGCCCTGATCTCGCTCACCAAATCGCTGGCCGTGGAGTATGCTCCCCACATCACGGTGAACTGCCTTGCCCCGGGCTGGGTGGACACCGAGATGGCGGCACCCGCCTTCGGAGGGGGCGAGCGGGAGAGGATCGCCGCCGGCATCCCGCTCGGCCGGGTCCCTCCGCCGGAGGACATCGCCGGTCCCATCGCTTTCCTGCTGAGCGACCTGGCACGACACATCACCGGCGAGGTCCTGAACGTGAACGGGGGGAGCGTCCTGTGCGGCTAGCCGATGGACCTCCTGCGCTGCCGTCGGCGCCCGTGATCCATCTCCTCTTCACCGGCGGCACCATCTCCATGCGGCGCGATGCCTCCGCCGGGGGGAACGTGCCGGCGCACGGCGGCGAGGCGCTGGTGGGGATGGCGCCCGGCATCGAGCGCATCGCTCCGCTCCGGGTGGAGGACTGGGCACGGCTGCCGGCGTGCCATCTGGACCAGGATCGTCTCTGGGCGTTGCGGGAACGGGTGCGGGCGATCGCCGATTCCGGTGAGGCGTCGGGAATCGTGATCACCCACGGCACCGACGTGCTGGAGGAGACGGCCTATCTGCTCGACCGCACGCTCGATCCGGCCGTCCCGGTGGTGCTCACCGGCGCGATGCTCACGGCCGGTGACACCGCCTGGGACGGCGCGCGGAACCTGCGCGATGCCGTGGCCGTGGCCGCGAGCCCCGAGAGCAGAGGCCGCGGGGCGCTCGTGGTGTTCAACGGCGAGGTCCTGGCCGGCGCGGCCGCCGCCAAGACCCACGCCACCGACGTCGCCGCCTTCTCCGCACCCCATGCCGGGCCGGTGGGGAGGGTGGACGGGTCCGGTGTCGCCTTCCGGGTCCCAGCGGACCGGCGGCCGGCCCCGGTCTCCCCGTCACGGCTGGACGCCCGGGTGGGGCTGGTGCCGGCCGTGCTGGGCGACGACGGGCACCTGCTCGACCTCGCCCGCGCAGGCCACGACGGCGTGGTGCTGGAGGCGTTCGGGAGCGGCAACGCACCGCCGGGCCTGGTACCGGCCGTCGAACGGTGGCTCGCCGAGGGCAAGCCGGTGGTGCTCTCCTCCCGCTGCCTGTTCGGCGAGGTGGCGCCGGCGTACGCCTTCGAGGGGGGCGGGGCCCGGCTGGTCCGGATGGGCGTCACTCCCGCGGGGCCGCGCACCACCGCCCAGGCCCGCATGGAGCTGACCATCTGTCTGTCGGCCGGCGTGCCCTACGGGCGACGATGAACCTTCCGGAGCTGCACGACATCCCCGAGGAAGTGCTGGAG
>DASUSR010000309.1:0-12050 GCA_036375015.1 Gemmatimonadales bacterium
TGCGCTGGCGGGCGGGCCAGCTTGGGTGCGGCGAGATAACTTTCCGCCATGTCCAGGATCTTCGTCTCCGGCGCGACGGGGGTGGTCGGGCGGCGGCTGGTCCCCCGGCTGATCGAGGCGGGGCACGAGGTCACCGCTGCGGGAAGAGATCGCGAGAAGCTGCAGCAGCTCGAGCGGGTGGGCGCCCGGGCGGCAGCGGTGGACCTGTTCGATCCCGCGGCGGTTCTCCGGGCCGTGGAGCAGGCGGAAGTCGTCTGCAATCTGGCCACCGCGGTGCCGCCCCCGGGTCCGGGGATGCTCCTGCGCCGCTCCTGGCGGGCCATGGACCGGGTGCGCCGGGAGGTCTCGCGCAACCTCGTGGCGGCCGCGAGCGCGGCGGGAACGGTCCGGCGGTTCGTCCAGGAGTCGTTCGCCCCGATCCACGAGCCGGCCGGCGATGCCTGGGTGACGGAGTCCGCCCCGGTCCGACCGGCCGACTACAACCGCTCCGTCCTCGAGGCCGAGTCGCAGGCGGAGCGCTTCAGCCGGGAGGGGCGCGTCGGGGTCGTGCTGCGCTTCGGGTTGTTCTACGGCCCGGAGGATCCGCCGACGAGCCAGCTGGTCGACGCGGTGCGGCGGGGGTGGTTTCCTCTGCCGGGGCGTCCCGAGGCCTACATCTCGTGGATCGCTCACGATGACGCCGCCAGCGCCGTGGTGGCGGCGCTCGGCGTACCGGCGGGGACCTACAACGTGGTGGACGACGAGCCCCTGCGCCGGCGCGTCCTGGGCGAGGGCGTCGCGGGGCTGCTGGGGGTCCGTCCGCCCCGGTTCCTGCCCGGCTGGCTGGCGCCGCTCGCCGGCGCGGTGGGCGAGACAATGGCCCGATCGCTCAGGATATCCAACCGGAAGATGAGTCAGGCGGGCGGGTGGCGGCCCCGCTACGGAACCATCCTCGACGGGTTGGCGGACCTGATCTCCCCGCCGCCGAAGCGCCGCTAGCGACCGCCGCCGGCCGCGGCGTCGGCGATCCACCGCTCGATGTGCTCCCGCAGGAAGGGCAGCGGCACGCGCCCGTTCTCCAGCAGGCGATCGTGGAAGGCCCGGAGGTCGAACGCCCCGCCGAGGCGCCGCTCCGCCTCCCGGCGCAGGCGGGAGATCTCCAGGCGCCCCATCATGTACGCCGTGGCCTGGCCCAGATTGATGATGTACCGGTCCACCTCGGATTCGGCCCCCGTGCGGGAGAGCGCGGTGTGGGCCAGCATGTAGTCGACCGCCTGGCCGCGGGACCAGCCTAGCAGGTGCAGTCCGGGGTCCACCACCAGCCGGGCGGCGCGCCACGCGGAGGCGGACAACCGTCCCAGCTGCGCCAGGTCTCCCGAGTACACCTGCATCTCGTTCGCGAGCTGCTCCGCGTACAGCCCCCATCCCTCGCTGAAGCCCGAGTTTCCCAGGATCCGGGTCACCGGGTGGGCCCGAGACCGCTCCTGGTTGAGGGTCAGCTCGAGATGGTGGCCGGGATAGCCTTCGTGGAACGCGACCGCCTCGATGTCCACCAGCGAGGCGCGCTGCGGACTGGTGTTGATCCGCCAGCGGCCGGGGCGGCTCCCGTCCTGGGCCGGAGGCAGATAGGAGTTGGGGCAACCGGTGGCCTCCTCGAACTCGAGGCAGGGCTCGAGCACCATCCCCGCCCGGGGGAGCCGGCCGAACCAGTCCGGCAGCACCTCGCGCACGCGCGCGAGGGCTGCCTCCGCGGAATCGAGCACCTCCTTCCGGCTGCCGAACCTGAACCGCGGGTCCTCCCGCAGCCGCCGGTAGAGCGCCGGCAGATTCGTCGTGCCGAAACTCCGCCGAGCGATGACCTTCGCCTCGGCCTCGATCCGGGCCATCTCCCGGTGGCCGATCCGGTGGATCTCCCGAGGGTCGAGCGCCAGCGTCGTGAAGCCCCTGACCCGCGCGCGGTAGCACTCCTCGCCATCCGGGAGGGCGGAGACCGCGATCGACTCCCTGGCATGGGGGAGATACTCGGTGCTCAGGTAGTCGCGATAGCGGGCCAGCGCGGGGTAAAGACTCGAGTCGAGCAGGGCCAGGAGCGAGTCCCGGAACCCGGGCGTGCTGTCCCGCTGGGCGAGCAGCGTCATCGGCGAGCTCTCGACCGGCGTGGAGAGCAGTCCGTCCACCTGGGCGATCACCGCCTGAACGATGTGCTGGGGCGCGGTGTACCCCCGGCGCGTCCCCTCCCGGAGGTTGGCGATCTCCGTGTCGAGGTAGGGCTCGAACGCGCGGAAGCGCGCCAGCGCCTTGCCCCGAAGCTCGGCGGTTCCCACGGGTTGCAGGGCGGCGAGACGGGGCGGAAGCTGTTGCACGCCGCCCTGCTGCCGCACGGGCCACAGATCGTCACGGCAGACCCGGCGCTCGACCGAACGCTCCAGGGTGTTTCGCAGGACCGCATTGGTGACCCGGTCCGGCGTGCCGTCCAGATCGGCTGCCGGGATGTCGCGCAGCCCGGCCAGCCACGCGTCCTCTTGCGCCCGCCAACGCTCAACTGCCGGCAGGTCGTTCTCGTCCAGCCGGTCGAGCGCCGTCTCGGGTGCCCCGCTCAGGAAGGCGCTCAGCGGACGAGCCTGCAGCAGCGACCGGTAGTAGTCGTCGGCGATCGCGTTCACTCGCGCCGGCGACCCCGAGGGGGCGGGGGGCGGGCTTGCGCCGCGCGGCCCCGCCGAGCAGGCGGCGAGGGTGAGGAGAGCGAGGGGGACCGTGGGCGGGCGGAGATGGAGAGCGGACATTCGAACGCTTCCTCTGCGGATGATGACTCGGACGTAGGTGGGCGGTCTACCGTTGGCGCGAGTCGCCGGTTGCCGGCTCCTGCCGCACCGGGGTGACCGGGGAGACGAGCACCCGGTCGATGCGGCGGCCGTCCATGTCCACGACCTCGAACGCGTAGCCCCACCGCTCGAGGCGCTCGCCGACCGCGGGTACCCGGCCGAGCTCCGCCATGATGAACCCGGCCAGGGTGCGGTAGCCACGCCCCCGCTCGGCCGCGGGCCGCTCGAGGTCCAGCTCCTCGTCCAGCATGTCCATCGCCGTGCCTCCATCCACCAGCCAGCTCCCATCCGACCGCCGCACGATGTCGGGCTCCCCGGTGCCCGCGGGGCCGGGAATGTCGGCCACCAGGTCCCGCATGATGTCGGCCAGCGTGACGACGCCCTGCACGCCCCCGAACTCGTCGAGCACCACGGCCGTTTCCGCCTCCGACTGCCGGAACCGGATGAGGAGCTGCAGCAGGGGGACCGTCTCGGGCACCATGAGCGGCTGCCGCAGCAGCGACACCATGTCGAGCCGGTCCCCGCGGAGGCAACGCGACAGCACGTCCGCGGGCCGAATGACGCCGGCGACGTTCTCGATGCTGCCCTCGCAGACCAGCAGGCTGGAGCGGCCGTGGGCCTCGAGGGCCTCCCGCAGAGTCTCGGTATCGGCGGTGACGTCGATCCACTCGACCTCGGTTCTCGGGGTCATGATCGCAGCCGCCGGCCGGTCGCCCAGGTGCAGGACGCGGTGGAGGATCTCCTCCTCCTCCTCGTCCACCGCGCCGCTGGCGGTGCCCTGGGCCACCAGGGCCCGGATGTCGTCCTCCGTGACGTTGGGCTCGGGGTTGCCGCGGAAACGGAAGAGGCGGAGCACGAACTCGGTGGACCCGGTGAGCAGGGCCACGATCGGCCGTCCGATGCGGGCCAGCAGCTGCATCGGCCGGGCGACCCAGGCCGCGATGGTCTCGGGGTAGGCCAGCGCGAGCCGCTTGGGCACCAGCTCGCCGATGACGACCGAGAGGAACGTGATGACGGCGACCACCAGCCCCAACGCAACGCCCTCCCCGTAGGGGCCGATCACCGGCAGGCTGCCGAGCAGCGGCGCCAGCTCTTCCGCGATGGTGGCCCCGCCGTACGCCCCCGCGAGCGTGGCGATCAGGGTGATCCCCACCTGGACGGTGGAGAGGAACTGGGTGGGCTCGGCCGCCAGCTCGAGCGCCGCGCGGGCCCGGCCATCGCCCGCCTCGGCGCGCCGGGACAGCCGCACCCGCCGGGCGGTGACCACCGCGATCTCGGACATGGCGAAGACGCCGTTGCACAACAGCAGGGCGACGATGAGCAGCAGCTCGGCGAAGATCTGGACCGGCACGGCGGCCTCCTGTGGCTCCCGGGGCGTGGCTCACCCACTCGACCGAAGCATAGCGCCGAGGCCCGGCGCCCGGTCGCGCGTCTTGCCGGAAGGGGGACGTTCGTCATATATGTGGATCACCGCGATTCACCGCTGATTCCACCGGCGGCCGCCCCATGCGCCTTACCCTCCTGGAATCCGGCCGACACGTCCTTCACACGGCCGAGTGCACCGTGGCAAGCCTGCTGGCCCACACGGGTCTGGCCTGGCTGGCCGTCAGCCTCACCGCGGGCGGCTCCCAGCTCCCGAGCGACGAACGGGAGGCGAGGGTGTTCTTCCTCCTTCCGCCCGACCGGGTGGACGTGCGGGTCCACCAGACCCAGATCATCCAGTGGGGCCGGCTGGGCGGCGACCTGGAGGACGGGAGGCGTCTCGCCCGGATGAGCGAGGGCCCGCTCCTGCGGGAGCACACCTATGGCGCCCGGCCGGGGCGCGATGGCAGCGGCGCCCGCGGCGAACTGCCGTTCGGCCCGCCGCCGACGCTCCTGCCGGACACGGTCTTCAGCGTGCTCGAAGTGGACGAGATGGTGGAGCGGTACGACTGGAGCGCGGCGCCGGCCTACCCGAGGGACCTGCTGGCGCTGGGCGTGGAGGGGGTAGTACGGGCGACGTACGTGGTGGACACCGCAGGTCGGGTGGACACCACGACGATCGAGGTGCTGCACAGCGACGACCTGCGCTTCACCGAGTCGGTCCGCGTCGCGCTCGCCGGGATGCGCTTCCGCCCCGCCCGGCGGGCAGGCAACGTCGTGCGCCAGCTGGTCCAGCAGCAGTTCCGCTTCAAGATCGCACCGACCGTCGGCCTGCCGCAGGATCCCGCGAGCTGACGCCACGGCAGCGAGGGCGACCGGCTAGCCGGCTCCTACCGGCGGGCAGCTCGGGCCTCCCATCACCTGCCGGCATTCGCTCCCCGCGCTGCGCCGCATTTTCTCCCGGGCCTGGCACGACGGCGGGCCGTAGCGCAGCTCCACCGGCCGGCGCAGCCGGGCGGCCAGATCGCGGAGGTCCGGCCGCTCCCTCGGCACACCCTCGTGGCCGTGGCCGTTGGGCTCGATGCTCGCCGTTCCCGTCTTCGAGATCCCGGGAAACACCTTCACCCGTCCACGTACCACCTGCCACCAGTCCCGGGACACCGCGAGCCGGGTCTCCTTGAGGTCGGGTTTGCCGAGGACGGCGAACACCGCCGAGAGGAAACCCAGCGGGCGCACCGACATGCCCGTCACCTCGTCGAAGATCAACAGGCTGTCGTACTCCAGCATCCGGAACCGGACGACGCGCCGGTTGAAGACGTCCACCTTGGGCACGGTCAAGGTGTCCGTGTAGCTGAACTCGGTGGGGGCGCCGGAGGAGTCGGGCCAGAAGATCGTCACGTCGAGCGCGGTGATGGGAGTGGGCCCTTCGACGACCCGCTCCACCACGCCGGGCCCGTAGTCCACCAGCACGTCCTGGCGGTACTCGAACCCGGCTCGCGCCGACGCCGACATCTCCGCGTAGGGCACCCGGGCGGTCTCGAGGTGGGCGGAGAACCAGTCGGCGTGGTCGATGAGAAACTGGGTGCTTGCGGGAGCTTCGCGCTGCCGGCGACGGACCAGCTCGAGCAGCGCCCGCGACCCGAAGAGCATCGAGGTGGTGGTGCTGGTGAGACTGTAGCGGCCGTGGGCCCGCATCGCCTCGAGAATCTCGCCGCGCGACACGCGAGGCGGCTCCTCGCACGATTGCGCCGGGAGCGCTCGCGGAGCCGCGCTCAGCGCCATACCCAACAGGGCCGAGACGGCCATCATGTTCGATCGAGTGCTCACCTTGCGCTCCCTGGGGCGCTGCCCCGGCACTGGTAGGGATAGCGCCGGGGCCGCCGCGGCACAACGGGGCGGGCGAGCGCTACGGCACGCCGGCCGTCGCCTCTTCCAGCGATGCCACGTCGATCTTCTTCATCTGCAGCACCGCCGACATCGCCCGCCGGCTTCTCTCGGGATCGGCATCGGCCAACAGCCGGGTGAGCCGGTCAGGGACGACCTGCCAGGACACCCCGAACCGGTCCTTGAGCCAGCCGCACTGCTGCGCCCGCGGGTCTCCTCCCTCCGACAGCCGGCTCCAGTAGTAGTCCACCTCCTCCTGGTCCCGACAGCGCACCACGAGCGAGATGGCCTCGTTGAACTTGAAGTGCGGCCCGCCGTTGAGCGCGGTGAACTCCTGCCCGTCGAGCTCGAAGGTGATCGTCATGACCGTGCCGGCCGGTCGGCCGGCGGCCTGCTCCGCCTCCTGGGTATACCGGGTCGTGGCCAGGATCCTGGAATTCTTGAAGATGGAGGTATAGAAGGCGACCGCTTCCTCGGCCTGGTCGTCGAACCAGAGCATGGGGGTGATGCGCTGGGGGGTGGGCATGGGGCTGCTCCTCGCATGTCGTGGTGTGCCTTGGGGTTTCGGCCCTCGCGGGGTAGCCCGCCTGGCCGCTTCCGATACCTAGTCGGAGCCGAACGCGCGAAATCGACATCGGTGTCGGCCGGACTTCACGGGCATTTCATAGTGCCTTGCGGCGTGCCGCCCTACTCTGGTTTCGGTCCATCGGAGGGTCCCGACGCAACCCGTGGTGCTCGAGAGGGAGGGAACATGGTCGCTGGAACGCTGTGCCGCCGGATCGTCGCGACGGTCTCGCCTGGGGAGACCCTTCGCGCCGCGGCGCGCCGAATGGAGGAGGACGAAGTCGGCACCCTGGTCGTAGTGGAGACCCACAATACCGACCGGGCGGCCGGGATGCTCACCGACCGCGATCTCGCGATCCGGTGCATCGCCCGGGGGCTCGACCCGGAGAGCACGTCGGTGTCGCAGGTGATGAGCAGCCCGGTGCATACCATCGACGAGAACGCGCCGGTCGAGTTCGCGTTGAGCGAGATGGCCGCGGCCGCGACCCGGCGCCTGGTGGTGACCGGCAAGGGAGGGAAAGCGGTCGGCATCCTCAGCCTGGACGACCTGCTCGGCGTCCTGTGCGAGCAGGCCGCCTCGCTCAGCATGCTGCTGCAGAAGCAGCGCCCGCTGATCGGCGTGTAGCCGGGCGAGGACTCAGAATCGCACGGTGGCGCCGAGCCGCACCAGCATGGGCGGCTGATAGCGGGTGGGCTCGAGGTAGTTCGGGTTGGGGGCCGTCTGGCGCCCGCCGGTGTCCAGGGCCGCATAGTGCAATTGGTCCAGCGTCACCGGCCGACGCGCGCTCCCCACGTGGAGGAGATCGAGGCTCACCCGCGGCTCGAGGCCTCGCCCGGCGGGAATGGCGTACGTGAGGCGAAGACTGAGGTCTCGGAGCGGCGGGGTCCGGCCCACCGTTCCCCGGGGCCGCAGGTTGACGAAGTGCGCGGGCAGCGGGGTAGCCCCGAGCTCGCTCAGCGGCGTGCCGGTCTGCCAGGTGAAGAACGCCCCGACCGTGAGCCCGAAGGGGAGCCGGCCCGTGCCGAAGAGCTTGAACACATGGGTGCGGTCGTTCGGCAGGAGGCCGTAGCTGTTCGGGGTCTGCTCGGCGAGGTCGGGATCCGTCTTGCCGTTGGGCAGCGCGTAATCCACATCGTGGTCCCACAGACCGCTGTAGTTCCCGCGATTCCGCGACAGGACGTAGGACGCGGCCACATCGAGCGACCGTGCGGACCGCCAGCGAACGGTCAGCTCGAGCGCGTAGTAGCCCCGGCGCGGTCGCTCGAGAAAGGCGAGCCCTGACCGCCCCGGGTTCCCGATGATCCGCTCCAGGGTCCCGGGCGCCAGTCCGTCGTCGATCGCCTCGCGAAGCCGTCGGTGAACCCCGCGAAGTCCGAGTCTCAGCCTGCCATCCAGCACCTGCTCGAACCCCAGGCCGATCTCGTCCAGGTGCTGCCCGCGGAGACCGGGCACCTCGGGGAGGATGCCGTGCGACCCCGAGTCCAGCGAGTCGCGGGGCGCTCGCCCCGACCGGGGATCTCCGTCGAAGAAGTACACGCCGTTCCGGAGCGGGGCATGCCACCAGGTGGCCGAGGCGAACAGGGGAAGCTGCTCGTAGTAGCGGCCGAACCAGCCGAAGATCTTCGCTCCCGTCCGTCCGGGCCGGAGGATGAGCCCGACCCGAGGCTGAACGCCGTCCTCTATCCGCTGGGCCCTCCTCCCGTCCGCGCCGACGAGATACTGCCCGTCCCACCGCGCGCCCGCGTTGATCCTGAGGTGCGGCGTCACCAGCCACGAGTCCTGAATGAAGCCGGAGACCACCTGGTTGTGAACCGTGCCTATGGTAATCAGATAGACTGCCTGGTAGGTCGAGTCGTTGAGCCGGATGAGGATTCCGGGGTCGGTGAAGTGGACGGACGCATCCACCCGGTTGTCCTCGTACTCGATCCCCGCCTTCACGACGTGCGCGGTCGGGGACCAGGTCGCCGTCGCCTTGGCCGCGAGCCGCACGCTGTAATGGTCGGAGTTGTCGCCGAAGCCACCCGACCAGTGTCCCGTCTCGAGGTCCTGCACCAGGGGCTGGGCCCGCGCGAGCTCGGTATACCCGCGGCTGGTCTCCTCCCGCGCGATGCGCGAGACCGCCGACTCGATCTGCACTCGGGGACCCGGACGGTGGTTCGCCCGGATCGAGACGGCGACCCCGCCCTGGCGCACCTCGCCGAGGAACGGCTCGATGTTGTCGAGCCCGGTCGGCGAGCCGTACGCGGTGAAGGCGGGGGCGATACGCCGCTGCCGGCTGGGATCTCCCAGCACGGTCAGGGTGACCCCGGTGCGTACGCCGGGCACCCAGTCCAGCTTTGCCGCGAACAGGTGTGAGGTGCGACGGTCCCGCTGGGTGGCGAGGCCCGGGACCATAATGTCCCTGGTCGCGACTGCGCGGTTGTAGGCGGTGAAGAACCAGAGCCGGTCGCGCACCACGGGTCCGCTGAAGGCGAGCCCACCGTCGTACTCCGCGCTCGACCGCACGTCGGCGTCCGCGAGACCGCGCCGCCAGGTGCCACCGAGGGCGCTGCCGCTGAAGTACCCGAAGAGCTCCGGCCGAAAGTCGTTGTCCCCTGACCTCGTAAGCACGTTCACCACACCCCCGAGCGCGCGTCCGTACTCGGCCTCATAGCCGCCTGTCCGGACCTCGACCTCCTTGATGAAGTTGTAGGGGAGGTCTCCGCCGGTGCTCGCGCGATACGGATCCGTGAGGTTCACGCCGTCCACGTAGTAGACGTTCTCGGGTCCGGTGCTCCCCGCGACATTCACCTCGTCCCCGTAGTGGCTCTGGTTCGCCTGCGGCAGCAGCACCGGCAGCGAGTGGGAGTTGCGCTCGATCGGGAGCGCCTCGAACAGGTCCGACGGCAGATTGCCGCCGGCCGCCGTTGTGGTCGGATCCAGGAGGAGGGCGTCGGACACGACCAGCAGAGCCGGAAGCGCCACGGCACCCAGCGCGAGTCGTATCGTCCCGAGCCCGAACGTGGACCCCAGGCGCACCGGCACACGCTCCACGCGCAGGGGTCGGTAGCCCACGCGGCGGAGCAGGATGGTGCAGCTGCCGACCGGCAGGGCCCCGAGTCGGAAGTGCCCGCGTGAGTCGGAGGTCGCGGTACTGAGCGTCCGGCCGCCGCGAGTGAGTGCGACGATCGTCGCGCTCGCGATCCCTGCGCCGGCAGAGTCGGTCACCCATCCTTCCACGGCCCCGGTGACCCGCTGCGCCGCGGCCCCGCGCGCGAGGCCGACCCAGGCCACCGCCAGGGTGAGGAGGCGAACCGCGACCCGGGCCACGCGTCACCCCCCCGGGTCGGTCGCCGGGCCGGTGTCCGGCCGGACGCCCAGCTGCTGGAGCCGGGCGGCCGCCTCGTCCACCGCCGGGCGGAGCTCGGGCTCGCATCCCTCCCACAGCTCGACCACACGGCGGTAGTGCGAGGTGGCGCGCGCCGGGTCGGCGAGGCGCTCGTGGATCCGACCGCGGTGTAGATGCGAGGGAGCAAGGTAGATCAGCTCGTACAGCGAGGACTGGACGAGCGACGCGTACCACCGTACCGCCATCTGGTGGCGTCCGAGGCGTTCCAGCAGCTCGGCACGCAGCCAGCGCTCAGCCGTGTAGGTGTAGAACGGGCTCTGCATCACCACCGAGGTGCAGTGCGACTCCATCCGGGCCCGCTCGAGCAGCCCGAGCGCGGCCGCTGGGTCATCTCGCTGCGCCGCGAGCCGGGCGCGCACCCCGTGGGCCAGATCGCGGGCGAGGAACTCGAGCTCAGGGTGGCCGGTCGTCGCATCGAGCTCCGCCGCCAGGGCGAGCGCGGCCGCGTCACCGGAGCGCGCCGTGAGGACGCCGAGCAGGTAGAGGCGCAGGACGGGGTAGGCATCATGATGCAGCGTCAAGGGCGGAATCGAAACATCGCTTCGTGGGGTCGCAGCCGCGTCCCATGCGTCCAGGGCGCGCCGAACCGCCTCCAGCTCCTCCGGATCGACGCGCAGGAACGGCAGACCCGCCAGGAGTCCGCGATACTCGAGCGCGGACGAGGGAAGCAGGGGCGCCGCCTGGTCCAGCTCCCTGCGCGCCGCGCCCGGCCGCCCGGCCGCCAGCTCGAGGAACGCGGCGAGGACGTGGGAGACCCCGTGCCATTCGGCCGGGCGGTCGGCATCCGCGAGAAGGCGCGCGATCGCCAGCGCGCCGGAGAAGTCCGTGGTCAGCGTCGCGACGAACCGCGCGGCCTCGTAGACCATGCTGTCGGGCGCCTTGCGGAGGAAGGCCAGGGTCTCCTCCCGTCCCCGGCGGCCACCTCGCCGGAAGGCTTGCACCATGCGGGGGTAGACGAAGTCGGACTGCCGGGGCGACTCGGCGATCCGCCGATCGGCCTCCTCGTGGTTGCCCTCGAGCTGGGCCACGTAGCACAGGAACAGGTTCGCCGTGGTATGGCCGGGGTCGAGCGCCAGCACTCGTTCGAAGGCGAACCGCGATTCAGTGATGAGACGACCACGCTGCTGGTTGTGGAACACCAGGGTCTGCCCCAGCCCGAGCCACGCCTCGACATCCTCGGGATGGACGGCGACGATCTCCCGGTAGATCCGCTCCGCCCGGGCGGCGCTGCCACGGAGCGACGCGCTCAGCGCCTCCAGCAGCATGCGGTCGTGCTCCACCAGCCGGGTCTTTAGCTGGAGAGCCCGATCCATGGCCTCCCAGGGGGCGGAGGGCTGCGGAAGCGTGGGCCAGGCGGCGAAGAACGCCAGGCGATACCAGGCGAGGGCGAACTGGGGGTCGTGCGCCACGGCCTGCTCGAACGCTTCGACCGCTCTTTCGTACTGCGCCCCGCGCAAGGCGCGCTCCCCCGCGAGGTAGGCCTTGAGCGCCGGCAGTGAATCGGTGGTCGCGGCGGCCAGCCGGGTGAGGCGGGCGCCCGGCCCGCGATGCAGCTCCGCCAGGAGCTTGGCGGTGAGATCGTCCACCAGGTCGAAAAGCCGGTCCGCCGGACCGGCCACGGTGACGAAGCGTGCCGAGGCTCCGCTGGAGCTGTGATGGTGCAGTGCGGCGCTGATCCGCAGCTGGCCGGCCACGCCGACCACGCTGCCGGACACGTAGAGCTGGGCCCCGAACCGCTCCGCGAGCTCCGCCGCCCGTTCGGGGTCGATCCGTTCGACTCCCTCCCGGCCCAGGAGGCTGAGGAGCGCGTGCGGGTCGATGCTGTGAAGGGTTCCCGCGTGATCGAGATTGGTGCTGAGCATGTCCACCAGGCCTTCCTGCAGGTACGCCGCGCTTCCGTCGCCGTACACCGGAAAGGGGAAGACGGCGACATACTGCCGGGAGGTGGTGTGCGCGGGGGGTGGCGGGGCCCGCGCGGCCCCGAGTGGGGTCTGGGCCCCGGCGGAATCGGCGCGGCCCGCGCGTACCGCGGCGATGAGGGCCTGGGTCT
>DASUSR010000310.1:0-2483 GCA_036375015.1 Gemmatimonadales bacterium
AACGCCGGGCCGGCGCGCGCCCCTCATCCTCTCCGTCCACGGCGGCCCCGAATCCCACGTCCGGAACGGCTGGGTGACGAGCTACGCGAACCCGGGGCAGGTGGCCGCGGCGCGGGGCTTCGCCGTCTTCTACCCGAACTACCGCGGCAGCACGGGCCGCGGCGTGTCGTTCTCGAAGCTCGGTCAGGGAGACCCGGCGGGCGCCGAGTTCGACGACCTGGTGGACGCGGTGGACCACCTGGTCTCGGTGGGGCTCGTGGATACCGCCAGGGTCGGCATCACCGGAGGCTCGTACGGAGGCTACGCCACCGCGTGGGGCTCCACGTTCTACACGGAGCGCTTTGCCGCCGGCGTGATGTTCGTCGGCATCAGCGACAAGATCTCCAAGCTGGGCACCACGGACATCGCCAACGAGGAGTACCTCGTGCACGCACGCAAGCGCCCCTGGGAGAACTGGCAGTTCTTCCTGGAGCGCAGCCCGATCTATCACGCGGGCAAATCCAGGACGCCGCTGCTCATCCTCCACGGCAAGGACGACCCGCGCGTCAATCCGATGCAGTCGCTGGAGCTCTATCGCTATCTGAAGCTCCACGACAACGCGCCGGTCAGGCTGGTGTGGTATCCCGGCGAGCAGCACGGCAACCGTCGCGCCGCCGCCCGGCTCGACTACAACCTGCGAATGTTGCGATGGTTCGAGCACTACCTCCAGGGTCCGGGCGGCGAACCTCCCGCTCCCGACCTGGACTACGAGCGGCCCGAGGACCCGCCGGCGCCGCCGACCTCCGCCCAGCGGCCCTGAGCGACCGAAACGACAAGGGCCGGGTCACCCCGGCCCCTGTCACTCCCTCCGAATCCCTGATCCCTAAGCCCTAATCCCTGATCCCCTACTCCCTGATCCCTGCTCGATCTACTCCCTACTTCACTTCACCACCAGCACACCCTTCATCCCTGCCAGGTAGTGGCCCGGGAAGCTGCACAGGTACTCGTACTGACCGGGTGCGGTCGGCACCTTAAAGGTGACCTCGGCCGTCTCGCCCGGTCCCACGAGCTTGGTGGCGGCGAGGATCTTGCCCTTCTCCGCCGGCGGGATGTACTCGGTCTCGCGGGCCGTGGCTGCAGCGGTGGCGAACGCGGAGGCGTCCGCACCCTTCACGAGCAGCACGAAGTTGTGGCCCATCACGGCCTTCGGCAGCTTTCCGACGTTGGTGAGCTTGACGGTCAGCGTCTCACCCGGCTTGGCGGTGATCGACGTGACGTTGAACTTCATCTGGTCGTTGCCCGTGATCTCGACGACGCGCCCCTGGGCGGCGGCGCGGGTCGCGAACCCGGCAAGGATCAGGGCGGCAAGGCCTATCGCGACGTGCGTGCGGTTGAACATGCGTGATCTGCTCCCGGAGATGAGGATGCCGGCTGCGGCGCGCCCGCCTGCGAGTGACAGGCCCCGGACGCGTCCCACCGGTCCACCCCTATTGTGGCACTCTTGAGGGCCCCCGCTCTTTGCTCCGCGTCAACCACGCCCCTCCCGGGCCCGCCGGCCGTGCTGGAGGACGCCTTTCTGGCATGATCGGGTGCGGTCGAGGTATGTGGATGCTCGAACGGCTCGTGAGACTCGCGCACATCCTGGCCGGCGCCGCGCTGTTCGTCCGGCTCGGCGGCATGGGCCGCGACTGGCTCCCGTCGGCACCCGTGCTCGCCGCGGCCGTGGTCGGGCTGCTCCTCGCGAGCCTGCTCCTGGAGAGGCGGACCGGCGCCGCCGGCGGGGCGGGGCGGGCCTGGCGGGGCCTGCTCGAGCGCCACGGGTTCGCAGTCGGCCTCGCGGCCCTGGGCGCCCTGGCGCTGCTGGTCCGGCTGCCGGGCATCGCGGGCGATCTCGGACACGTGCCGCTCGACATCGACGAGCACCGCCTGGCCGCAAACGTCAGGCGCTTCTTCGTCACCGGCGAGATCGGCCACAGCACCGTCGAGCACTACCCGGGCGTGCTGTTCTGGGTGCTGACGGGCGCCTCCCTGCTCGCGTATCTCTGGTCGCTGATGGAGGGTACGGTTCACGGCATCCGCGACATGCCGGTCGAGTCGTTCGTCCTGGCCGGACGCGTGACGAACACCGGCATTGCCGCCGCCACGGTGATCATGACGGGGCTGCTGGGACGCGAGCTGTCGGGGCGCGCCGCGGGTCTGCTGGCGGCCGCCCTCGTCGCCGTGGCCCCGCTGTCGGTGCAGACGACCACGGTGCTGCGGAACGACCCTTCACAGGCGCTGCTCGGCTGTGCGGCCGTGTACGCCGCCCTCGTCGCGTGGACACGCGGTGGCCACTCCCGGGCCGCCGCCGCCGGGCTGCTCGCCGGAGTGGCCACCGGGATCAAGTACACGAGCGTGTTCGCGCTACTCCCGGCGGTGCTCGCGCCGGCGCTGCGGGGGCCGGCGGCATCGCGGGCGGCAAGGACCGGGCTGGCGCTCGGGGCCTTCACCCTCGCGGTGGTCGT
>DASUSR010000311.1:0-6474 GCA_036375015.1 Gemmatimonadales bacterium
GGTCGTCGAGGAGCGGGAGGAGGAGACCGCCACGCAGGCGCAGATCGAGGACGCGCCGGTGGTCAAGCTCATCAACGGGATGCTGATCGACGCGGTGAAGCGGGGGGCGAGCGACATCCACATCGAGCCGTTCGAGCACGAAATCCGGGTGCGCTACCGGATCGATGGCGCGCTGCTCGAGATCATGCGGCCGCCGCTCAAGATGAAGGCGGCCCTCACCTCGCGCATCAAGATCCTGTCGCAGCTCAACATCGCCGAGCGGCGGATTCCCCAGGACGGGCGGCTCAAGCTCAAGATGGGCACCCGGGTCATCGACTTCCGGGTCTCCACCCTGCCGGTGCTCTTCGGCGAGAAGATCGTGCTCCGAATTCTCGACAAGGGCAACCTCACGCTCGACCTCACCAAGTTCGGCTTCGAGCCCAAGGCGGAGAAGGATCTCATGCGGGCGATCCTGAATCCGTACGGCATGGTGCTGGTGACGGGCCCCACCGGATCGGGCAAGACCACGACGCTCTACTCCGCGCTCTCCCGGGTCAACACACCCGAGGTCAACATCATGACCGCGGAGGACCCGGTCGAGTACAACCTGATGGGCATCAACCAGGTGCTGGTGCGCAACGAGATCGGCCTCACCTTCGCGGCCGCGCTGAAGGCGTTTCTCCGGCAGGATCCGAACATCATCATGATCGGCGAGATCCGCGACCTCGAGACCGGCGGCATCGCCATCAAGGCCGCGCTCACCGGTCACCTGGTGCTGTCCACCCTGCACACCAACGACGCGCCCAGCACGATCACCCGTATGATCGACATGGGCATCGAAGCCTTCAACGTGGCGAGCGCGGTGAACCTCGTGGTGGCCCAGCGGCTGGTGCGGCGTGTCTGCAAGGACTGCAAGACTTCGCACAAGTACCGTGACGAGGAATTGCATTCGCTGGGCACAGAAATTGAGTCCCTGCGGGGTCTCCCGTTCATGAAGGGCGCCGGCTGTGATACCTGCAGCGGTACCGGCTACAAGGGCCGGGCGGGCCTGTACGAGGTCATGGCGCTCAGCCCCGAGCTGCGCCGCATGATCCTGCGCGGGGCCTCGGTGGCGGAGCTGCGCGACCAGGCGGTCGTGGAGGGGATGCTCACCCTGCGGATGGACGGTCTCAAGAAGATCGAGCGCGGTGTCACGACACTCGAAGAGGTGGTCAAGGAGACGGCCGGATGAGCTTCAACCTGCGGGCGCTGCTCGAGGAAATGATCGAGAAGGAGGCATCCGACCTGCACATCACCGCGGGCGAGCGGCCTAAGTTGCGCATCGACGGGGACATCACCGACAGCTCGGTGACCGACGTCATGTCGCCCAAGGACACCCTGCACCTGGCCTACTCGGTCCTCACCGAGAACCAGAAGAAGCGGTTCGAGACCGAGGACGAGCTCGACTTCTCCTTCGGAATTCAGAACTTAGCCCGCTTCCGCGGCAACGTGTTCAAGCAGCGTGGCTGCGTTTCCATGGTAATCCGCATGATTCCTTTCAATGTGCGGACCTTCCAGGAGCTGGGCCTGCCGCCGGTCATGGCCAAGCTGGCGGAGCGGCCCCGTGGGCTCATCTTGGTCACCGGCCCCACCGGCTCGGGCAAGAGCACCACGCTCGCGGCGGTTATCGACAAGATCAACAAGGAGCGGAAGGGTCACATTATCACGGTGGAGGACCCGATCGAGTTCATCCACCGGCACCAGGCCTGCATCGTCAACCAGCGCGAGATCGGCACCGACACCAAGAGCTTCGCCAATGCGCTCAAGTATGCCTTGCGTGAAGACCCCGACGTTATTCTGGTCGGCGAGATGCGCGATCTCGAGACGATCGCGGCGGCGCTCACCATTGCCGAAACCGGTCACCTGGCGCTCGCCACGCTGCACACCAACTCGGCGGCCGAGTCCATCAACCGTATCATCGACGTATTCCCGTCGAACCAGCAGTCGCAGGTTCGAGCGCAGCTGGCCTTCGTACTTGAAGGGGTCATCACCCAGACACTTCTCCCCAAGGCGAAGGGCCGGGGCCGGGTGATGGCGTGCGAGATCATGGTGGCCACCCCGGCCATCCGTGCCCTGATCCGCGACGACAAGATCCACCAGATCTACTCCGCCATGCAGGCCGGCAAGAAGCACGGCATGCAGACGATGAACGACGCGCTCTACCAGCTCTACACCAACCGCGAGGTCACCCAGGAGGAGTGCGAGCGGGTGTCGCACGATCCCAAGGAGTTCCTGCGGATGATCGGGGTGACGCCGGTCGAGGATCAGGACATCCCGCAGGCGCCTGGCGAGCGGAAGTTGACGGGGGGACTGCGGCGGTAGGCGGGCCGGCGGACAGGCGGGCAGGAGAGTAGACGGAACGCGGAACGGGCCTCGGGAGCAGTGTCCGACCGCCTCCCCGCCGGCCCGCCTGCCCCGCCCTCTCAAGGAGATCGAATCACCATGCCGATGTACGAGTACACTGCGCGAAACCCCAGCGGCCAGATCCAGAAAGGCCAGCTCGACGTCGCCAGCAGGGACGACGTCAGTGCGTACCTGCGCAAGAACCGGCTGATCCTGGTGAGCGTGCGGGAGGCGCCGAAGCAGATCAACATCTCCTTCGGCGGGCAGCGGGTCACGACGCGCGACATCGTGATCTTCACCCGGCAGTTCGCCACGATGATCAACGCGGGCCTGCCGCTGGTGCAGTCGCTGAACATCCTGGCCCAGCAGACCGAGAACAAGGCGCTGCGCGACGTGACCCGGGCGGTGGTGTACGACGTCGAGTCGGGCCACACGCTGGCCGACGCCTTCAGCAAGCATCCGAAGGCCTTCTCCGACCTCTACGTCAACATGGTGGCCGCGGGCGAGGCGGGCGGTATCCTCGATACCATCCTCCTCCGGCTGGCCACCTTCCTGGAGAAGAACGACGCCCTGGTGCGCAAGGTGAAGGGCGCGATGGTGTACCCCGGGGTCATCATCACGGTGGCCGCGTCGGCCATCGCCATCCTGCTCATCTTCGTCATCCCGACCTTCCAGTCGATGTTCGCCTCGGCCGGCATGGAGCTCCCCCTGCCCACCCGGGTGGTGATCGGAATGTCGCAGTTCCTGATCGGCTACTGGTGGGCGATGATCCTGGCGATCGGCGCGATCATCTTCGCCATCCGCTCCTACTACTCCACGCCGACGGGACGGCTCCAGCTCGACGGGGCGATGCTCCGGGCCCCGGTGCTGGGCGACGTGCTCCGGAAGTCGGCGGTGTCCCGCTTCACCCGCACGCTGGGCACGCTGGTGAGCTCGGGCGTGTCGATCCTCGAGGGGCTCGAGATCACCGCCAAGACCGCGGGCAACCGGGTCATCCACGACGCGGTGATGGAGTCCCGCCAGTCCATCGCCGGTGGTGAGACCATCGCGGCCCCCCTGGAGAAGTCCCGGGTGTTCCCGCCGATGGTGATCAGCATGATCGCGGTGGGCGAGCAGACCGGCGGCCTGGACGAGATGCTGAGCAAGATCGCGGACTTCTACGACGAGGAAGTGGACGTGGCCGTGAGCGCCCTGCTCTCCCTCATGGAGCCGGCCATGATCGTGGTGCTCGGCGTGATCGTGGGCGGCATGGTGATCGCGATGTACCTGCCCATCTTCGACATGATGAACGCGGTGCAGTAGCCCGACCGCGCCTTCCTTCCTGCAGCGGGCCCGGGGCGACTCGGGCCCGCTGGCGTGAGAGCCGCCGCTAAGGGCGCGCGGATCGCGGCGGTGGTCTCGCTGGCCGTATGGCCGGCGCCGTGGGGCCGGGCGTCTCATCGCTTGCATCTGAAGCCTGCTCGCGGCGGACCCGCTCCACGTCCAGAGCCCCGGGCGGGCCGGGCGCCGATTCCGGCACCGCCTGAGCTTGCCAACCCCCCACGCGACGCTGCATAGTACGCCGTGGCGCTGCCCGACAACCCCGACCCGGTGGTGATCGCCTGCGCGGCGGACGATCGCTACGTCCAGCCGCTCGCCGTCATGCTCAGATCGGCGCTCGCCAACCTGAGTCCGGTGTGGACGGCGGCGATTCATCTGCTGGATGGCGGGATCGATCCGGAGAACCGGAGGCGGCTCGCGGAGTCGTTGCCCCCCGGGCGCGCTTCCCTGCATTGGGTCGCCACCGACACCTCCCGCTTTTCCGGCCTGCCCCTCTGGGGCCGCATGCCGGTCGCGACGTATTACAAGCTGCTGGTCCCGGATCTGCTTCCGGCCGAAGTGCAGCGCGCTGTCTGGCTCGACTGCGACGTCGTGGTGCTCGGCGATCTGGCGCGCCTGTGGCGGGTGGATGGCGCTGGCCGGCACGTGCTGGCCGTGCAGGACCAGATCGTGCCGCGGGTGTCCTCCCGCAACGGCGTGGCCGGCTACCGGGAGCTCGGCATCGCCCCCGACGCGAAGTATTTCAACGCCGGGGTGATGGTGATGGACCTCGCGCTCTGGCGCCGGGACGACGTCGCCGGCCGGGTGGCCGAGCACCTGCGGCGCTGGCGCGACGAGGTGGTGTTCTGGGATCAGGAGGGCATGAACGCCGTGCTCGCGGGCGCCTGGGGTGAGCTGGATCCCCGGTGGAACCGCAACCCGAGCATCCGCGCGGGCCGTTTTCGACGCCACTCCGGCTCGACCGGGAGCCAGGAGGCGGTGGACGACTCCTGGATCGTGCATTTCACCGGCAATCTGAAGCCGTGGGTGTACCACGGCAGAGACCCATTCCACACGTGCTACTTCCGCTATCTCGATCAGACGGCCTGGGCCGGCTGGCGTCCCGCCCCCACGATCGCCGGGGCGGCGATCGCGCTGTACGAGGCGTCCGGACTGCGCGACCTGCTCTACCCGGCGGAGGCCCGGGTCATCCAGCTGCTGCGCGCCGTCACCCGGCGCTACGCCTCGGAACCGGCGGGGTAGCATGAGCTCACCCGCACTCACGGTCATCCTCGCCACCGACCGTTTCGACACCATCCGCGGCGTGGTCGAGCGCCTGCGCCGTCAGACCGCGAGCCGCAGCATCGAGCTCATCATCCTGACGCCCGCGCGCGAGGCGGTGGACCAGCGTGAGCTGGAGGGGCTCGCCGCGGTGCGGGTTCTGGAAGTCGAGTCGGTGGAGCGCTTCGCCCCGGCCCGCGCCGCGGGCGTCCGGGCGGCCTCCGCCCCCGTGGTGGTGATCGGAGAGACCCACACCTACCCTCACCCGGGCTGGGCCGAGGCGCTCATCGCGGCCCACCGGCAACCGTGGGCCGTCGTGGCGCCGGGCTTCGGCAACGCCAACCCCCGCAGCGCGCTCAGCTGGGCCATCTTCCTGCTCGACTACGGCCGCTGGCTGGCCGGTCTGCCCGCGTGCGAGATCGATCTGGCCCCTATTCACAACGGTGCCTTCAAGCGCGACGTGCTGCTCGAGCTCGGGCCGCGGCTGGAGGCCGGGCTCTCGCACGGCGACGAGCTGATCCTGCACTTCCGCGCCCGCGGCCATCGCGGGTGGTTCGAGCCGAGCGCCCGGATCGACCACCTGAACGTCACCCGCCTCCCGTCCTGGCTGCACGAGCGGTATCTCGGCGGGCGGCTCATCGGAGCGCAGCGGGCGGCCCGGTGGGGCTGGGGCCGGCGAGTCCTCTACACGGCCGCCTTCCCGCTGATCCCCGCGGTGGTGCTCTCGCGGCTTTGGCCCGGCGTTCGGCTCGCCCGGCGGGAAGGCCGGCTCCCCTGGGGCACCACCGCCGCGATCCTGGTGGGCGCTGCCGTCGCGGCCCTCGGCGAGGCGGCCGGCTATCTGCGAGGCCCGCGCCGCCGGGCCGAACTGATGATGAACGAGTACGAGCTGCACAAGGTCCGCTACGCTCGCCCTGCACCCGCGGAGGGAGTCTGAGCGAGCCCGCGCCCTCGGCCGGCGCCGCCACGCGGGTCGGCCTGCTCGGGTGCGGAGTGATCGCCTACTGGGCCCACCTGCGCGCCCTGCGGCGCATGCCCGGCGTGCGGCTGGTGGCGGCCGCGGACCCCGACCCGGAGGCGCGCGCCCGGGCCGGGAGGCTGGCGCGGATCCCGGTGCACCGCAGCCTGGAAGAGCTGCTGGCCCGGCCCGACATCGACGCGGTCGTCATCGCAGTCCCGACCCATCTGCATGCGGAGGCGGCAGTCGCGGCGGCGGCGGCGGGCAGGCATTTCTACGTCGAGAAGCCGATCGCCACCACCGCCCACGATGCCCGCCGGGTGCTCCGGGCGGCGGAGGACGCCGGCGTCATCGGCGTAGTCGGCTTCAATCGGAGATTCCATCCGCTCTGCCGGCAGGCCCGCAGACTCGTGGCGGAAGGGGCCATCGGCCGGGTGCGCGCCGCGCTGACCGCCTTCTGCGAGCCGGTCGCCGGCCCGGCGATGCCGGCATGGCGGAGGAGCAGGGCGATGGGCGGCGGCGTGCTCCTCGATCTCGCCACCCACCACATCGATCTGCTGCGCTGGCTGCTGGAC
>DASUSR010000312.1:0-8068 GCA_036375015.1 Gemmatimonadales bacterium
TCGCCGGCGAGGCGGGGCGCCGCTGGGTGGAGGAGCACGTTTCCCGACTCGGATCCGAGCTGCTGGCGCGCCCGGTCGGCCGGCCGGCCGACTGGCTGGGCGCCGAGACCATCGCGGCGATCCGTGAGGGGACCGCGGCCGCCGCGTGGGGCTGGACCCAGGAGCAGATCCCGCGTCTCGTGGAGCAGATCCGGGTGCCGGAGATGGTCGAGCAGAAGGTGCTGGGGTTCTCCATTCAGCGGATGGAAGAGCTGGTGCGGACGGTCACCCAGCGGGAGCTCGACCTGATCGTCCGGCTGGGCTATCTCCTCGGGGCCATCGTGGGGGGAGCGGCCTTTCTCACGAATCTTCTGGTCCGCTGACCGGACGTCGGGCAGCCGACCGCCTCCCGCCCCACACCAGCGCTCCCCAGATCGCCGCCCAGACC
The DNA here is from genome assembly GCA_036375015.1 of Gemmatimonadales bacterium. Classification (GTDB taxonomy): domain Bacteria; phylum Gemmatimonadota; class Gemmatimonadetes; order Gemmatimonadales; family GWC2-71-9; genus CAVVWJ01. The sequence goes on from DASUSR010000312.1 coordinate 428, forward strand.
GCCGTCCGGAACGTCATCGCCGCGACGCTTTCCCCGGCGACGGGGCCGCCGGCGAGCCGAAGCGCCACGATTCCGGCCAGCACAACCCCGTTGAGCAGCGCGATCGCCGCCGCCGGCCGGACCGCCGCGGGCGTGCGCCAGATGAGGATGCCGGCCAGCACGTACACCGCACCCATCGCGGTGTTGAACAGGACCAGCGGGCGGAAGACGAGGTAGCCCGGATCGCCTCCCAGCAGCACGCGTCCGCCGGCGACGAGCGTCACCACCCCGAAGAGCACCGCGGCCACCGCCGCAATCCGGCGTGTCACGTCACCCCGTCCGCTTCTGGAATCGCGCCGTCGCGAAGGCGAGGAGTCCCGCGCCCATGACCAGCAGCGCGGCGTACTGGCTCCACAGATCGGCGGGTCCGACGCCCTTCAGGAAGACGGCCCGCACGATCTCGAGGAAGTGCCGCAGCGGGTTCAGCAGCGTGAGCCACTGGAAGTACTCGGGCATGCTGGTGACCGGGAACATGAACCCCGAGAGCAGCATGGAGGGCATGTACACCAGGAAGCTCACCATGAACGCCTCCTGCTGAGTGCTGGCCGCGGTGGAGATGAGGAGCCCCAGACCCAGCGCCGCCAGCAGAAAGAGCACGCCCGCGAGCACCAGCATCGCGACGCTCCCCACCAGCGGGATGCCGAACCAGAGAACCGCCACCACGCTCACCAGCAGCATGTCCACCAGGCCGATGATCGCGAAGGGAATGGTCTTTCCCGCGATCAGCTCGCCCGGGGTCAGCGGGCTCACGGCGAGCTGCTCCAGCGTGCCGATCTCGCGCTCGCGCACGATCGCCAGCGAGGTGAGGAGGAGAGAGATCAGCAGCATGATCGCCCCGATCACCGCCGGCACGTTGTAGTCCCGGCTGGCGAGATCGGGGTTGAACCAGGCCCGCTGCCGCAGATCCACCCCCACCGCCCCCGGCGCGGGCCCGACTCGCGCGCCGTAGAGCTGGACGATGCGCTCGGCGTAGCTTCGCGCCACGGTGGCCGTGTTGGAGTTGGTCCCGTCGAGCAGGAGTTGCACCTGCGCGCCCTCCGGGTCGCCGAGCGAGCGGGAGAAGTCCGCCGGAATCAGGAGGCCGACGGCGGCGTCTCCCCGGTCCAGCGCCCGCACCAGATCGGCCGGCCGGTCGGACCGTCCCACCAGGCGGAAGTACCCGGAGGAGGTGAACGCGTCCACCAGCTCCCGGGACGCACGGCTCCGGTCGAGGTCCACCACCAGCGTCGAGGTGTTCCGCACGTCGGTGGAGACCGCGTAGCCGAAGACCAGGAGCTGGATGATCGGCGCCACGAAAATGACACCCCGCAGCCGGGCGTCACGCAGCACCTGGCGAAACTCCTTCAGCACCATCTCGCGCACCCGCGCGAGCTTTCGGGCGGGGGCGCTCACTGCAGCTCCTTCCGGAACGACCGGACGGACAGGACCACGCCGATGGCGGCGAACGCCAGCATCAGCAGGCCCTGGGGGTACAGCACCTCGACGCCCACCCCCTTGAGGAACAAGCCCCGCGTGACCACCAGGAAGTACCTCGCGGGAATCAGGAGGGTCACCGTCTGGAGCGGCCGGGGCATGACCTCGATCGCGTACATGAACCCCGAGAGCAGGAACGCGGGCAGAAAGGTCGCCAGCATGGCCACCTGGGTGGCGAGGAGCTGCGACCGGGTGACGGCCGAGATGAACATGCCCAGACCCAGCGCGCCGATCAGGAAGAGAGTGGAGGACCCCAGGAGCAGCCATGGGCTGCCCCGGAACGGCACCCCGAACAGGAAGACCCCGAGGAGCGTCGCGACCACCATGTCGACGAGACCGATCAGCAGGTAGGGCAGCAGCTTGCCCAGCACGACCTCGGCGCGATGCACCGGCGTGGAGACCAGCTGCTCCATCGTGCCCCGCTCCCACTCCCGCGCGATGGTGAGCGAGGTGAGCATCGCCGCGATGATCATCATGATCACGGCGATGAGCCCGGGCACGATCATGTTGCGGCTGCGGAGCTCCTCGTTGTACCAGATCCGGCTCTCCAGCCGCACCGGCTCGGCGGGCCGCAGTCCGCCGGCCAGCGCGGTGGCCGTGAAGGAGCGGACGGTGGCCTGGGTGTAGCCGAGGACGATGGTGGCGGTGTTGGCGTCGCTGCCGTCCACCACGGCCTGCACCTCGGCCGGACGCCCGGCGTCGAGGTGCTCGGCGAAGTCGGGAGGGATCACCAGCGCGAGCTGCGTGGCGCCGCGGTCGATCAGCCGCGCGATCTCGCCCGCCTCGGCCGGCGTCTCCCGGACGCTGAAGTAGCCCGAGGCGCGGAACGCGTCCACCAGCGCCCGGCTCCGCGCCGAGCGGTCCTGGTCCAGCACGACGGTCCGGATGTCGGTGACGTCCCAGCTGATGGCGTAGGCGAAGAGGACCAGCAGCAGCACCGGGAGGAGGAACGCGAGGACGAGGCTCCGGGGGTCGCGCCGGAGCTGGATGGTCTCCTTGCGGGAGACGGCGAGCAGGCGAGTGGCGCTGAGCACGCCGTCCTCAGTCCGCCGCCACGCCGCCCTCGGCGCGAACCCGGGCCACGAAGACGTCCTCCAGCGACGGCGTGACCGGCGCGAGCCGGTGAGTGCGGAGCCCCTGGGCCGCCAGGAGTGCCGGCAGCTCCCGCCGCGCCGCGTCCAGATCGCGCACCGTGACGTGCAGCGCCCGGCCGAACATCGCCGCTTCCACCACGCCGGGCGCGTTCCGCAGGGCCTCGACCGCCCGGGCGCTCTCGTCGGTGTGCATCTCCAGGATCGGCTCGTGCGGCGCGCCGCGGAGCCGTGCCGGGGTGTCCAGCGCGATCAGCCGTCCCCGGTTCATCAGGGCGAGCCGATGGCAGTTCTCTGCCTCCTCCATGTAGTGGGTACTGACCAGCACCGTCGTTCCCCGCTCCGCGAGGTGGTAGATCAGGTCCCAGAACCCCCGCCGGGCGATCGGGTCCACGCCGGAGGTGGGCTCGTCGAGGAAGAGCACCGGCGGCTCGTGCAGCACCGCGCAGCCGAGCGCCAGCCGCTGCTTCCAGCCGAGCGGGAGCTCGCCGGTGAGCCGGTCGGCCCGTCCCTCCAGTCCTGCCATCTCGAGCACCCAGTCGCGCCGCTCGGCGCGGCGCTCGCGCGGTACCCCGTAGAGCCCGGCGAAGAACCCGATGTTCTCCGACACCGTGAGATCGGCATAGAGCGAGAAGAGCTGGGACATGTAGCCGATGGCCTGCTTGACGGCGGGGCGCTCGGTCCGGATGTCGTGACCGGCCACCCAGCCCCGGCCGGAGGTCGGGGGCAGGAGGCCGGCGAGCATCTTGATGGTCGTGGTCTTCCCCGCACCGTTGGGGCCCAGGAAGCCGAAGATCTCGCCCCGGCCAATCTCGAACGAGACCCCGTCCACCGCCACGAAGTCTCCGAACCGCCTGGTGAGGGCCTCCACCCGGACCGCCGTCATACGGCCTTCGATTCCGCGATACGGTCCACGAACACGTCCTCCAGCGACGGTGCGATCGGGCGGATCTCGCCGGCGGCGATCCCGGCCGCCGCCAGCGCCGCGCGCAGGCGGGGCTCGACCCCGGCTCCCGGCGCCGCCGTGACGTGGAGCCGGTCGCCGAAGACCACCGCGCGCCGCACCCAGGGCTCCACGGCCACGACGTCGCGCGCCCGGCGCACCGGGGCCGCCTCGACTTCGACCAGCTCGCCCTCGAGCCCGCCTTCCAGGGCGCGCGGGGCGTCGAGCGCGAGCACCCGGCCCTGGTGCAGGAGCGCCACCCGGTCGAACCGCGCCGCCTCGTCCATGTAGGCGGTGCTCACGATGGCGGTCACGCCCTGCGCCACCATCTCGTGCACGATGAGCCAGAGGTCGCGGCGCGAGATCGGGTCCACCCCGAAGGTGGGCTCGTCGAGCAGCAGCACGCTGGGCTGGTGGATCAGGGCGCAGGAGAGCCCCAGCTTCTGCTTCATGCCGCCGGAGAGCTTCCCCGCCAGCCGGTCCCGGAAGGGGCCCAGGTTGGAGAACCGGAAGAGTCGCTCGAGGCGGGCGGGCCGCTCCGTTCGCGGCACCTGATAGAGGTCGGCGTAGAAGTGGAGGTTCTCCAGCACGGTCAGATCGCCGTAGAGGCCGAAGCGCTGGGACATGTAGGCCAGGTCGTGCTTCACCGCCTCGGGGTCCCGGGCGACACTCACACCGTTCACGACCGCGTCTCCCGCGCTGGGCCGGAGGACCCCGGCGAGCATCCGCAGGGTGGTGGTCTTCCCCGCGCCGTCGGGGCCCACCAGGCCGAACAGCTCGCCCCGGCGCACCGCGAACGTGAGGCCGTCCACCGCCGCGAGGTCGCCGAAGCGGCGGGTGAGTCCCTCGAGCCGTACCGCCGGCTCGGGGCCGGTCACGGCGCCGCGAGGGGGATGCGCACGTCGGCGGGTATCCCCGGCTTGAGATCGTACGTCGGATCGCCGAGCACGAACACCTTCACCGCGTACACCAACCTGACCCGCTCTTCCGTGGTCTGGACCGTCTTGGGTGTGAACTCGGCCTCGCTCGCGATGAAGCGGACCTCGCCCGGATAGCTCTTCTCGTACGTATCCGACGTGATGTCCGCCCGCGTGCCCAGTCGCACCGCGCCAAGCCGGTTCTCGGGGACGTAGATCCGGACCCAGCGGTCGGACCGATCCATGACGGTGAGGACGGGCGAGCCGGCGGATACGATCTCGCCCGGCTCCCGGTGCCGGACGGTGACGATGCCCGCGAAGGGCGCCCGGACGGACATGTTGGCGAGCGCCGCGTCGATGCCCCGGATGGCGGCTTCCGCCCGGGCCAGCTGCGCCCGCTGGGCTTCGACCCGCTCCCGCCGCGGTCCCGACTCCATGAGCCCCAGCTGTTCCGCGGCGCGCTCCCGCTCGGCCTCCGCCACGTCCAGCGCCACCTGCGCCCGATCCAGCGCCTCCTGGCTCACGGCGCCGCCTTCGCGCAGGGTCCGGGTGCGCTGGTGGTCCTGCCGGGCATCGTCGGCCCGGCGGGTCGCGGCCTCGAGGGCGGACCTGGCCTGCGCGACCTCCTCGCTGCGGAATCCGCGTTCCAGCTCCCGCAGCAGGGCGCGCGCGCCCCGCGCCTCCGCTTCGGCCTGCGCCCGCCGGGCCCGGACCTCCTGCTGGTCGAGCGCGGCGAGCTCGTCGCCCGCGGCCACGGAGTCGCCCTCGCGCACCTTCACCTCGACCAGCAGGCCGCTCACCGGAAACCCGAGCTGGGCGTCGGTCGCCTCCACCGTGCCGGAGGCGGTCAGGGTGCCGTCGTCGTCCGAGCCGCCGCGGAGGGTGAGCCAGAGCGCGAGGGCGGCCAGCAGCAGCAGCGCCACAAGGGCGGCGCGTTTCTTCAGCGTCATGGAAGCGGCTCCAGGTTCTGTTGAAGCCAGTCGAGGGTCAGTTCCCCGGTTGCCCGCGCGAGCTGGAGCCGCGCGCCGACCGCGGCCTGCCGGGCGGCGGCGAGGTCGGCACGGGCCGCGAGCAGATCGGCCTCGGCCCTCAGGTAGTCCGTCTGGGTGCCGGCTCCCGTGTCGAGGCGGAGCTTCTCCACCCGCGCGACCTCGGCGAAGCCGGCGACCGCGGCGGCGAGACTCACGGAGCGGGCACGCGACTCGTGCACCGCGGCGAGCGCCCGGTCCACCGCCTCGGCGGCGCGCAGCGCGGCCAGCCGCACCTCGGCCTCGGCGCCGGCGCGCGCTGCTTGGCCCCGCTCGATCCGCCGGCCGACGGCACCGCCGGTGTACACCGGATAGGAGAGCCGCAGCCCGGCGCTCCACTCGTCCTCGTAGTCCCCACCGGCACCGCCCCGCTCGGTGAAGTTCCCCAGCACCTGGAGCTCCGGCCAGCGCGCGCCCCGCGCCACCGACACGGCGGCTTCGGCGGCGGTGAGACGCCGGCGCGCGGCCTGGATCTCGGGATTGGCTTCCTCCGCCAGGGCCAGCAGCCGCTCGCGCCCGGGCAGACCGGTGTCGGTCAATTCAGGTGTGCTCAGGCGCGCCGGGCTGATCGCTCCCGACGGCTCGCCCATGAACCGTTCGAGGTCGCGCTCGGCCACCCGGAGCGCCGTCGCCTGCCGGATGCGGGCCGCCTGCGCCTCCGCCGACGCCGCGTCGGCGCGAAGCAGATCCACCTCGGCGCCGCGCCCCGCGTCGAGAAACCGGCGCACCCGCTCGCGCTCGGCCTCAAGGGCCGCGATACGGCGGTCGTGCGCCTCGAGCACCTGGCGCTGCAGCACGATCTCGAGGTAGGCCCCGCTCACCCGGATGGCGAGGTCCTGCTCGGCCCCGCCGAGCCCGGCGTCCGCCGCCTCGGCCTCGGCGCGGGCCCGCCGGATCCGGGCGCCACGGGCGCCGCCGTCGAAGAGCGTGTAGGAGAGGGTCGCCCCGGCCTGCATCAGCGTCTCGTCGAACGGCGGGACGAAGCCCGGCTCGAGCCCGTGCAACGGAAACACCAGCATCGGGTCGTCATAGCGGAAGGCGGAGGCATTCAGCGCGAGCGAGGGAAGCCGCGCGGCACCGGCCTCACCCGCCGCCGCGGACGCCTCGGCCTGGGCGGCGCGGGCGCCGCCCATACTGGGATGCTCGTCGACCGCGCGCTCGACCGCGGCCGTGAGCGAGAGCGGCCCGGCGCGCGTGGTGTCCTGGGCAACGACCGTCCCGCCCGTGACGACCGGCACGAGCAGCACGAGCAGCACGAGCAGTACGAGCGCGACGGATCGGGAAGCGGCGGTCGAGATCACGTGTCCCTCCCCCGGGATGGAGCGCCGATCCGGCGCAGCAGCCGCAGCATGTCGGCCGCCGCCCGGTGCAGCGGAAACGTCCGCTCGGTCACGATCCAGCGGAGTCCGCAGGACTGAATCACCGCGATCGATAGGTCGGCGAGCACGGCGGCGGTGGCGGCGGCCTCGCCCCCCCGCGCCCCCAGCCCCTCGGCGTACAGCGTCTCGAGCCGCTCGCGGACCAGCCGCACGGTGCCGAGCACGTCCTTCCGGCGCGCGGGTGAGGCCTTCAGCGCCTGCCCGGTGAAGACCACCAGCGGTCCGCCGCCGGTGCGCTCGAAGAACTCCAGGATGGTCCGGACCAAGCCTTCGGCCCGGTCCCAGGGCGATCCCGTCTCCGGCTGCTCCTGCAGGAGCCGGCGGATGGCCCGGGTCTCCTGGCGCACGGCGGCGTCGAGGATCTCGTTCTTGTTGCGGAAGTGGCGGAAGAGCGCGGCCTCCGAGATGCCCACGCGGCGCGCGAGCTCGGCGGTCTTCCAGTCGGCCATCCCCCGTTCGGCGAGGATGGCGATGGTCGCCGCCGTGATCTCCGCCTTGCGCTCCGCGGCGGACTTGTAGGCCCGCCGGCCGGCGGGGCGGCGTGCCGCCTGGGCGGTCATCTCGGGGCTCCGATCATGAGGAAGTAAGTAAATATTTACTTTGCTCACGTCAAGGGGCGGGCGCGGCGCCCGCGGGCTCCGGCGCGGAGCGTCCGTCAGCGCCTCGGAGGAGCCCCCCGGGTCCGCTGTCCGCTCACGGTTGCAGGACAGAGCTCACGGCCCGGGCGCGATCGCCGCCGCCGGCGGCTTCGCCCACCCCGCCCACCCCTCG
>DASUSR010000313.1:0-8487 GCA_036375015.1 Gemmatimonadales bacterium
TGCCCAAGGCGAAGAAGCCGCTGGACACGCTCCTGCGGATCCGGAGTTCGGAGCCCGCGGCGGCACAGCCCACCGTGGAGTCCGTGCTGGGCACCCAGGTCAAGGAGTGGCGGTTCGTGGGAATTCACCGGGATGACGGACCCCAACCGGTTCTGGAGTATCGCGTCCGACTCCGCAAGAGTGTGCCCGCGGCGACGCTCACCGGCGAGCTGCGGGCCCGTCTCGGACCGCACGCCACCGGTGTCGAGACGAGGTAATCGGCGAGCGGCGTGACTCAGCTCCTGCAGCAGCTCCAGCACGCTCTCGGCGAGCGCTACATCGTCGAGCGGGAGCTCGGCCGCGGCGGTATGGCGTTCGTGTACCTCGCCCGGGACCGCCGCTACGAGCGGCCGGTCGCGATCAAAGTGCTCGATCCGGAGATCGCCACCGCCGTCGGCGCCGAGCGGTTCCTCCGGGAAGTCCGGATCACCGCGCAGCTCCAGCACACCCACATCGTCCCACTGCTCGACTCGGGCGAGGCACGCGGGCTGCTCTATGCCGTGATGCCCTTCGTCGAGGGCGAATCGCTGCGCCAACGCCTCATGGCACAGGGCCGGCTCCCGGCGGCGGAGGCCGTGTCCATCGCCTGCGAGGTGGCCGACGCCCTGGACTACGCGCACCGGCGCGGGGTGATCCACCGGGACATCAAGCCGGAAAACATCCTGATCTCCAACGGCCACGCGGTGGTCGCCGATTTCGGCGTGGCCCGGGCCATCGGGCTCGCCGGTGGCGCCACGCTCACCGGGGTCGGCATCCCGATCGGCACCGCCGCCTATATGAGCCCGGAGCAGGCGACGGCGTCGTCTCCCGCGGACGGCCGCAGCGACGTCTACAGCCTCGGCTGCGTCCTCTACGAGATGCTCGCCGGCCGCATGGCGTTCTCGGGGCCCTCGCTCAAGAGCGTGCTCACCCAGCAGCTCACCACCGAGCCGCCGCTGGACCATCTCGCGCGGCTCGACGTCCCGCCGCAGGTGGTGGCGATCGTGCAGCGCTGCCTCCGGAAGCACCCGGACGACCGTTACCCGTCGGCCGGCGAGATGGCCGAGGCGCTGCGGGGCTCGCTGGCGGCGCTGCCCCGGCTCTCGACGCCGGTGCCGCAGGTGCCGGCCGGGGCCGAGGGGGGTGGTCTCTTTGCCGGGGCCGGCAAGTGGCTCGTTCCGGCGGCGCTCGCGGCCTTGGTCGGGCTCGGCGCGACGCTCTTTCTGGGAGGGGATTCCCCGCCGAACACGCCGGAGCCGAGCGGGCCGTACACGGCCTCGGTCGCCGTGCTCCCGTTCGACAACCTCAACGGCAATCCGGAAGACACCTACTTCAGCGAGGGCATCACCGAGGAGATCATCAGCCAGCTGGCGCAGGTGGAGAGCCTCAAGGTGATCTCGCGGACGTCGGTGCTGGCGCTGAAGGGCAGTCAGCTGACGCTGGGCCAGATCGCCGACACCCTCGGCGTCCGCCACATCGTGGAGGGCTCGGTCCGGCGGCAGGGCTCGCGGGTCCGGGTCACGGCGCAGCTGATCGAGGCCGCCTCCGACGCGCATCTTTGGGCCGGCTCCTTCGAGGGCGACCTGGCCGACAGCTTCCGGGTCCAGGAGGAGATCGCGCGCAAGGTGAGCGGCCAGCTGCTGAGCAGCATTCGCGGCCTGCGGCCGATGCCGGCGGCGGCGATGCCGTCGCAGAGCGCGGCGTTCGATGCGCTGCTGCGCGGCCGCTACCTGCTCGAGCGGCGGACTCCCGAGGGGATCCAGGAAGCCATCGAGGCGTTCGAGGCCGCCATCGCGGCCGACTCCAACTACGCGCCGGCCTACGCCGGGCTCTCGAGTGCCTACCTGCTGCACGTGGTGTACGGGTATCCCGGGGGCGTGCCGCCCTATGCCGCCGCGGCACGGGCCCGCTGGCTGGCCGACCGCGCGGTCCGCCTCGACTTCAACCTGGCCGAAGCTCACGTTGCGCGGTCCGACGCGATGCTGATCGGGCAGGACTCCCACGCGGAGGCGCTGGAGGAGCTTCGGACCGCGCAGCGCCTCATGCCCAGCTCGGCCGAAGTGCACATGTCTGCCGCCCACGCCCTGGGTCACACCGGCCAGTGGGACGCGGCGCTGCGGCAGGCCCAGCGCGCCCTGGCGCTCGATCCGCTGTCCACCGGCCTGCGCCACTCGATGATCACCCTGGCGCTCGGCGCCCGGCGGTACGACCTGGCCCTGGCGGAGACCCGGCGGGCCCGCTCGTTCACCCCGGGCGATCGGGTGACCGCGCTGCTGCAGGCGTACGCATTGCTGCTGGGCGGCGACGCCGCGGAGTGCCTGCGGCTCGAGCTCGAAGGCTGGCACGCCGTCCGGGCGATGTGCCTGGAGGCGGCGGGGCGCGCCGCCGAATCACAGGCGCTGGCGGACTCGATCGCGCGGCGGCTGCGCTCGGGCACGTACCAGATCCTCCACGAGTACGCCGACATGGCCGCGTTCGACGCGCGCCGGGGCGACGCCGCCGGCGCGCTGGCCTGGCTGGAGGAGAGCGTGCGGCTGACGCCCATGCTGCACTACTGGCACCTCAGCTCGGGGCTGTTCGACCGGGTGCGGGCACAGCCGGAGTTCGCAGCCGGTGTGGCCCGTCTGGAGGAACAGGTCCGCGACCGGGTGGAGGCGGAACGGCGCGCCGTGGACGGACCGGCCCCATGAGCTCCCGTCCGGCACCCGAGGTGAAATGGGATGTCGCGTCCGGCGAGCGCCTGCAGGAGCTCATCGCCGCGCCGCTTCCCCTGGGTCTTCGCAGCGCCGCCCCCCGCCAGAGCCATCATCGCGATCTCTACTACGACACACCGGACGGCTCCCTCGGCCGCCGCGACATCACCTGCCGCTTCCGCATCGGTGCCGACGACCACCGGGAGCTGCGGCTCAGCTTCCCGGATCAGCCTCCGCAGGCGGGGCGCGCCCCCGGGCGACTCTGCTACGCCGCCGAGGTGACCGAGCTCGACCTCGGGGCGTCGCTCCTCGGCACGAGCGAGCCGGCCCGGCGGCTGCGCGGCCTGGTAGACCCGGTCGCGCTGCAGGTGATCGCGGAGCTCGAGGTGGACCGCACCATCCGGGCGGCGGGCGGCGGTTGGCCCTGGCGATCCCGGTTCGACCTGGTGTACGACGCGGTGACGCTGCGGCACGGATCGCTCCACCGCGGCTTCCAGGAGATGAAGGCGCGACAGCTGCGGCGCGGCTCACCCAGTCTGGACGCGCTCAGCACGGCGCTCACCGCCACGCCGGGACTGCGCCCGATCCTCGAGACCCGGGTCGCCCGCGCGCAACGTCTGGCGGCGGGGCTCGAGGCCGAGGCGCTCACCCGGTCCATCCGGAGCGGGGGCGCGGTCACCGTCCTGGCGCTCGCCGCCGGGTCGATCGCGTTCGTGCCCGACGGGGATACGCTCCGCCTGCCGATCGCCGAGGGACAGGGGGAGGCTGCCTGCCGCCACCTGCTGCAGGCCACCTTCGGCAGTGCGGTGGGCGATCTGGCCCTGCTCGGCGGCGTGGCCGGCCGCAACGGCGGCCGCCCGCAGGAGGTGTGGGTGGCGCGCCGGCTCCGGCTCGATGCCGAGCTGCCGCCGACCCTCGTCTGGCTCGGGGCGGACGAGGTGCTGCGGCGGGTGGGCCGGCCCGAGCTGCGGGATCCCGACACGCTGGCCGCGCTCGATCTGGCCACCCGCTCCGACCTGCTGCGCGAGGCGGCCACCACGGCGACCACGCCGCGCGAGCGTCCCTCCGCCCCGGTGGTCCGGCCCGCGCCCGACAGCGCGCTCCTGCTCTCCGCGGACCTGAGCCTGCTCGAGTTCCAGGAGCGGGTGCTGGGGTTGGCCGAGGACCCGGAGACGCCGCTGCTCGAGCGACTCAACTTCCTGGCCATCGTGAGCGCCAACCTCGACGAGTTCTACATGGTGAACGTCGGCGCGCTGCGGCAGCAGGATGGAGAGGCGCTGGAGGACGGCACCCTGGAGGCGATCGGGCTCCGGGTGCGCTCGCTCTCCCGCCGGCAGCAGCACACCCTGGGGCTCTGTCTCGACCGGCTCGGCGCGCTCGGGGTGCATCTGCGCCGCTGGGACGAGCTGAGCGCCGAGGCGCAGGAGGAGCTCGGCGCGCAGTTCCGCCGCGAGATCTTCCCGCTGCTCACGCCGCGCGCGATCACCGTAAGCCCGGGGTTCCCGGTGGCGGTGATGCCGCAGCTCTCGCTGTTGCTGGCGGTGCTGCTCCACGATCCCGACACCGGGCCGACCCACGTCGCGTACCTGCGCCTCCCCGACCGTCTGCCGCGTTTCCTGACGGTGCCCGGCACGAGCGACCGCATCGCGATCGAGGAGGTGGTCCGCGCCAACCTGGAGCCGCTGTATCCCCGCCGCGCCATCCAGGGAGCCTGGGTCTTCCGGCTCACCCGGGCCGCCGATCTGGAGCTGGAGGAGGAGGACGCCGGCAATCTGCTCCAGGCCATCGAGGAGTCGGTGCGGCGTCGCGCGCTCAATCCGGTCGTGCGGCTGGAGATCGAGCGGGAGATGCCGCCCGTGGTGCGGGAGCGCCTGCTGTGGGAGCTGCGCTTCGAGCGGAGCGGCGAGGCCGCCGCGCTCGGTCGCCGCGAGCTGATGGAGGTGGAGGGGCTGCTCGACCTTCGGGCGCTGCGCGAGCTCGCGGCGCTTCCGCTCTCGGCGGAGCGTTACCCGGCGTTCGAGGGGCGCGACCCGTGGGGCGGCGAGCCGGTGCTGTGGGACCTGCTCCGGCGTCGCGACGTGCTGGTCCACCATCCGTTCGATGCCTTCGCCGCCACCACGGCGAGGTTCTTCGCCGACGCGGCCGGGGACCCGGCGGTGCTCGCCATCCGGATCACGCTCTATCGCGTCGGCGAGCGGTCGCCGATCGTGGACGCGCTGCTGCGCGCCCTGCAGCAGGGCAAGGAGGTCGCCATCTTCGTCGAGTTGAAGGCGCGCTTCGACGAGGAGCGGAACGTGGGCTGGGTGCGGCGGCTCGAGGAGGCCGGGGCGACCGTGGTGTACGGCGTGGTCGGCCTCAAGAACCACGCGAAGGTCGGACTGGTCCTGCGGCGCGAGAGCGACGGGCTGCGGCGCTACGTGCACATCGGCACCGGGAACTACAACGCCGGCACCGCCCGGGTCTACACCGACCTCGCCCTGTTCTCCGCCGATCCCGAGCTCGGGGCCGACATCCACGATCTCTTCAACCAGCTGCTCGGCTCCAGTCGCCCTCCTGGGGGCGCCTTCCGGCGCATCGCGGTCGCGCCGGAGACCCTGCTCCCCTGGCTCCTGGGCGCGATCGAGCGGGAGACCGCTCACGCGAGGGCCGGACGGCCGGCCCGCATCCGGGCCAAGCTCAACGGACTGGCGGACCCCGAGGTGGTCGAGGCGCTGTACGTCGCCTCGCGCGCCGGGGTGAGCATCGAGCTGGTGGTGCGCGGGCTGTGCATCCTGCGCCCCGGCGTGCCCGGCCACTCGGAGCGCATCCGGGTGGTGAGCCGGCTGGGACGCTTCCTGGAGCACGCGCGGGTCTACCATTTCGCCAACGGGGGCGCCGACGAATACTTCATTGGTTCGGCCGACTGGCGACCCCGCAATCTGCGCCGGCGGATCGAGGTGGTCGCGCCGGTCACCGATCCCGCCGCGCGCGACCGACTCTGCCGGCTGCTCGAGACGGAGCTCGCCGATCCCGCCGCCTGGGAGCTGCAGCCCGACGGGAGTTACCGTCGGGGCAGCGACCCGCCTTAAGAAGCTACTTCCGACCGCGGCCCTGAACCCGCAGCGGAGCTTGCATTTACGCTCCGGCCCCGCGATCTTCTCCCGCTGCCGGACGCGCGCCGCGTCCCGTTCAGCCACGACGAGGACGGATGATCAGGGTCACCGCGGTCGAACCCCAATCCATGGCCCACGAGATGGGCCTCCGGGCCGGCACCGAGCTGATGACGGTGAACGGGCGCGCGCTGGAGGATTTCCTCGACTGGGAGTTCCTCACCGCGGAGGAGCGCTTCCTGCTGCACGTCCGCCAGCCGGACGGGGAGGAGATCGAGTACGACATCGAGCGGCCGCTGGGCGAGCCGCTGGGCGTCTCGCTGGAGCCGGCGCGGATCCGGCGCTGCGCCAACCGCTGCGACTTCTGTTTCGTGGACGGTCTCCCGGACGGCCTGCGCGACGTGCTCTACATCCGGGACGACGACTACCGGCTCTCCTTCCGCTACGGCAACTTCGCTACGCTCACCAACCTCAAGCCGCGGGACGTGGAGCGGATCATCGAGTACCGACTCTCGCCGCTCTACGTCTCGGTGCACGCGACCGATCCCACCGTTCGGCGTTACCTGCTGCGCAATCCCACCGCGCCCGAGATCCTGCCGCAGCTGCGGCAGTTCGCCGCGCACGGGATCGAATTCCACACCCAGATCGTGATGTCGCCCGGCGTCAACGACGGCCCCGTGCTGGAGCAGACGCTGCGGGAGCTGTACGAGTTCGGGCCTCCGATTCTGGATTGCTCGGTGGTGCCGGTCGGGCTCACCGAATACAGCAAGCACCATCTGGTCCGGGAGCCGACCGCCGAGGAGTGTCGCGCGGCCATCGGCCTGGTGGAGCGGCGCGCCGCCGTGGCCCTCGCGGAGCGCGGGCGGCACTGGGCCCTCGGGGCGGACGAGCTCTACCTGCGAGCGGGGGTCGAGCTGCCGCCCGCCGAGGTCTATGACGACTTCCAGCAGGTGGAGAACGGGGTGGGGTCGGTGCGCTGGCTGCAGCGCGAGATCGAGGGTGGGCTGCGGGTGCTGCAGGGCCTCGAGGGGCAGCGGATCGGCGTCGTGACCGGCACCGCGATGGCGGGACTGATGCCGATGGTGCTCGAGCCTCTCGCCCGGTCCACCGGCGCCGTGTTCGAGCTGATCCCGGTGGTGAACACCCTGTTCGGCGCGTCGGTGACGACCGCGGGCCTGCTGCCGGGCACGGCGATGCAGCAGGCGTTGCGGGACCGCCGCGATCTGGACCTCGCGCTGCTCCCGGGCGAGTCGGTGAACGACGAGGGGCTGCTGATGGACAGCATGCGGATCGAGCTGCTGGCGGCGTCGCTCCCGATGGAGGTGCGGCTGTCGCGCAACTTCGTGGACGCGCTCGGCGCGTCGGCGGCGGCGTGAGCCGGCCCACCGTCGCCATCGTCGGACGGCCCAACGTCGGCAAGTCCACCCTGTTCAACCGGATCGTCGGCGGTCGGCCGGCCATCGTCTCCGAGCAGCCGGGCACCACGCGGGACCGCCACTTCGGCGAGGCCGACTGGCAGGGGCGCCACTTCTGGGTCATCGATACCGGCGGCCTGGTGCCCGACTCCGAGGAGCCGATGGACAGGGCCATCGGCCGGCAGGTGCAGTTCGCGCTCGAGGAGTCCGATCTCGTCGTGTTCCTGGTGGACGGCAAGGCGGGCGTGCACCCGATCGACCGGGCGATCGCGGACCGGCTGCGCAAGGCGCGCCGCCCGGTGCTGCTCGCGGTGAACAAGCTGGACGACCTCGAGCGCAGCAGCGCGCATCTCGAGTTCTACGAGCTCGGGTTCGGCGATCCCTACGGGGTGAGCGCGGCGGTGGGGAAGGGCAGCGGCGACCTGCTCGACGGCGTCGTCGAGCGGCTGCCGGCGCGGGACCCGGCGGAAGCCGACAACGTGATCAACGTGGCGGTGGTCGGCCGACCGAATGCGGGGAAGTCCTCGCTGGTGAACCGGCTCCTGGGCGAGGAGCGGGTGGTGGTGGCTCCCGAGGCGGGCACCACGCGAGACGCGGTGGACTCCCCCTTGCGCTACCGCGAACGGACGCTCAACTTCATCGACACCGCAGGCTTACGCCGCCGATCTAAAGTAGAAGATGATCTGGAGTTCTACTCCACCCTGCGCACCGAGCGCGCCATCGAGCGCGCCGAGGTGTGCGTGCTGGTGGTCGACGCCACGGTCGGGCTGCACAACCAGGATCTGCGCATCGCCACGGCGGCCTGGGAGCGCGGGTGCGCGCTCATCGTGGTGGTCAACAAGTGGGACCTGGTGGAGGAGAAGGACGCCAACACGGCGCGGCGGGGCCAGGACGAGTTGATCGCCAAGGCGCCGTTCCTGCGCTACGTGCCGTTCGTCTACATCTCGGCGCTCACCGGACAGCGCGCCCGCAAGGTGCTCGACCTGATCCTCGAGGTGGCCGAGGCCCGGCAGCAGCGGGTGCCCACGGCGGAGGTGAACAAGGTGCTCACGGCGTTGCTGGAGCGGAACGCACCCCCGCAGAAGCCGGGGGAGGAGGTGAAGCTGCTCTACGCGTCGCAGATCGGCACCGCGCCGCCCACGTTCGCCATCGTGAGCAACCGGCCCGACGATGTGCCCGAGTCGTATCAGCGCTACCTCGCGCACGGGTTCCGCGCCGAGTGGCCCTTCACCGGGTCACCGCTCCGCCTCAAGTTCACCAGCCGCGGCGCGC
>DASUSR010000314.1:0-2594 GCA_036375015.1 Gemmatimonadales bacterium
CCCATCCTCGCGCTCACCTTCTGGGGCGGCGGCTACGACGAGTACCTGCTGCACCAGATCGGCGGCGAGCTTCGCAACGAGCTCCAGCGCATTCCCGACGTGGCCCAGATCGATCTGATCGGCGGCGCGCCGCGCGTGGTCGAGGTGATTCCCGATCCGGTGCGGCTGGCCGCCCACGGCCTCTCGCCGGTACAGCTCCTCCAGGCGCTGGAGGCGGCCAACGCGGTGCTCCCCGCCGGCGCGGTGGTGGACGGCAACCGGCACATCGAGCTGCGGGCGGGCCGGTTCCTCGAGCGGCGGGAAGACGTGGAGCAGGTGCTCGTCGGCGTGACCGACGGCCGCGGCATCCGCCTGGGCGAGGTGGCCGCGGTGCGCGACGGCCCGGGGGAGCCGGCCTGGTACGTTTCCCATCTCTCCCGGGACTCGGAGGGCTCGCAGGCCGCGGTCACTCTCGCCATCGCCAAGCGGCCGGGCGTCAACGCCGCCGCACTGGCCGACCGGGTCCTGGAGCACGTGGACGCGCTCCGCGGCCGGCTGGTCCCGCAGGACCTCCGGCTCACGGTCACCCGCAACTACGGGGAGACCGCCAATGAAAAGGCGATGGAGCTGCTGAGCCATATCCTCATCGCCACCCTGGGCGTAGCGCTGCTCGTCTGGCTCGCCCTGGGATGGCGCGAGGCGATCGTGGTGCTGGTGGCGGTGCCGGTCACCCTGGCGCTCACGCTGCTGGTGTACCGGCTGCTGGGCTACACGCTCAACCGGATCACCCTGTTCGCGCTGGTCTTCGCCATCGGCATCCTGGTGGACGACGCCATCGTGGTGGTGGAGAACATCGCACGGCACCTCGGCATGCGCCGGGGCTCGGCGGCCGATGCGGCGGTCGAGGGCGTGGACGAGGTCGGCAATCCCACGATTCTCGCCACCTTCGCCGTCATCGCCGCGATCCTGCCGATGGCGTTCGTCACCGGGCTCATGGGCCCCTACATGCGGCCCATCCCGGTCGGCGCCTCGATGGCGATGCTGTTCTCGCTCGGCGTGGCGTTCATCGTCACCCCCTACGTGGCGCTCCGCCTGGTGCGGGAGCACCATCACCCTGCCGGGGGCGAGGAGCGGCCGTCCCGGATCAGCGGGATCTACGCCGGCTGGCTGCGCCGGCTGCTCGCCCGGCGGGGCGAGCGGCTCCTGTTCTACGGCGCCGTGGTGACCGTGCTCCTGCTCTCGATCGGGCTGGTGCTGGTGAAGGCGGTGACGGTCAAGATGCTCCCGTTCGACAACAAGAGTGAGTTCCAGGTGGTGCTGGATTTCCCCGCCGGCACCACGCTCGAGACCTCGGCGCGCGGAGCGCAGGAGATCGCCGAGGCACTGGCCGACGACGCCGACGTGCGGGACGTGCAGGTGTACGCGGGGGTGGCTGCGCCCTTCAACTTCAACGGGCTGGTGCGGCACTACTTCCTGCGGAAGGGGCCGGAAGTGGCGGACGTGCAGGTGAACCTCCGCTCCCGGCACGAGCGCGACGCGCAGAGCCACGACGTGGCCGTGCGGCTCCGGCCGGTGGTCGAGGAAGTGGCCCGGCGCTACGGCGCCAGCGCCAAGGTGGCGGAGATCCCGCCCGGCCCGCCGGTGCTCGCCACGCTCACCGCCGAGATCTACGGGCCCACGCCCGAGGCGCGGCGGGCCGCGGCCCAGCGGGTGCGCGGAATCTTCGACTCGGTGCCCGGCGTGGTGGACGTGGACTGGACCCTGCGCGCCGATCACTCGGAGATGCATCTCGCCGCCATGCCCGACGCGGCCGCGCTGGTTGGCCTGAGCCCGGCCGAGGTCGCCCGAGCGATGACCGCGGTGGGTGGGGCTCCCGCCGGCACCTTGCACGATCCGGTGGCCGCCGATCCGGTGGACATCGTGGTGCGCTACGCTGCGGTGGACCGGGCGGGCAGCGAGGCGGTGCGGAGCCTCCGGCTGCCGACCCGGACCGGCGCCCTGGTGCCGGCCACCGCGGTGGCGGTCCTGGAGGAGCGCCCGGCACCCGAGCCGATCCACCGCAAGGATCTCAAGCCGGTGGTCTACGTGACGGCCGACGTCGCGCGGGAGCTGGAGTCGCCGGCGTACGCGATGCTCGCGATGGAGGACCACCTGGCCGACGCGGGGATCGAGACCACCTGGGCGGGGCCGGCCGAGCTGACCGAGGGGGTGAGCCTCAACTGGGACGGCGAGTGGCGGATCACCTACGAGGTGTTCCGCGACCTCGGCATCGCCTTCGCCGCGGTGCTGGTGCTGATCTACCTGCTGGTGGTGGCGTGGTTCCAGTCCTACCGGACCCCGCTGGTGATCATGGCGCCGATCCCGCTCACCCTCGCGGGCATCCTGCCGGCCCACTGGCTCGGCGGCGCGTTCTTCACCGCCACCTCCATGATCGGGATGATCGCGCTGGCCGGGATCATCGTGCGCAACTCCATCCTGCTGGTGGACTTCATCGAGCTGGCCCGGGAGCGCGGCGTGCCGATCGCCGAGGCGGTGGTGGAGGCGGGCGTGGTGCGCGCGCGTCCCATCCTACTCACCGCGGCCGCCGTGGTGGTGGGTGGGGCGGTGATGGTGGG
>DASUSR010000315.1:0-16680 GCA_036375015.1 Gemmatimonadales bacterium
CCGCGCCGGGGTCACCGACAAGGTGACGAACAGCGCGACCAGCGCGGACCGGCCGGTCACGTGCTGGATGAACTCGACCGGATCGCCGTCCACCAGGCCGCCGCCGAGGGCAGCCCCGATCCAGAGGAGCGGGGCAAGCCCGGCAAGGTAGAGCGCCGGCTTCAACACTCGCGTGATCCAGGCGCTACGGGTCACGGCGTCAGTAGTATTTCCGGAGGTCCATCCCGGCGTAGAGGGAGGCTACCTGGTCGGCGTACCCGTTAAAGGGTAGCGTCTTCCGCTTGAAGAACTCGCCCACGCGGCGCTCGCGCTCCTGGCTCCAGCGAGGGTGGGATACCTCGGGGTTCACGTTGGCGTAGAAGCCGTACTCGTCCGGCGCCGCCACGTTCCAGGTGGTCCGCGGCTGCCGCTCGGTGAGGCGGATGCGGACGATCGACTTCCCGCCCTTGAAGCCGTACTTCCAGGGCACGATGAGCCTGAGGGGGGCGCCGTTCTGGTTGGGGAGCGGCTTCCCGTAGAGGCCGGTCACGAGCAGCGTGAGCGGATGGCGGGCCTCGTCGAGCCGGAGCGCCTCGACGTAGGGCCAGTCCAGCACGGCCCGGCGCTGACCCGGCATCTGCACGGGATCGTGCAGCGTCGTAAACTCGACGAACCTGGCTTTCGACGTGGGCTCGAGCCGGTCGAGGATCCGGCCCAGGGGGATCCCGAGCCAGGGAACCACCATGGACCAGGCCTCGACACAGCGGTGGCGGTACACCCGCTCCTCGGCCGCCACGCCACGGAGCAGGTCGTCCAGGTCATAGGTTGCCGGGCGCTTCACCTCGCCGGCCACCTCCACGGCCCAGGGCCGGGTGCGCAGCCCGGCCGCGTGCCGCGCCGGGTCGTCCTTGTCGGTCCCGAACTCGTAGAAATTGTTGTAGCGGGTGACGTCCTCGTACGGGGTGAGCTCGTCTTCGTCCGGGCTGCGGACGGTCGTCTTCCAGGGGTTCCCCGGCAGCGCGGCGGCCGTCGCTGCGCCCAAACCGGCGAACCCGGCGGCATGGAGGAACGCGCGTCGGCTCCAATAGAGCCGCTCGTCGGTTATCTCCCGGGCGGGAATGTCGGGGGGACGATTGACCAGCATGCCGGCTCCTGCGTTCGGGGAGGCAAACTCGCTCCCCATAGATACGTGGCACGCCGAACATCGGTTCCCCCCGGTCAGCCCCTACTCTTCCTCGTCCTCGACCGGGGCCATGGCCGCCTGGTTGATTCCGCCCTCGGCCAGGGCGTTCAGCTTCTCGTCTGCGGCTTCTTCTTCGTCCAGGTTCTCCTGGAGCAGCTGCTCGGCGTTCCGCAGGCCGAGGAGCTGGGCGTAGGTCCGAAGGCAGCCGTAGGCGGCGATCTCGTAGTGCTCCACCCGCTGGGCCGCGGCAATGAGGGCGGCGTCGATCACGGCGGGCTCTCCATCTTCCTCCATGATGTTCTTGCCCTCTTCGACCAGACCGGCCATACCTTCGCACTTCTTGCCCCGGGGGGTCTGGCCCAGCTCCTTGAAGACCCGCTCGAGCCGCTGCACCTGACCCTCGGTCTCCTTGAGGTGCTGGGTGAAGGCCTGTCGCAGCTGGGGCGCGGTGGCGGCCTTGGCGAGGCGTGGCAGGGCGCGCAGCAACTGCTTCTCGGCGTGGTAGACGTCCTTCAGTTCATCCAGAAAGAGCGACTGCAGTGAATCGAGGGCCACGGGTTCCTCCGGAGTAGGGTTGAGAACACGACCCAACTTGGGGCACGTTGTTCCGGAAGGCTGTGACGCCGGTTGCAGGCGAAGCGGGCGGGAGGGTACGGGCGGATGCGGGGGCGGGAGCTGCAACGGACAGGGCGGGATTCGAACCCGCGATACGCTTTTGACGTATACACGCTCTCCAGGCGTGCGCCTTCAACCACTCGGCCACCTGTCCCGACTCGTTGCGAGGGCGCAACTTAGCGGGCCGGATCGGGCCCGTCAACGCGGCGTGCACGCCGCCTTTCGGAGGTGAGGACTCCTGCTCGCCAATCCGGAGCGATGCGATTGACGGTCACCGGTGGAGCGCGCGCGACCGCGGTGCGGGCGGTCTGGCTCGCGCTGCTCGCCGGCTGCGCCGGCGCCGCGCCGCCATCGCCCGGGGCCCCGGCGGAGGTCCCGATCCCGGCCATTCAGGGCAGGAGCCACTACTCGCCGGTGGCCGGGCGGGCGGTGCGCTCCAGCGGAGTCGTCACCGCGGTGGCCGACGGCGCGGTCTACGTCCAGGATCCCCGGGGCGACGGCGACCCCGCCACCTCCGACGCCCTGGTGCTGGTGCTCGCAGGCGCCCCCGACGTCCGGGAGGGCGACCGGATCCGTTTCCGGGGTACGGTGACGGAGACCGCACCGGGCGGGCCGCGCACCGCCAACCTGAGCGGGACCACCGTGGTCGGCGAAGTACTGGACCGGCTTGGCGCCGGGGAGCCCCTGCCGGAGCCGGTCGTGCTCGGCCCGGGCGGACGCTGGCCGCCGCCTCCCGCCATCATCAGTGCGGACGAGCTGCCGGTGAGGCTCGACGACTCGAACCAGGCCCGCGCCAACGCCTTCGACCCGGAGGAGGATGCGATCGACTGGTTCGAGTCGCTGGAGGCGATGCGGGTGCGGGTCCCGGCACCGGTCGCGGTGTCTCCCCTTCGGACCTACGGCCGGCGCAGCAGCGAGGTGTTCACGCTGCCGGACGGCGGGACCGGCGTCGACGCATCCCGGCGGACCCGGCCCGGAGGCATTCTCCTCCAGTCCGGCCCGGCGAACCGGGGAAGTCAGAACACCGAGCGGGTCCAGATCCAGCTCGATGCCGCGCTCCACCCCTGGCCCCCGCCTCCCATCGCGGTGGGAGACCGTCTCGGCGACGTGGTCGGCGTCCTTCGCTACGACTTCGGCAGCTACGAGGTGGCCGTCACGGCCCCATTCCAGGTGCGACCCGGCGGCGCGGCGCCGGAGGTCACGCGCCTCAGGGGCTCAGAGCGTGCGCTCACGATCGCGAGCTACAACATCCACAACCTGAGCGCGCAACCGGGAGACAGCGCCCGGCGCGCCCTGCTGGGCCGGCAGATCGCCCGCGACCTGGGGGCACCGGCCATCGTCGCGCTGCAGGAGATCCAGGACGACAGCGGCGAACGGGACGACGGTACCACCGAGGCGACGGGCACGCTCCGCGCCCTCGTCTCCGCCGTCGAGCAGGCCGGCGGGCCCCGCTACCAGTTCGTCGACGTGGCCCCGGCGGACGGCCGTCCGGGCGGCGCGCCGGGCGGAAACATCCGGAACGCTCTCCTCTACGACGTCGGACGGGTCTCGCTGGACAGCCACCGGTCGCTGGCGCCCGACCTGCTGGCCGCGGCAGGGGCCCGGGACACGGCCGCATTCCTTCAGTCGCGCGATCCCCTGGTCGGAGTGTTCACGGTCCGGGGGCGGCGGCTCACCGTGATCAACAACCACCTGACCTCCCGGTACGGCTCGACACCCGCGTTCGGCGCGGTGCAGCCGTTCGTGCAGGAGGGGGACGCGGAGCGCGCGGCGCAGGCCGCGGCTCTCCGCGCCTACGTCGCCCGGCTGCTGGACGAGGATCCCGACGCCGCGATCGTCGTGCTGGGCGACATGAACACCTTCGAGTTCACCGACGCGCTCTCCCGCGTCCTGCCCGGTGAGCCTCCCCTGCTCTTCCCCCTGGCTCCGCTCGTGCCTCCCGCCGAGCGCTACACCTACAATTTCGAAGGGAACTCCCAGGCGCTGGACCATGTGTTCGTGACGCGCGCGCTCCGGGCCGGCGCCGAGCTCGACGCGGTGCATCTCAACGTGGACTTTCCCGCCCGCGGTGGCGTCACTGTGAGCGACCACGAGCCGCTGGTGGCCCGCCTCGTCCTCCCCGGCGCGGCCGCTCCGTAAAGGTTTCGTAATCACCCCGAGCGTTCCTTGACCTCGTCGGGCTCGCCGGTAACTTGCCGGGCGAACACCTCGAAGCCAGTCGCGTCGCAATTCTGAAGGAGCTGATCATGAAGCAGCCCTGTTGGCAGAGGATGCCGGGCCTCGCCCTGCTGTTGGCGCTGGGGCTCCTGGCGGTACCGACCGTGTCCGAGGCCCAGGTGACGACCGGGGGCATTACCGGCCGCGTGGTGGACAGCACCGGCACGCCCGTCACCGAGGCCAGTGTCGAGGTCCTCAACCCGGAGACCGGCCTTCGCCGTACCGTGCAGGTCAACCAGAACGGCAACTACACGGTCCTGGGGCTGGAGCCCGGCGGGCCGTACCGGGTCACCATCCGGGCCATCGGCTACCGCCCCTCGGTGCGCGAAGAGGTCCGGGTGCCTCTCTCGCAGAACATCCGGGCGGACGCCACCCTCGCGCGGCAGGCCGTGCAGGTCGAGGAGCTGGTCGTGGTCGCCGACGCGGCCGATGCCGACTTCGCCCCCAGCCGCCAGGGCACCCAGACCACGATCAACGACACGCTCCTCCGGCGGCTCCCCACGCTGGACCGGGACTTCACCGACTTCGTCAAGCTCACGCCCCAGGTGCAGGTCCGCGAAGGCGAGGGCGGCATCACCGCGGCAGGGCAGAACAACCGATTCAACACCATCCAGGTGGACGGCGCGACGGTGAACGACCGCTTCGGGCTGGGGCGCACCGGGCAGGCGGGGGGGCAGGCGGACGGCCGCTCGGTGGGCTTGGAGGCCGTGAAGGAGTACCAGGTGCTGCTGGCGCCGTACGACGTGCGGCAAGGCAACTTCTCCGGCGCGCTGATCAACGCGGTGACCAAGAGCGGGACCAATCAGTTCAGCGGCTCGGTCTTCGGCTACCACCGGAACGAGGGCTGGACCGGATTCCCGGTCAGCGAGAGCGACTTCAACAACTGGCAGTTCGGCGCCTCGCTGGGCGGCCCGATTCAGCGCGACCGGGTCCACTTCTTTGCCAACTTCGAGCGCCGGGAAGAGGACCGGCCGGCGGCCGGCCCCTACTTCGGCGGCCCCGAGATCGTCGTGGTTCGTCCGGAGGACATCGCCGCATACAACGCCGCGGCCGCCTCGTATGGGTTGTCCAGCGGCACGTTCGACCTGGTGGATATCACTCGTCCCACCACCAACCTGCTCGGGCGGGTGGACTTCCTGGTGGGCGAGCGCAGCCGGCTGGTCGCCAAGTTCCAGTTCAACGACGCCTCCCTGGACGTGTTCGACCGCACCACCTCGCTCAGCAATCCTACGATCGAGCTGAGCAACAACGGCTACTTCTTCAACAACAACACCTATAACCCCTCGCTCCAGTTCTACACCGGCTTCGCCAACGGCTCGGCCAACGAACTGCTGGTGAGCGCCAACATCATCCGCGACCGCCGAACGCCCTTCGTGCGCGAGCCGGTCATCCTCGTGCAGAACTACGCGCAGGTGGACGATCCGTCGCAGATCTATACAATTCAGGCGGGTGGTGAGGAGTTTTCCCACGCGAACGAGCTGGACCAGGACATCTTCGAGATCACCGACAACTTTACCCTTCCCCTGGGCGACCATCGGCTGACCATCGGCGGCCGGTGGGAGGGTTACAAGGTCCGCAATCTGTTCGGCCAGAACACGTTCGGACGGTGGCAGTTCGACAGCCAGGAGGACTTCGAGGCGGGCGTGGTGGAGCAGTACCAGGTCCGTTTCGGACTCCCGGGCTCGAACAGCGGCGAGTCCCGGTTCACCGCCGGGCAGTTCGCGCTCTACGTCCAGGACGACTGGATCGTGACGCCGACGTTCACGCTCAATCCCGGGCTGCGCCTCGACGTGCCCTACTTCAGCACCGACCTGAGCTACGACCCGCGCGTCATCGAGGACTTCGGGCCGCAGGACAAGCCGGCGGGCCAGGTGATGATCGCTCCGCGGCTGGGCTTCAACTGGGACGTCCGGGGCACGGGCGAGAGCCAGCTCCGCGGCGGCGCCGGCGTGTTCACCGGCGCGCCCGCCTTCGTCTGGTACTCGAACGCCTACGCCAACAACGGACTGGGGCTCGTGGCCCTCACCTGCGACGTGAGCCAGGGCCAGACGCCCCCGGCGTTCACTCCGGATCCTGACAATCCCCCGCTCGCCTGCGCCAGCGGCGAGACGGTGGCGCCCGGCGGGAGCCTGGGCGAGGTGGATCTCATCGCCGAGGACACCAAGTTCCCCCAGGTGTTCCGGGCCAACATCGCGCTCGACCAGCGGCTGCCCTACGGGCTCGTCGGCACGATCGAGGGACTGTTCTCCAAGGACATCAACCAGTTCTTCATCGTGAACCGCAACCTGCTCGACCCTACGGGCATCGACGCGACCGGCCGCACCATCTACCCGGGCGTGCTCAATACCAACGGCACGGTAAGCCCCCAGTACTTCGACCTCGCTCTCTACGGGCCGTCGTTCAGCGGCGGGGTGTACGAGCTGCGGAACACCGACGAGGGCTACTCCTTCAGCCTGACGGGCCAGCTCCGGAGAAACTTCGGCCGGAACGTCCAGGCTTCTCTGGGCTATACCTACTCCGAGGCGTACGACGTCCAGAGCTTCACCTCGAGCCGGGCCATCTCCAACTGGCGCTTCAGCCGCATGCTGGCCGGCCCGGACCTGGAGGACAACCGTACTCGCTCGGGGTTCGACCGTCCGCACCGGATCGTGGGCAACCTGACCTACACCATTCCCTGGAGCCTGCCGACCGACATTTCCTTCACCTACATCGGTCAGTCGGGGACGCCGTACACCCTGCGCACCGGCGGCAGCAGCGGCCGGGGCGACCTCAACTTCGACGGCACCAACACGAACGACCCGATCTACGTTCCGACCGGTGCCGGGGACCCGAACTCGCCCTACGTCTTCGCCGATCCGGCCGACGAGCTGGCGTTCCAGGAGTACATCGACGGCGAGTCCTGCCTCAGCGAGCAGCGCGGAGAGCTCATGGCCCGCAACAGCTGCCGGAATCCCTGGCAGAACCTGCTCGACGTCGCGGTCCGGCAGCGGCTCCCGGTCTTCCGGGGGCAGGCGGCGCTCGAGATCCAGATCTTCAACTTCCTCCGGATGCTGGACGCGGACTGGGGCCAGGTGAAGACGGTCGGGGGCGGCGAGTTCTTCGACCAGGAGGTCCTGACGGTCACCGACGCCACCGACGAGGCGGACCCGGCGGCCCGCAAGCACACCGTCACGTTCAACGAGGCGCTGCTGGAGAACCGGTTCCAGCCGGTGAGCTCCAACGCCTCCATCAATCGCAGCACGTACTATATCCAGGCGGGGTTGCGATACTCCTTCTGAGCCGGCGCGGCGGAGTATTCTTCTCCGCATGACCACACCCGACATTCTCATCGTAGCCGCCGTCCGCACGCCCATCGGGCGGGCGGGCGGCGCGCTCGCGACCGTCCGCCCGGACGACCTGGCGGCCGCGGCCCTGCGGGGCGTGCTCGACCGCGGGGCGCTGCCGCCGGACCGGGTAGACGACGTCATCCTCGGCTGCGCCAACCAGGCCGGGGAGGACAACCGCAACGTGGCCCGCATGGCGGCGCTGCTCGCGGGACTTCCGGTAGAGGTGCCGGGACAAACCGTCAACCGACTCTGCGGCTCCGGCCTGCAGGCGGTGGCGAGCGCCGCCCACGCGATCCGCGCGGGCGAGGGCGCCCTCATGCTCGCCGGCGGCGTCGAGAGCATGACCCGGGCGCCCTACGTGATGCTCAAGCCCGCCAAGGCGTGGGATCGCACGCCGCCCGCGGTGGCCGATACCACCGTCGGCTGGCGGTTCACCAACCCGCGACTGCGGGAGGAGTGGACCGTGTCGCTGGGTGAGACGGCGGAGCGGGTCGCCGAGCGGTGCGGCATCAGCCGGGAGGCGCAGGACGCCTTCGCGCTCGAGAGCCAGCGCCGGGCGCATGCGGCGCTCGCGGCGGGAGTGTTCGAGGACGAGCTGGTGAGCGTGCCGGTCCGGAACGGGCAGGCCACCACTACCGTGGCGCGGGACGAGCCGCCCCGTGCCGACGTCACGCCCGCCTCGCTCGCCGCACTCAAGCCGGCCTTCCGCCGCAACGGCACCGTTACCGCGGGCAGCTCCAGCGGCATCAACGACGGCGCCGCGGCCCTGGCCGTCGCCTCCCGAGCGGTGGCCGAGGAGCTCGGGCTCCGCCCGCTGGCGCGAGTGGTCGCCACGGCGGTGGCCGGGGTGGAGCCCGATCTCATGGGCCTGGGTCCCGTTCCCGCCACCCGCCGGGCGCTGGCTCGCGCGGGGCTCACCGTGGACGACCTGGATCTGGTCGAGCTGAACGAGGCCTTCGCCGCGCAGGCGGTCGCGTGCATCCGCGAGCTGCGGCTCGATCCCGCACGCGTCAACATCTACGGCGGCGCCATCGCCCTGGGCCACCCGCTCGGTGCGAGCGGGGCCCGCCTGCTCACCACGCTGGTGCACGCCCTGCGACGAACCGGCGGCCGCTACGGGCTGGCGACGATGTGCATCGGCGTGGGCCAGGGGATCGCGATGGTGGTGGAGCGGGAGGCATGAGGGCCTAGCGCTCCCCTCCACGGCGCGCGAACTCCGCGCGCGCCTTCGCCAGCATCTCCAGCACGTCCCGCCGCTCGGCGTCGCTGTTCCAGTCCGGATGCGCCTCCACCGCGGCACGGGTCCGATCCAGCCAGGACATGAAATAGGCCGCGTCCGCCGGTGACCGGGCGGGCCGCCCCCCCACCGTGAGGTAGATCGGGCTGGTGGTGCCGTAGGGGAACAGGTCGAGCACCGGGTAGATCGCGCGGTCGCTCCGGGCCCGGAGCAGCATCCAGCCGCTCCGATCCACCGGAAGGTCGACGGTCACGTCCGCGGCCGTCCGGTCCCCGGTGAGCGGCACCGAGTGCACCACCTCCCCGTTCCGGATCAGCTCGAGGTGGTCGAGCGGGACGTTGGAGCGGAGCCGCACCCGCGCCGTCACCTTCCCCCCACCCTCGGGCAGCGCGATCTCGGCTCCGGGACCCAGGCCGTCCGCCGTGAGCTCGAGCAGCGGTCCGTTGGTGGCGAAGCTGCGTCCCGCCTTGAGCGCCGCGAGCCATCGCCGGTGCCCCAGCGGCGCGCCGCTCCGGACGTACACCCGGTTCATCCCGACCGGCCCGCGAAGCGAGGCGAAGTTCGCCATCGCGTCCGTCCCGGCGCCGGCCGGCAGTCGGAACCCGCAGTTGAGGAGCTGGTACCAGACGCGGGCCGTGGCCATGGGATCGTCCACGAATCCGAGCGCCTCGTAGTAGTCCACCTTGCCCAGCGCTACGTCCACCGGCAGGGCGTGGGTCAGGGCACGCCCGCTGTCGGCCGGATCAGGGTAGCTGTCGTACGGGTGCACGTACCCGGCCACCGCACCCTGGGCCCTGGCGATATCGATGACCCCGCTGTTGGTGGGCTGCAGGGTGGCCATGGCGGTATTGGTGTACGCGGTGTAGCCCGGCAGGACCAGGTGCTCCCGGAGCCCCAGGAGTCCGATATGTCCCCAGAAGCTGGTGTGGTACTCCTGGCCGTGGAGGATGAGCGTGCCGGCGCGGGAGGCCGGGTCCGGGTCGGCCCGGAAGTACTCGACGTCGGGAACCCGCCCTTCCTTGTTGACGATCAGGTTCTCCACCAGGTGGAGGTCTTCCGCCCGCGCCTGGAACGCGAGCCGGGTGGGATCGTTGCGGTAGGCCCCCCCGTAGTTCATGTGCACGTGGAGGTCGCCGCCGTACCACCCCTCGGCCGGCAGGTCCGCCAGCCGGCGCAGCGTCACCCGCAGGCTGCGCGCCTGGCCCGAGTCCACCGCGACCGTGTGGGTCTGGGCCCGCCACTCGGGGCCGCGCGAGATCTCGATTCGCACGGTGCCGGCGGGCACCGCCAGCCTCGCGGCGCCCGCGGTATGGAAGTATCCGTACTCGAACCGGCGCTCGGCGCGGTCGAAGCCGTCGTCGGCGTGGCGCCAGGCGTCGTCGGGGGCGTAGGCGCGGTCACCCTCGTCCCGCACCGACACGCGGGCCGGCAGCGGTCGCCCCGTGGGGTCGAGCACCCGGATATCCAGCCGGCCCATGGGCCGCAGGTACTCGCGCCGCGCGGGGTCGATGCGGTGGCGCGCGCCGCCGGGCACGTCGATCACCCAGAGCGAGGTGTTGCCGCCCGCATTGGAGACGTAGGCGATCCGGTCGCCCGCCGGCGACCACCGCGGCGCGGTGGCGTCGTGCTCGCCGTAGGTGAGCTGGAGCGGGTCGCCGCCGTCCGCGGTCATCAGCCAGAGCTGATGCCACTGGCGCCCCTGATAGGACGCATAGACGACCCGCCGGCCGTCGCGGCTCCAGTCGGGCGAGGCGCGCCAGGTGGTCTCCTCGTAGTGGATCTCGCGGCCCGCGCCGCCGGGCCTGGCTGGCACGCGCCAGAAGCCGCCCGAGCCCCAGACCCGGCCGCGGTTGGAGATGAGGATCAGCTCCCGGCCGTCGGGCGACCAGGTGGGGCTCAGGAACTGGTCGACGCGATGGTAGTAGTAGCGCGGCAGCCCGCTCTCGCGGTCTTCGGTGACGCGCACGGGCGCGGCGCCGCCCGGCGTCGCCTCGACGGTGAAGACGTGCCAGCGGCCCTCGTACGCCGAGGAGGTGAATGCCACCCGCCCGCCGTCGGGTGACCAGCGCGGCTCGATGTTGACCGCGCCGTCGGCGACCAGCGCCTCCTCCGTGTTCGAGCCCAGGTCGAGCATCCGGAGCTCGACCGCATCGTTGCGGTACGACGCGTACACCACTCGGCGGCCGTCCGGGCTCCAGTCGGGCTGTGCGTCGTAGCCCGGCCCTGCGGTGAGCTGGCGCGCCTCGGTGCTCCCCACGCGCTGGCGCCACAGCGACCCCTGCATCGAGTAGATCAGCTCCCGCCCATCCGGCGACCAGGTGGCGGCGCCCGGACCGCTGGTCACCTGGGGAATCAGCATCTCGCGGTAGTAATAGGGGTGCGGCACCTTCACCTGCCGCAGGACCGGCGCGCGCTGGGCCGCCACCGGCGCGGCCGCGGCCAGCGCCAGGAGCAGGACGAGACCGGCGGGCCGGAACCTCACCGGCGTGCCCGCCAGTAGAGGATCCCGCCGAGCAGCACGAAGAGCCCCGCGCCGCCGATCACCTTGGCCCGGAACACCCACGGGTCCGGCGTGTCGGAAGGCGGGATGGTCGCCACGGTCATCGCCAGCAGGGTGAGCGCGAGACCGCTGAGCCCGGTGAGCGCCGCCAGGCCCCGCGAGGCGGGCACGCCGTCCGGGACGCGCTCCCGCAGGCGCACGGTCAGATAACACACGAACAGGTAGATGTAGGGGATGAAGTAGATCAGCAGCATCGTGTCGAGCACGATGAGATAGGCCTTCTGCACCGTCGTTCCCCGCCCCAGCACCACCACCAGCAGGAACACCGTCGCGAGCACGCCCTGGGTGAGGATCGCCACGTAGGGCGTCTGCCAGCGGGGGTGCACCCGGCCGAACGCCGGCGGAAAATAGCGGTCGAGCCCGATCACGAAGGCGATCCGCGCGGGCCCGGTGAGCCAGGCGCCCACGCCGCCGACGGTGCCGATGACGTACAGCGCCGCGGCCGCGGCCACGATCCACTCGATGCCGAGCCCCACGTCCCGCGCGCCCGCGGCGAGCGCCTGGATGAAGCCCGAGACGATGTTCACGTCCCCGGTGGGCACCAGCAGGAGCACGGAGGCGGTGCCGGCGATGTAGAGGAAGGCGATCAGCGGTGCCGCGATGTAGATGGAGCGCGGCAGGGTCCGGCGGGGATCGCGGACCTCGTCGCCCAGGATGGCGCTGAGCTCCAGTCCCGCGAAGGCGAAGGCGATCGACGCCCACAGGTTCAGTGCCGTCAGGTCGCCGAGGTCCGGCACCAGGGACTCGACGGTGATGGACGTCGCCGGCGGCAGGTGGAGCGCGGCGTAGATCCCGAACGCCACGAGGAGCACGCCGGGGATGTAGGTCCCCAGCGCGCCGGCATTCTGCAGCCAGCGTCCGGTGCGCAGCCCCACGATGTTGAGCCCCACCGCGATCCAGAGCGCGCCGAGGGTGGCCGGCAGGACGTAGGCCCAGTCGTCTTCCATCCCCGTGCCGCCGCGGCCGATGACGTAGGTTCCGACCACCGCGGTGGCCATGAGAAGGTTGGGGTAGTACAGGATGTTGTTCACCCAGTAGCACCAGCCGCAGAGAAAGCCGTGTCCCTCCCCGAAGGTGCGCTTGGTCCAGTCGTAGATCCCGCCCTCGTGGGGAAACCGCGCGCTGAGATCGCTGACGACCAGTCCCTGGGGGAGGAAGAAGAAGAGCGCCGCAAGCACCCAGAGCGTGAGCGAGGACGGCCCCGCCGCGGCCGCCGTGGAGAGCCACCGCAGACTCAGCACCGCGACCACGTTGAAGAGCACGAGATCGCGCAGGCCCATGGCGCGGGGAAGGACCGGCGTGGCCGGCGGGGTGGCGGTGGTCATCGACAGGGGTTCAGCCTTTGAGGTAGAGCCGCCTGGGATCCAGCACGTCGCGGAGCAGGTGGAGCTCGGTTGGGGTGGGCGGAGGCACCGTCTCGAGCGTGGGCCGGCAGCGCAGCGGCCAGCCGACACCGTCGCGCACCGCCTCCACCGGCACCTCCGGGTAGATCGCGGCGAGGACCAGCTCCCCGCTCTCCGGGTCGGCGTCGAGCACGCCCTTGTCGGTCACCACCCGCACTGGACCGGCCCCCGGCATTCCGAGCTCGCGCCGGGTGCGCCCCCCCATGCGGTGCCCCGGACTGGTGACGAAGTCCACCCGCTCCGGAAAGGCCCGGCGGCTGAGCCTGCTGATCACCAGGGTCCGATGGGCGTGGATGGCGATCTCGGCGGCCCCGCCGCTCCCGGGCAGCCGCACGGTGGGATGCGCGTAGCTGCCGACCACGGTCGTGTTGATGTTGCCGTAGCGATCGATCTGCGCGCCGCCGAGGAAGCCCACCTGGATCCGTCCGTTCTGCAGCAGGCACTGGAACACGTCGGCCATACCGCACACCATGAGCGAGCCGGTCACCAGCGACGGGTCGCCGATCGAGACCGGGAGCCGCGCCGGCTCGGCGCCGACCGCACCGGACTCGTAGATCAGGACCAGCCCGGGCGCGTGGGTGGCCCGGGCGAGATTGCAGGCCAGGTTCGGCAGTCCGATGCCGACGAAGACCACTTCACCGTCGCGCAGCTCGCGCGCCGCGACGGCGGTCATCATTTCGGCCGGGCTGTACTCAGTAGCCATAGTTGACCCCGGCGCACACCCGCGTATCCGCCCGCAGCCGCTCCAGCCCGCCGCACCGCTCCACGTACTCGGCCCGATCCCGGACGCCGTGCACGAACCGGTCGAGGTACCGCCCGAGCTCGACCGGGTCGCGGGAGATCGCCTCCCAGCGGACGTAGAAATCGTTGTCGCGGTCGTAGTAGCCCTGGGCGTAGGAGGGATGCGCCCCCCAGGGCTCCATTACCACCGCGTCCACCACGAGACCGGGGATCAGCGTGCGATTGGGGTCGGCACGGATCACGGACTCGTCCACCAGCTCCTCCACCACGACGATCACCCGGCGGGAGGCGAAGGCCGCCTCCTTCTGGACGCCGAGCAGTCCCCAGATCTGGGTGTTGCCGTTCCGGTCGGCCCGCTGCGCGTGCACGATGGTCACGTCGGGATTGAGCGCGGGGACGGTGGCGAGGCGTTCGCCGGTGTAGGGGCAGTCCACCGAGCGGATCAGGGGGTTGGCGGCGGGGAGGTCGGTGCCCATGTAGTCCCGCAGCGGCCAGAACGGGAGCCGCGCGGCCCCGGCGCTCAGCCGCGACACCATCCCGAAATGGGAGTACTCCTCCAGCTCCAGCGGCGGCTCGCCCCGCTCCACCGCCCGACGGAACGCGTGCAGCGAGCCCGCGCCGGGATTGCCGGCCCAGGAGAAGACCAGCTTCCGGGCGCACCCCGCCGCGATCATCTGGTCGTAGATGAGGTCCGGCGTCAGCCGGCAGAGCACCAGGTCCCGCCGGCGCTGCCGGATGATCTCGTGACCGGCCGCGAAACATATGAGGTGGGTGAAGCCCTCGATGACCACCGTGTCGCCGTCGTGGACCAGCGCCGCGACCGCGTCACGCATGGTGGTGACCTTGGAGCCGGCGGTCAATCCAGCTCGCCCAGCAGACCGTCCAGCAGGGTCAGGGCGGTGTCCACGTCCTCCCGGTCCACGACGAGCGGGGGCGCCAGCCGCAGGGTGCTCTTGCCCGCGCCGAGCAGCAGGAGCCCGCGACGGAACGCCGCGAGCACGACCTCGCGGAGCAGGTCGGGTGCGGGCTCGCGGGTGCCGCGGTCCTTGACGAACTCGACGCCGATCATCAGACCCAGGCCGCGCACGTCGCCGATGCAGGCGTACTTCTCCTGCAGGCTGCGGAGACCCGCCAGGAGGCGGTCGCCCATCGCGGCCGCGTTGGCCATGAGCCCGCCCTCGACGAGGTCCAGGGTGGCGAGCGCCGCGGCACAGCACACAGGGTTGCCGCCGAAGGTGGAGCCGTGCGAGCCGGTCTCCCAGGTGCTCACCGACTCCTTGGCCACCATCGCGCCGATCGGCATGCCCGAACCCAGCCCCTTGGCCGTGAGGAGGATGTCGGGCTCGACGCCGTCGTGCTCGCAGGCCCACATCTTTCCCGTCCGGCCGACGCCGGACTGGACCTCGTCGGCGACGAGCAGGATGCCGTAGCGGTCACAGAGGGCCCGCAGATCGCGGAGCCAGCCCGCGGGCGGCACCACGTAGCCGCCCTCGCCCTGGACCGGCTCCACGAAGATGGCGGCCACGTCGTGGGGATCGAGGTGCCGGGCGAACAGCTCCTGCTCGATCAGATCGAGGCACCCGCGGGTGCACCCGTCCCTGTCGGCGCACCACTGGCAGCGGTAGCGGTAGGCGAAGGGAACGTGATGCACGTCGGGCAGCAGGGGGCCGAACCCGGCGTGCTGCCGGGCCTTGCTGGAGGTGAGCGTCACCGCCCCCGTGGTCCGGCCGTGGAAGGCGCCCCGAAAGGCGATGATGGCCGTGCGCCGGGTAGCGTACCGCGCGAGCTTGATCGCGGCCTCCGCGGCCTCGGTGCCCGAGTTGGTGAGGAACACCCGCTTGCGGGAGGGGCCCGGCGCCAGCCGGGCGAGCCGCTCGCAGAGCACCGCCATGCTCTCGTAATAGAAATCGGAGCCGCAGATGTGGAGGAAGCGGTCGGCCGCGTCCTTCACCGCGCCGACCACCGCCGGGTGGCTGTAGCCGGTGGAGCACACGGCGATCCCGGCCATGAAGTCGAGGAAGCGGTTGCCGTCCACGTCCTCCACCATCGGCCCCCGGCCCCGTGCCACGACGAGCGGATACTCCTTGATGTAGCAGCTCGAGCTCCAGGACTCGTCCCGCCGGACGATCTCCTGGGCCCGCGGGCCGGGCGGGGGAACGACGATCTTGGGATAGTCGCGCACGCAGACTCCTCTCAGCCTTCGATGACCGTCCGGCTCTGCTCCCGCATGAACTGGGCGACGTAGTACGGTCCGCAGCCGCCCTTGCCGGTCGAGCCGCTGCCCTTCCAGCCGCAGAACGGCTGCGCGCCGGGCCAGGCGCCGGTGGTGGCCCCGGTGCGCTTGTTCGCGTAGCACACGCCGGCCTCGACCTCGTCGAAGAACCGGCTCACCTCCGCCGGATCCCGGGAGAAGATGCCCGCCGTCAGCCCGTACTCGGCCGCGTTGGTCTCCGCGATGGCCTGATCGAGCCCGTCCACCTCGCCGACGGCGAGGAAGGGCACGAACAGCTCCTCACGATAGAGCGGACTCTCGAGCGGAAGCCGGGCCACCGTCGGGGCCACGAAATGGCCGCGGTCGAAGAGGCCGCCGCGGAGCCGCTCCCCGCCCAGCAGGATGCGGCCGGTCTGGCGGGCGCGCCCCACCGCGTCCTCGAAGCGAGCCACCGCCCGCTCGTTGATCACCGGTCCGAAGTAGACATCCCGCTCGGTGGGGTCGCCCATGCGGATGGCCCGGGTCTTCTCCAGCAGCAGCTCGAGGAAGGGCTCCGCCACGTCGCGCTGGACGTACACCCGCGAGGTGGCGCTGCATTTCTGGTTCTGCAGGCTGAAGGCCGAGCGCATCACCCCTTCCGCGGCGGCCTCGAGGTCCGCGCTGGACAGGACGATCGCCGCGTTCTTGCCGCCCAGCTCCATCAGGCAGGGCTTGACCCAGCGCCGGCTCAGCCCGTGGAAGATGCGGAGGCCCACCGCCCTGGAGCCGGTGAACACGACCCCATCCACGCCGGGGTGCTGCCACATCGCGTCGCCGATCTCCTCCCGCCGCCCCACGAGGAAGTTGAACACGCCCGCCGGCAGGTCGGCGGCCTCGTAGATTTCGGCGAGCCGCAACCCGGTGAGCGGGGTCTCCTCCGAGGGCTTGTAGACCACCGCATTCCCCGCCGCCAGCGCGGCGGAGGACATTCCGGCGGAAAGCGCGAGCGGAAAATTGAACGGCGCGATGCAACTGAACACGCCGTACGGCCGGAGCACGTCGGTGTTCCGCTCCACGGGCGTGATCCGCCCCATCTGCCGGACGAAGCCGTCGGTCTCCTCGACCTGGGCGCAGTAGTAGTCGATGAGGTCGGCCGACTCCTCGGTGTCGCCCATCGCCTCGAGCCGGCTCTTGCCCACCTCCAGGCTCATGAGTGCCGCCAGCTCGT
>DASUSR010000316.1:0-5208 GCA_036375015.1 Gemmatimonadales bacterium
CCTCATCCCGAGGGAGCGCAAGCGACCGAGGGATCTTCTCACCCGGGGGTTCGATACCCGCGAAGAAGATCCCTCGCTGCACTCGGGATGAAGTACGCCGGCGCCGGCGTGTGCTTACCTCGGCCCGCCTGCCCGCCTGTCCGTCTGCCCGCCTCCGTCTGCCCGCCTGTCCGGCCGCCCGCCCCACCGCCCCGCTTCCTTCACATCCCCGCCGCCCGCACCAGGATCTCCGATTGTCCTACCCGAGGGAGCTGCATGACGGCCTTCGGGTCCCGCATGTCCACCTGGGCCGCGAGGGTGGCGCGGTGCTCGGCGGCGGTGCGTTGGCTCCAGGCCACGGCCACCGAGTCGCCGTACACGGCGACGACCGGGAAGCTCGCCGCCGTGCCGGGCTCGCTCAGCAGCTCGACCGAACCGAAGCTCCGGCCCCCATCCCGACTCCGGCGGACCAGCACCCGGGGCATGTCGCCCAGCCCGTCGTCCCAGGCCACGTAGACACCGCCATCCGGCGCCAGGGCCAGCTGGACGTGGGCGGGGCGCGCCCGCTCCCCGACGTCGATGGGCTGCGCGGCGAAGGTGCGGCCGCCGTCCTCCGAGCGGGCGTAGTACACGCCCGCCTCGCCCTCCTTGCCCGTCCACCACGCGACGTGGAGCACGCCGCCGGCATCCACCTTGAGCGACGGGCCGGCGTGCGGGCAGCCCGGATAGACCCAGTCGTCCGCACGGGTGCGCGCCGGGGCGCTCCAGGTGAGGCCGTCATCCTCGGAGCGGGTGACCACGACGTCGCGGACATCGCCCGGCAGGATCGCGCGCCAGGCTACGTACAGGGTCCCGTCACCCGCCACCGCCACCGAGGTGCGGCAACAGGGGCAGGTCGGATCGGTGTAGATCGGCCGGTTGGCCTCCCAGCTCCTCCCGCCGTCGCGGGAGCGGCTCATCCACACACCGGATTTCCCTTCCCGCGCGTCGAGCCAGGTGGCGAGGAGCGACCCGTCGGGCGCCGCGGTGAGCGCGTGAAAGTTGTGCGAGCCGAACTCGGTGCCGTCGTTCACCGTGACCGGCGCGCTCCAGCTGCGGCCGCCGTCGGCCGAGCGCACGAACCGCAGTGCCGTCACCGGAAAGCGCTTGCCGGGCACTTCCTTCCCGACCGTATAGAGCACCGAGACCGCGCCGTCGGTGCCGGCCGCGAGCTGCGGCGGCGCCTCACCGTGCGCTTCGATGGCGCCGAGCGGGTCCCGCACCGTAACCGTCGGGAGCGGGGCCTCGGCGCCGGCGGGGGTGACCGAGAGATGCAGGCTGCCGTCGGCGCCGCCGCCGGGCGCGGAGACCCAGGCCACCACCCGGTCGCCGCGCGGCGTGGCGAGGAACATGGGGGTGGCCCCGTTTTCGGTCTCCTGGGAGACCACCCGGGCCGGCGAAAAGGCCAGCCGGTCGCGCTCGCCGCAAGCGGCCGTGAAGACCGCCCCGGCGCAGAGGAGCTGTGCGAGTCGCGTGCGCATCAGTTGAACCGGTACTGGGCGCCGAGGAAGAACTGGCGCGGCGCGCCCGGCCGGTACCGTTCCCCCTGCTGCGCGTTGTAGCTGGACGTCTCCGCGAACCGCCGGTCGCCGATGTTGCTCACCCGCCCGCTCAGCTCGAGATGCTCCGCGACGGGAACGGTGGCGAAGAGGTTGAAGAGATCGTGCCCGTCGTACTTCCGGGTGTTCTCCGGGTCCATCCAGTAGGAGCCCAGCCGGACCCACTCGAGCGCGATCATGCCGGCCGATACAAACCCGGGCCGGTAGGTGAGGCGGCCGTTGCCCAGGAAGCGGGGCGCCAGCTCCATCTCGTTCCCGCTGTAGTCCACCGTCGGGCGCGGCTGCCATTCGACGTACGTGTGCTTGGCGTAGCTCACGGCACCGTCCAGCCGGAGGCCGGGAACCAGCCCGACCCCGACCCCGACCTCGACGCCGCGATGGTTGGTGGCGCCGGCGTTCTGGGTGAGCCTCAGTCCGTTGGCCGGGTCGAAGAAGGTGAGGATGTCGTCCCGCAGCCGCATGCTGTACCCGGTGGCTTCCAGGGTGACCCGGCCGCCGAGCGCGGTGCGCACGCCGCCCTCCCAGCTCCTGGCGCGGACCGGCTTGAGGTCTACCGTGCTCTCCGCCGAGCCCTGGCGGAAGAGCTGGCTCTCGGAGGGGGCGCGAAACGCCTCGCGGTAGGAGGCGAAGAGGCTCGCGCCCGGCGCGATCTCCCAGGTCGCGCCGAGCTTGGGGCTGAGCCGGTCGAAGGAGACGTCGGTGGAGGCGGGGCGCCGGTGCGATCCGGTCTCGAGCACTGTGAGCCGGTTCTCGTAGTCGTAGCCGATGTGGTCGTAGCGCATCCCGGCGCTCAGGTGCACCCGGCCGGGCAGCGCCACGTCGGCCTGCAGGTAGGGCGACGCCTGGTAGAACGCCACATCGTAGTCGTACTGCACGTCGCCTAAGGTGTAGGCGGTGAACACGGCCCCGGCGCGCTCCGGCACGATGCCCGTCTCCAGCCTGCTCCCGGGACTGTACTCGAGGTCGACGCCGGTGCTGAAGTTGGTCCGCAGCGGCGCGACCGTGCGGCGCCAGCGGGTCAGCAGACCGACGGAGCGGTTGCGGCTCTCCCAGATCTGCGGGTCGAAGCCGAGCTGCCACGAGGGCATCAGATCGAGCTCGTTGTGGCGGGCATACAGCGTGGCCCCGAAGGAGGACTGCTCGCCCCGCACCTGAAGCTCGCTGGAAAGCCGGGCCGCCTTCACCCGCCGGAAGGCGATGGAGGTGTACGTGGTGGTGGGATCTGCCCGGAAGTCCTCGGCGCTCAGGTCGCCACCACCATCGCCGGGCTGGTCGATGTGCGAGTAGGCGGCCACGGTCTTGAGCCGGCTGTTCTCCCCGAGCCGGTAGTCCCAGCGGACGGTGCCGCTCTGGCGGTCGTAGGGCGTCCCTTCGCGCCACCCGTCCGAGCGGGTGATGTTGAGGTCCGCACGGAGACCGCTCCGGCCGATGGTGGTGCTGGCGCTGCCCAGCCCGCGGAGGTAGGTCCGGCTGCCGCCCTCGAGGTACACCTCTCCCTCCGGACGGGCCGACGGCTCCCGGGTGAACGCGTTGACCACCCCGCCCACCGCGTCGCTGCCGTAGATGGCGCTGCCCGGCCCCTTGATGATCTCGAGCCGGCCCGCCTGGGGGATGTTGATCTCGTACAGCGCGTTGTGGTTGAAGAAGCCGGTGGAGCGGATCGGGACCCCGTCCTCGAGGTAGGCGTACAGCGCCTTGGTGGTGATCGGCTGCCGGATCGCCGTCGCGTGCCCCTCTCCGCCGTAGTTGCTGACGTACACCCCGGGGCTGCGGTTCACGACCTCCGCGGGGTGGTGACCCCGGGTCTCGCGGATCTCCTCCTCCCGGACGACGCCGACGCTGAGCGGCGTGGTCGAGGCCAGCTGCTCCTCGCGGCTGGTGCTCACCACCACATCGGGCAGGGTGACCGCGGCGGGCTTGAGCGTGAGCTCGAGCACCGCCGAGTCACCGGGCACCAGCGTCACGCTCCGCCACACCGGCCGGTACCCGATCACGCGGGCTTCGACCAGGTGGCTGCCGAAGCGGAGGCCGGTCAGCCGGAACCGGCCGGCCGAGTCCGAGGTGGTGAAGCGGCCGAGCGCCCCGACGCCGACGGTGACGTCGGCCAGGGGGCGCCCGTCGTCCTCGCTCCGGACTAGGCCGACGATCGTCTCGTTCGTTTCCTGCGCGGCAAGGGCCACCGGGACCGCACCGCCGCACAGGATCAGGAAGGCGCCCCACAGGGCGCGCGTACATGTCATCGAGTCGTCTCCACCGCAAAGCCTGCCGACGGCAGGCATCCTCGGGTGCGCCCGCGCAGAAGTGCGCCGGGCGTCGGACCGGAGATCGCGCCGAAGCGCCTTAGATGAGCGGTGGAGCGGTAGCGGGAGGGAGTCGGTCCGCCGGACGGAGGACGCGCGGAAGCGTGACGGGCGAGATTCGGGGCCGGGCGGGGGGAACGGCGGCCGCCGAGGCCCGCAGCAGGGTACCCGGCGGGACGACCACCGCGGCGGCGGCGGCGCAGGACCCCACGCAGTGGCATCCGCCGGCGCTCTGCTCCGCACCGTGGCTGCCGTGATCGTCCCCGTGCTCCCCGACCCACGGCGCTTCCGCCGGGCACGGATGCGCCGCCTGGAGCCAGGAACCGCCCAGGGCGGGCGTGGCCAGCAGCAGGAGAAGCGTCAGCAGCGGGTTGCGGCGCAGGGTTCGGATCATTGGGGCCTAAAGTATGTCCTCACCAGGGGCGACAAAAGAGGGTGGACTGGTCGCGGCAGGCACCGCCGCGCGAGCGCGGGAGCGCGGGCGCTGACCGTCCCGGGCCACCCATAGCCTGGCACCCAATATAAGTGAAAGTGCGACAGCAAAATACAACGGAGATCTCAAGTCCTGCTTTACCAGCCAGAGGTAGTGCACCACTCCCCCGGCCGCCGCCACGTACACCAACCGGTGCAGCCGCTGCCACCGCCTTCCTCCTAGTCTGCGTACCCAGCCGGCCGTAGAGGTCACGGCAAGGGGCACGAGCAGGAGAAAGGTGGCGAACCCGACCAGGACCCAGGGGTGCTCCGCGACGTCCGCGGCGATATCGGCAGGGGAGAGCATCTGGTCGAAGACGAGGTAGCTGGCGAAGTGCAGTCCCGCGTACCAGAAGGCGGTGAGCCCGATCAGCCGGCGCACCCTCACCAAC
This sequence comes from Gemmatimonadales bacterium, assembly GCA_036375015.1. Classification (GTDB taxonomy): domain Bacteria; phylum Gemmatimonadota; class Gemmatimonadetes; order Gemmatimonadales; family GWC2-71-9; genus CAVVWJ01. Next base: position 4,741 of record DASUSR010000316.1, read on the forward strand.
TCGCTCACGCCGGTGAGCCGCCGCGCCGGGGTCACCGACAAGGTGACGAACAGCGCGACCAGCGCGGACCGGCCGGTCACGTGCTGGATGAACTCGACCGGATCGCCGTCCACCAGGCCGCCGCCGAGGGCGGCCCCGATCCAGAGGAGCGGTGCAAGCCCGGCAAGGTAGAGCGCCGGCTTCAGCACTCGCGTGATCCAGGCGCTACGGGTCACGGCGTCAGTAGTATTTCCGGAGGTCCATCCCGGCGTAGAGGGAGGCCACCTGGTCGGCGTACCCATTGAAGGGAAGCGTCTTCCGCTTGAAGAACTCGCCCACGCGGCGTTCACGCGCCTGGCTCCAGCGGGGGTGGGGCACGTCGGGGCTCACGTTGGCGTAGAAACCGTACTCATCCGGGGCCGCTACGTTCCAGGTGGTCCGGGGCTGGCGCTCCGTGAGCCGGATCCGGACGATCGACTTCCCGCCCTT
>DASUSR010000317.1:0-11695 GCA_036375015.1 Gemmatimonadales bacterium
GGCGAGCAGCCGCAACCGTCACTCTGCCGGCGCGTCCGCCGGCGGCTGCGGCTCCAGCAGGAGACCGTCCCTGGTGTATCGGCCGATGGCCCGGCCTCGGTGCCACAGCTCGAGGGTCACGTCTTCGGGCCACAGCGTGGCGCGGTCGTAGGCCAGGTACAGGCGCTTGAGGTTGTACTCGGCGGAGCTCTGCGAGAAGGCATCGGGCGAGAGTGCCACCACGAGCAGCCCGGGCTCGACTTCCTCGTAAGCCTCCGCGATCCGCAGGCGGGTGACGTCCCGCAGGGTCTCGCGCAGGCCCTGATCCAGCTGGAGCTGCGATGCCGACCGCACGCGAGCCGCGGGCGGGGCCCCGCGAGCCGCGCTGTCGCTCGCGGGGCTTTGGGGCCGGCTCCGGCTCGCGGGTGCGGGGTGCCGGGGCGCCGGCGTGGCGGTGTTGGTCGGCGCCGCCGCCGCCACAGGCAGCGGCTCGGGCGTGAGCGGCAGACCCGCCGCGCGCTTGCGCTCGATCTCGGCGATCGTCTGCTCCATGCGCACGAACCGTTCAGCCGGTGTGGGGTGGGTCGCCGCGATCCCGATCCCTTCGGGATCCGCCTGGGCCACGTGCCGCCAGAACCGCGGCGCCGGGTCGAGGGCGACCCCGGCGAGCGCCAGGGCATAGAGGGCGAGGTAGTCCGCCTCGCGCTCCGACTCCACCGGGAACGAGGGGGCCGCCGACCTGGCCTCGTTGGAGGTGCGATAGCCGCCGATGGTCACACCCGCCGGAGCCGGGACGCGGAGCATGGCGCTCTGCTGCCGGTTGCCGATGTGCCCACGGGCATTGTGGGCCAGCTCGTGGGCGACGACCACCCGCAGCTCGTCGTCGTCGGTGAAGCGCATCATCGTGGAGGTCACGAAGATGTCGCGGCCGTCGGCGTAGGCGTTGAGCTCGCCCCCGATGAGGACGTGCGTGCCGTAGTCGCATCCCGGCGCCAGCACGACGGCCGCCTCCCCCGTGTCGCCGTTGCGGGCGTAGCGGATGGAGACCCGGTTGCCCCCGGCCTTCCGCGCGGCGGCGAGGGCCTCGCCGAACGCCGCCGGGGCCCGGGCCCCGGCGGGCAGATCGCGCCCGCTCACCTGGAGCAGCCGGTCGCCCGGACGGAGGCCGGCCTCACCCGCCGGCCCGTCGCGCACCAGTCCCAGGACCGCGAGCGTGTCCCCCAGCCGCAGCGCGCCGGCCGCCGCGTTCCGCCAGGGCTCCTCGTAGTCGTGCACCGTGGCGACCCGCATCCCGAGCCGGTAGCCCACGGCGCCCGGGCAGAGGGCGGTGGACCGGGCGAGCAGCGGGTACGCGATGCTGTCCAGCCGGCGCTGGTGGTGCTCGAGGTCGGCGAGGGCCAGCTCACGCTGGCGCTCCTGTTCGGCCTCCACGACTCCCTGGGGCAGGGGCGCCGAGCGTGAAGCGGCGCCCCCGCAGCCGGCGAGACCGGCGACGAGGAGGGGGGTGAGGACACGACGGTAATGCGGGGACATGCGGATTCCTGGTGAAAACGAGCGGGACAGGGAACGGTCCAACATAGCATTCCGCGCCGGGCCGTCTAGGAGCGCTCATTCGCGGACGGGCGGCTCCGGCCCGGCTCCCCGCGCCAGCCAGCGCTGTGCCTCCGCGAGGTCCTCGAACACCCTGACGATCAGCGAGTTGGGCACTTCCGCCTGCTGACCGATCTGCCGGGCGATCCCGTACATGGCGCCGGGCGTCGCCACGATGGCGACCGGGCCGCTCAGGCGTTCCTTGATCTCGCCCAGCAGCGCGATCCGCTGCTTCACCCCCTGGCTGTCCGGCAGCCGGGCCGTTGGTGCGGCATTCACCAGGAGCCGAAACCGGCCGGGAGCGGACGCCAGGCCGGCCCGGGCCGCGGCCGCGATCTCGTCGAAGGAGTACTCACCGTCGAAGGTGAGCGTCAGCACGTCGCCTTGGACCGCCCATCGCACCGGCATGCTCCCTCCCCGCGCCTGCCCACACCGGGAACCTGTGACATCGTATGCCCTCGTCCGCGGGAACACAATCTGGCGGTCCCCGGCGGAACCCGGGTCGCTTCCCGGCTACCTTGTAGCAGTCGCCTTTGCGAGGAGGCCGCGTGGCCCGGAGCCCCGTCGTTCTGCCGGACTCGCCGCTCATCGAGCGCGTGCTCTGGCCCTTCCAGCAGTTCGCCCACCGCGAATCGGCCGGGGGCGTCGTGCTGCTCGTCACCACCGTGGTGGCCCTGGTCTGGGCCAACTCGCCGTGGGCGGAGAGCTATCACTACGTCTGGGAGCGCACCTTCACGGTCGGGGCGCCGGGGTTCGGGCTGAGCCTCTCGCTGCACCACTGGATCAACGACGGTCTCATGGCGGTGTTCTTCTTCGTCGTGGGACTCGAGATCAAGCGGGAGCTGCTGGTGGGCGAGCTCTCCACCAGGCGGGGCGCGGCGTTTCCCATCGCCGGCGCGGTCGGCGGCATGGTGGTGCCGGCGGCGATCTACGCGGCGATCAACGCTGGGGGGCCGGGTGCGGCCGGCTGGGGCATCCCCATGGCGACGGACATCGCCTTCGCGCTGGGGGTGCTCGCCCTGCTCGGGCCCCGGGTGCCGCTGGCCCTCAAGGTCTTCCTCGCGGCGCTCGCCATCGTGGACGACATCGGCGCGGTGCTGGTGATCGCGCTCTTCTACACCGCGGACCTCTCGCTCGGCGCCCTGGCCTGGGCCGGTGGCGCCCTGGTGCTGCTGGTGCTGGCCAATCTGTCCGGCGTGCGGCACCCCGCGGTGTACGCCGTCGTCGGTCTGGTGCTTTGGGTCGCGGTGCTGTATTCAGGAATACATGCCACCATCGCGGGGGTGCTGCTGGCGATGACCATCCCTGCCCGCACCCGGCTCGACCCGGATCAGTTCCTGGAGCGGGCCCAGGCCGCCCTGGACGATTTCGAGCGCGGCTCCGGCGGCCACACGACCGTGCTCACCAACGAGGAGCAGCAGGAGGCGCTGCAGCGGCTGGAGGAGCTCTGCGAGGCCGCGCAGGCACCGCTCCTCAAGTTGGAGGACAAGTTGCACGCCGTCGTCGCCTTCGGGATCATGCCGCTGTTCGCCCTGGCGAACGCGGGGGTGCCGCTGAGCAGGGACGTGGCCGGTGTCCTCGGGGAGCCGATCAGTCTCGGGATCATCCTGGGCCTGCTCCTCGGCAAGCCCCTCGGGATCACCGCGGCGGCCTGGCTCGCCGTCCGGAGCGGGCTCGCCGCCAAGCCGGCCAACGTGCCCTGGCCCGCCGTGCATGCCACGGGCTGGCTCGCCGGAATCGGCTTCACCATGTCGATCTTCATCGCCGGGCTGGCATTCCCGTCGGCCGCGGAGCTCACCGCCGCCAAGCTCGGCGTGCTGGCGGCCTCGCTGGCGGCTGGTCTCGTGGGGTGGGCGCTGATGCGGAAAGCCACCGCCGGGCTCGCGGCCGAGGCGGCATGAGCCGCCCGGGCGTCCGGAGTCGCTCGCTCCCCGACCTGGCGGAGTCGGTCCGGGCCTGGCACTGGATCGGCCTGGCCGCGGCGATCCTGGTGGTGGACTACGCGAGCGGACCCGTCATCCAGTTCCCGATCCTGTTCGTGGTCCCGGTGGCGCTCGCCACCGCCTCCCACGGTCCCGGCGTGGGTGCGCTCCTGGCGGTGGTGCTGCCGCTGGTCCGTCTCTCCTTCGATCTGCGCTGGCGAACGGGGGCCGGGTGGGCGCTGGAGTGGATCGACGCGCTCACCGACATGATCATCCTGGGCGGGTTCGCGGTGCTGGTGGACCGGGTCCTCCGGCAGCAGCGGGAGATTCAGGTGCTCGAGGGGTTGCTGCCGATCTGCAGCTTCTGCAAGCGAATCCGGGAGGAGGACGGGGGCTGGCGGCAGCTCGAGACCTACATCGCCGACCACTCGGGGGCGCGGTTCAGCCACACCTTCTGCGAGGAGTGCGGGCGGCAGCACTACCCCGAGCTGGTGGAGTGATGCCGGGCGGCCGGCGGCCCGGCTCAGCCCGCCTGTTTCGGTGGCTCGAGCCGTTCCTCGGGCACGTAGAGCTGGAGGCTGGCCCGGAGCAGCTCGAGGAGCTGGTCCAGATTGAGCGGCTTCCGCAGGACCCGGACGATGCGGCCTTCCACGTTCACCCGCTCGATCTCCTGCGGCAGTTGCCCCGTCATCAGGATCACGGCGGGCCCCGGGCACTCGGCCATCACCCTGGCGGCGAGCTCGAGGCCGTCCATCCCGGGCATCACCACGTCGCTCAGCACGAGGTCGACCGGCGGCTGGCGCAACCGGACCAGAGTGAGGGCGTCCCGGCCCGTAGCGGCCTGGAGCACCACGTAGCCCAGATGGGTGAGGAACCGGGCCACCAGCCGGCTGATGGCCTCCTCGTCGTCCACGACGAGGACCACGGGAGGAGGCAGGGGTTCGGAAGACACGGTGGCTCCAGGGGCCGACGCGAAGGGAGCGCATGGCGTGCGCGCTATGGGTGAACGCTAGCCTCCCGGGCGTGTTCCTGCAACGCGATCGACGGCGCGGGCCCTCGGGCCTTGCCCGCGCGACGACTGCCGAGTAGCGTTGACGGCACTGCCGGAAGCGGAGCGCGTCCGGCCTGCAACGTGATCAGGAAGGGGCTGGCGTTCGCGCCGGCTCCTTTTTTCATGGCTGCCGTTTCCGTTCGGCGGCCGGTGCGCCTCCGCGAACCGGCCGCCGCTCTTTTCCCGGGGGGACTGTGGCGGAAATCAGACTGGCTGAAGGCGACAGCGTCGAGCGCGCCCTCAAGCAGTTCCGGCGCAAGTTGCAGAAGGAGGGGCTGTTCAAGGAGCTGCGGCGGCGGCGACACTATCTCAAGCCCAGCGCGGCCCGCGTGGTCAAGTCGGCGCTGGCGCGCCGGCGGAAGCGCAGGAGAGCCGAAGCCGAGCTCGACTGAGCCCCGGCCGTCCGAGGGGGATCACTCTCTCGGCTGTTCCGGCAGGTCCGTCTCGGGGGTGCTCTCGTCCTCGGCCTGGGTGTTGATGCGCTCGAGCTTGCGTTGCCGCTTCTGCTCCTTCTTCTGCTCCCGGCTCGCTTCTCGCTGGCGCTTCGCCTGATTGTAGTTGCGCTTCGGCACGGTGGACTCCCGATGAAGAGAGCGGAGGTGAGTGGCCCGGGGGCGCGGGAACGGCCCCCGGCGTTGACGCAAAGTAGTGCATCGGGCCACGGGGCGCTCCGGCTCGCGAATCGGGGTCTGCGGGGCTAGGTTTCACGAAGCCTCCTCCACGACGGGACGGAGGCGTCTCCCGCCACCAGCAGGTCCCATGTCCGCATCCAGCCCTCATTCACACGGGTCCGACGGCGTTTCCGCGTCTCACCCGGTCATGGATCGTGTTCTTGCCCGCGTGCGCGACGCCCAGGTCGCCGGAGACCGCCGGCCCCGTACCCGGCGGCTCGACGCGTCGGGCCTGGCCGACAGTGCCGGCCGGTCCCCCGAACAGCGGCGTGAGGCGCGCGCGCTCCGGCGTGTCTTCGTCGATCTCAGAGATTCGTATCGCGAGTACCGCCGGCGTACCGGAGCCTCGGTGTCACCGGAGGTCAAGGAGGCCGCCTCCCGGTTCCGTCGGGACCGCGACCTCGCCTCTCTCGTGTCCGTTGCGGCGTCGCTCGACCGGCTGAAGTCGCTGAGCTGGTGACGCGCTAGTCGGGCGCCTCGCGGCGCCGGCAAGGTTCGCTGAGGTTAACGCCCCGTCGGCTGCTCGCCGGCGGGGCGCGGTTTTTTCCCTTCAGGGCAGCGGCGCCCCTCGCGCCCGGACTCCATTGGTCAGAGACCCGGGGCGAGCACCAGGTCGATGGTGATCGGCGCAGGCTCTCCCGAGGATTCGGGACCGGCCCGGAGCCTGGCGAGCACGGCCGCCCAGGGGAGCTGCCCGGCGGCCTGCCGGTCGAGGAGAACCACGGGACCTGCCCCGGCGGGGCGGTACAGCTCGACCCGGTAGGGGGTGTTGATGCGGAAGGTCGGCGTCGCGGACAACTGTTCCGGGACGGCGTCGAGGCGGACCCGCGGAAGGGATGTGGCGCTGAGCTGCACCGCCACGGGCCCGGAGCGTTGCTGAGCCTCGGCTCCACCGGCCGCCAGGCTCAGCATCGCCAGGGTCGGGGCGCCGACCCGCAGGACGGAACGGAGGTCGTGAGCGGGGTGTGACACGACGTCTTCCCCATGGCTCGTCACCGGTGCGCTACGATCGTGCCGGCGACCCCGGGCGTGCCGCGGATCGCCACCGCGCTAGTGTACCTCCCTATCGGCATCGCCGCTATGGCCCGGTCGACCGACGGTCAGGTCAGCTCGCCCAGGTATCCCCGCCGCTCCAGCCACTTCATCCCCTCCAGCACCGGGACGATGGTGAAGGCCAGCCCATGGACGAGCGCCCAATCGGTCCAGGCGAAGCTGAAGGTCCCGAACGGCTCCTGCAGGAACGGGAGGTAGACGATGAGCGCGAGCAGCACCAGCTCCCAGGCCACGGCCAGGTTGAGCCAGCGATTCGCGAACGGACGTCGGAGCACGGAAAAGCGGTCCGAGCGGTAGTTGTACGCCTTGAAGAACTGGATCAGGACCAGCGATACGAACGTCATCGCCATCGCGTCGGCGAGCGGCCGACCGCTCCGGAGCAGCCAGGTGAAGAGGCCGAGGTTCACCAGCGCCGACCAGATCCCGCCGGTCACCAGGAGCACCACCAGCGGGCGGGTGAACACGCCGGCCCGCGGGTCGCGCGGCTTGCGCCGCATGAGGTCCGGCTCCGGCGGATCCACCGCGAGCGCCAGGGCCGGCAGGCCGTCGGTCGCGAGGTTCACGTAGAGGATCTGGACCGCGCTCAACGGCAGCGGCAGGCCGGCCAGCGCCGCCGCGGCCATGAGCAGGATCTCCCCGATATTGGAGGAGAGCAGGAAGGTGAGGTACTTGCGGATGTTGCTGAAGACGATGCGGCCTTCCTCGACCGCCGCCACGATGCTGGCGAAGTTGTCGTCGAGGAGCGTGACGGCGGCCGCCTCCTTGCTGACGTCGGTGCCGGAGATGCCCATCGCGATGCCCACGTCCGCCTTCTTGAGGGCCGGCGCGTCGTTGACGCCGTCGCCGGTCATGGCGACGACGTGGCCGCGTTCCTGCCAGGCGGCCACCACGCGCAGCTTGTCGGCGGGCGAGACGCGGGCATACACCCCGATGCTCTCCACGTCCCGGGCGAGCTCGGCGTCGCTGAGCCGGGTTAAATCCCGGCCCGAGATCACCCGGCGGCCGGCGAGCAGATCGATCTCGTCGGCGACCGCGGTGGCGGTGAGCGGGTGGTCGCCGGTGATCATCACCGGCGTGATGCCCGCGTCCCGGCAGGTGTGGACCGCCGCCCGGGCCTCCGCACGGGGCGGATCCATCATCCCCACGAGCCCGAGGAAGACCATATGCCCTTCGGCGCCTTCGAGGCTCGCCGCCCGCTTCCGGGCGATCGCGAGCACCCGGAGGCCCGTCGCGGCCATGTCGCGCTCGAGCGTCAGGATGCCGTCGCGGTCCACCTGCTCCAGCGGGAGGTCGCGGTCGCCCGATTCCCACGCGTCGCAGTCGGGCAGGATCACGTCCACTGCGCCCTTGGAGTAGGCGATCAGCTCGGGACCGCCGTCCCCGTGCAGGGTCGTCATCCGGCGCCGCTCGGACGTGAACTCGATCTCGTGCAGCCGGGGCTCTTCCCGGTTGAGCGCCGCGGGATCGAAGCCGGCCTTCTCCGCGGCCACGATGAGAGCCCCTTCGGTCGGGTCGCCCTCGACCCGCCAATGGCCGTGCTCGTCCGGCACCACCCGGGCGTCCGAAGCCAGTACCCCCGCCCGCAGCAGGTCGCCGAGCCACCCGGACGGCACCGTGCCGACGCCCTCGCTCCGGAACCCGCCGACCGGGTCGTAGCCCACGCCCTCCACCTCCACCACACCGTCCAGCGTCGCGATGCGCCGGACGGTCATCTCGTTGCGGGTCAGGGTGCCGGTCTTGTCGGAGCAGATGACCGAGGTGCTGCCCAGCGTCTCCACCACGGGCAGCCGCCGGACGAGCGCCTGACGCTTGACCATCCGCCTGACCCCGATGGCCAGCGAGATGGTGACCACCGCGGGCAGGGCCTCGGGTACGACGGCGACGGCCAGCGCGATGCCGAACATGAACATCTCGAGCGCCGGCATCCCGCGCCACAGGCCCACCGCGACGATGACCGCGACGACGACCAGGGCGGCCTTGCCGAGCATGGCGCCGAGCCGATCCAGGTTCTCCTGCAGGGGGGTCCGGCCCGCCTGCACGCTCTGCACCAGCCCGCTGATCAGCCCGAACTCGGTGCTCATTCCCGTGGCGACCACGACGCCCTGGCCCCGCCCGCGCGCGACCAGCGTGCCCGCGAACGCCATGTTGCGCCGGTCGCCGATGGCCAGGTCGGCCCCGCCAAGAGGCGCCGCCGTCTTGCCCACCGCGACCGATTCGCCGGTGAGGGCGGCCTCGTCCACCGCGAGATTCACCGCGAGCGTGAGCCGGCAGTCGGCCGGGACCCGGTCGCCGGCGCGCAACACGAGCATGTCCCCCGGGACCAGCTCGCGGGCGGGCAGCGCGGTCTCCGCGCCATCGCGGAGGACGTGACCCAGCGGCGCGGCCATCTCGCGCAGGGCCTCCAGCGCGCGTTCCGCTCGAAACTCCTGCACGAAGCCGAGGAGCACGGCGAAGAGCACGATCACGGCGATGACGATCGCCTCGAGGGCGTGGCCCAGCAGGCCCGACAGCGCCGTAGCGACCAGCAGGATGACGACGAGGACGTTCTTGAACTGGGACGCGAGCGTGTGCCACGGGGAGGTGCGCGCGAGCACCTGCAGCTCGTTCGGCCCGTGCACGGCCAGCCGCTTCCGCGCCTCGTCGCCGGTGAGGCCCTCCGGGATGGTGCCCAGCCGCGCCAGGACGTCGGTGACCTCCAGGCCGTACCAGGCCCTGTCCTCCCGTGCCGCCTGCGGTTCAACCGCCATGGATCTCCTCCCCCCCTGCAGTCTATCCGGCTCCGGGGACACGGCGAAGGGAGGCGTGGCGCCGGGTGAGCGCTGTCACGGCCGCGTCGGCGCGGAATCCATAGGATGGCAGGGTGGTACTCTCGCGGCTCGGTCCTGGGCGATCGGCACTGTCCAACGAATCACAGGAGGGCGGGAATGACGAAGTCGTCGTTGGTGACCATCGGGCTCGTGCTGGTCGTGTTGTGGATCCTCGGGTTCGCGGTGTTCAAGGTGGCTGGGTTCCTGATCCACCTGCTGCTCATCGTGGGTGCCGTGGTGCTCATCGCCGGTCTGGTGAAGCGGGTCACCTGAATCCCCGTCAGGGGGCTACCTCCGAGAAGACGAGCTCGGGCTCGTGCTCCAGGGCCCACCGCAGCGCGAACGGGTTCTCGAAGAGCAACAGGGGCTGCCCGCGGGTGTCGAACAGTCGCAGGCGCCCGGCCTGTTGCGAGGCCCGCTCGATCGCCGCCTGCGGCCCTTGCACCCAGCGCGGGTGACCGAACGCGATCGGCTTGAGCCGGCAGGGCGCGCCGTACTCGTGCTCCAGCCGGAACCGCATCACGTCGAACTGCAGCAGCCCGACGGCGCCGAGAATCGGCATCGCGCCCGACTCCCCCTCGCCGAAGAAGACCTGCGCGGCCCCCTCCTCGGAGAGGGCGCGCAGCCCGGCGTCGAGCTGCTTGCGCCGGAGCGGGTCCGCCGGGTAGACCCGCGCGAAGTGCTGGGGCGGAAATCGCGGGATTCCGGAGAACTCGACCTGCCACTCGGCCAGCGTGTCGCCGATGCGCAGGTGCCCGCGGTCGAGGATCCCCACCACGTCACCGGGCCAGGCCTCCTCCCCCGCCAGCCGCTCCCGCCCGAGGAACTGCTGGGGGGCGGCGAGCTTCATGGCCCGCCCGGTCCGGGCCACGCGCACCGGCAGCCCGGGAGCGAAGCGTCCCGAGCAGACCCGCAGGAACGCCACCCGGTCGCGGTGCCGGGGATCCATGTTCGCCTGGATCTTGAAGACGAACGCGCTGAATCTCGGGTCCGTGGGCTCCACCCAGCCGTCGCCCGCCTGCCGGGGCCCCGGTGCCGGGGCCAGTCGCAGGTAGTCCTCCAGGAACGGCTCGACGCCGAAGTTGGTGAGCGCGCTCCCGAAGTACACCGGGGACTGGTCTCCCGCGAGCACCGCCGCGGGGTCGAAGGGGTGCCCCGCGGCGTCCAGCAGCGCCACCTCTTCGCGCAGGCCGCGCGCCGCCTCCGCACCGACCTCATGGTCCAGCGCCGGATCGGCCAGGGGTACGGCGTGCATCGCTGCCCGGGATGCCCCATGGTCGCCGGCGCGGGCAAAGAGAATCACCTGCCCGCGGCGCCGGTGGTACACGCCGGCGAAGGCCCCCTCCCGGTACACCGGCCAGGTCACCGGCACGCACTGGAGATCGAGCTCGGCCTCCACGTCGCCCACCAGCTGGAGCGGGTCGGCGCCGGCGCGGTCGCACTTGTTGACGAAGGTGAAGATCGGGATCCGCCGCCGGCGGCAGACCTCGAACAGCTGGCGGGTGCGCTCTTCCACGCCCTTCCGGTTGTCGAGCAGCATGACCGCGGAGTCGGCGGCCACGAGCGTCCGGAAGGTGTCCTCGGAGAAGTCTTCGTGGCCCGGCGTGTCGAGCAGGTTGACCCGGAGGCCGGCGTAGTCGAACTGGAGCACGCTCGAGGTCACGCTGATCCCGCGCTCGCGCTCCAGCTCCATCCAGTCGGAGGTCACGTGGCGGGCGGCCCGCCGGGCCTTGACCGTCCCGGCCAGGTGGATCGCCCCGCCGTAGAGAAGCAGCTTCTCGGTCAGCGTGGTCTTGCCGGCGTCCGGGTGGCTGATGATGGCGAAGGTCCGGCGGCGCCGGGCCTCCACCTCCAGGCGTCCCGGGGAGTCTGCCCCGGTCGGCCGCTCGAGGGCTGCCCGCTCCGGATGCCCCATCGCGGCCTCTAGCTCCAGAACGCGAGGTCCCTGGCGAGGGAGCCAGGGGCTGCGGTGGTGGGCTGGACCGAGGCCATGTCCATCGGTGCGGTCTTTCTCCTGCCGGGGACACACAAAGCCCCGGAAGCCGAACGTCCGGGGCAGCGGACTGCAAGCGTATGCTGGCGAATCGTGACCGATGCGGAGCCGACCTCGGACCGTGGCGCGTGCGGCAGCCAGCGTGGCGACGGGCGGAACGCTAAGCGTGGATGCCACGGTTCTCAAGAGCGCGAGATGCAAGCCGGCGGCTTCCGGAGCACCGGGCACCGCGGCCGGCCCGACGCCGCCGAGTGTTGACTAATCAAGAAATATTGATTAGTCTGGCTCATGCACCTGACCCGCGGCTCTGCTACCACCCTGCGCGATCGCGCCCGACTGTTTCAGGCACTGTCGGACGAGACCCGCCTGGCCATCGTCGACAGGCTGCGCGCGGGCGAGCGGTGTGTCTGCGACCTGCAGGACGATCTCCAGGCGGCTCAGTCGCGTCTGTCTTTTCATCTCCGGGTTCTGCGCGAGGCGGGGCTCGTGACGGATCGGAAGTCGGGCCGGTGGTCCCATTACGCACTGGTGCCTGAGCGTCTGGCCGCAGTGGCTCAGGCGATCTCCGGACCCGCCGCGGCGCCGGACGCCCCGGGGCTCCATCACCTCACCCGCCGCCGGCCGGGCCT
>DASUSR010000318.1:0-5072 GCA_036375015.1 Gemmatimonadales bacterium
CCCGCGCCTGCTTGAAGAGGTCGCGCACCCTGGCGGCCCCCACCCCGACGATCATCTCCACGAACTCCGAGCCGCTCATGGAGAAGAACGGCACTCCGGCCTCGCCCGCGACCGCCTTGGCCAGCAGTGTCTTCCCGGTCCCTGGCGCACCCACCAGGAGCACACCCTTCGGGGCGGCCCCGCCCAGGCGGGTGTATTTGGGGGGATCGCGAAGGAAGTCCACGATCTCCACCAACTCGTTCTCCGCCTCGTCGATTCCCGCCACGTCGTCGAAGGTGACCTTGCCGGCCGCCTCCTGGTCGAATCGGCGGGCCCGGCTCCGCCCGATGCCCATGAGCCCGGCGCCCATGCCGCCGCCCTGCTGGGCCGCGCGCCGGTAGAGCCAGACGTAGAAGAGGATCAGCAGCAGGGCGGGGCCGAAGCCGAAGAGGAGCGTGGCCCATGGGCTGCCGCCCTCCTCGATCGGCTCGGCGCTGATCTCCGCCCCCTTCTCGATCAGCAGCGCTTCCAGGCCCGGGTCGATGAATGAAGGGAGGGTCGTGGCGAAGGTGGTGACGGGACGGGGTTCGACGCCCGCCACTGTGTCCCGCTCCGCGGGGTAGGTGACGGGCGTGGCAAAGCGGCCGGTGAGACTCTCCCCGCGACCGTAGACCTCCTCCACGTTTCCCCGGGCGACCTCCGCCCGGAAGAGCGTGTAGGGGATCGTGACCGGATCGCCGGTCGGCGGGAGGAACAGCCGGACGATGAGGAAGTTGACCAGCAGGACGATCAGGAACGTCAGCCAGACCCGCCGGGGCGGCATGGCGGGGCTCCCGCTGCTACGCCCTTTGCCTGTGGCCCGGCCGGGTGGTTGCTGTGGGGTCTGCTGCGGTCCCGACATGAGCCGTGTGGCCTCCTTCCCGCGTCACCCACCGGCCGACGGCGTCGCAAGGGTCCGGCGTGCCCGTCCGCCAAGGGCCTGGCAAGCCGGTGCGCCGGCGCGATGTGCAACGATAGGGGACGCCCGGGACGCCAGCAACTCGCGTGAGAGTACGCGCTCGCCGGGAGCGTCGGGCCCGGCGATCCGGGAAGCCACCGACCGCGGCCCGAGGCGAAGGTGAGTGGACACTTGACTTCGGCCGAGGCGACCGTAGTCTTGCGTACCCCCCAATTCACACGCACTCACGCGCACAGTGGACGACCCCGACGCGGACCCTGCCCTTCAGGCGGGAGCACGATGCTAGCTGCGCCGACGATTCTCCTGGTCGAGGACGAGCCCGGTGTCCGCGGCCCGATCCGGCGCGTGCTCCTCGCCAAGGGCTACCACGTGCTCGAGGCGGCCAACGGCGCCGAGGCGCTCGAGCTGGCCACCGCGCACGAGGGCAGCATCGACCTCCTCCTCACCGACGTCGTCATGCCGGTCATGGGAGGCGCCGAGCTCGCCCGCCACCTGCGCGAGGTGCGGCCGCAGGTGCGGATCCTCTTCATGACGGGCTTCAGCCCCGAGGCGATCGCCAGCCACGGGGTGCTCGCTCCGGACACCACTCTCCTGCAGAAACCGTTCACCGTCGAGGAGCTGGTCCTGAGCCTCGCGCGGGCGCTGCAAAGCGCAGGCTGAGCGGGACGGGCGCCAGGCACTCGCGGGGGAATTCGCCTGCGGGCGCGCCGGCGCAACCGCCCAGCGGACGCGTGCGACTAGATTCTCATCCGTGACCACGGTTTCCCCCGCCGAGCCGGACGCCCGGCTGCTCGCCGCCCTCCGCCGAAGCTTCCGCCTCCCCGAATTCCGTCCCGGGCAACTCGACGCCGCGCGAGCGGTCCTGGAGGGACGCGACCTGGTGGCGGTCATGCCCACCGGGGCGGGGAAGTCGCTCTGCTTTCAGCTCCCGGCCCTCCTGCTCGACGGCGTCACGGTGGTGGTGTCACCCCTCATCGCACTGATGAAGGACCAGGTGGACCGGCTGCGGGCCGGGGGGCTCCCCGCGGCGGCGCTGCATTCCGGCCTCGCGCCGGGCGAGCGGCAGGCCGCCGAGGCGGCGCTCGGCGGCGGACGTCTCAAGCTGGTGTACGTGGCCCCCGAGCGCCTCGGCAGCGGTCCGTTCCGCGAGGCACTGGCGCGGGCGCAGGTGGCCCGGCTGGTGGTGGACGAGGCCCACTGCATCAGCCAGTGGGGGCACGATTTCAGGCCCGACTACCGGCGGCTCGCGACCTTCCGGGGCGAGCTGGGTGTGCCGGCCGCGGCCTTCACGGCCACGGCGACGCCGGAGGTCCGGCGCGACATCGGGGTGCAGCTCGGCCTGCGGGACCCGGTGGAGCTGGTCACCGGGTTCGAGCGGCCCAACCTCACGCTGTCGGTGGAGACCTGTCGCGGGCGGGAGGAGAAGGCGGAGGCCCTCGACCGCCTGCTGCGTGAGGTGGGGCCGCCCGGCATTCTATACGCCGCCACGCGCAAGTCCGCCGACCTCTGGGCCGGGCATCTCGCTCAGCGAGGCATCGCAACGGCGCGATACCACGCCGGCATGACGGACGAGGAGCGGAGCCGGACGCAGGACGACTTCCTTGCCGGCCGGGTGTCGGTCATCGTCGCCACCAACGCCTTCGGCATGGGCGTGGACAAGGCCGACATCCGCTTCGTGGCGCACGCGGAGCTCCCCGGCAGCGTGGAGGCCTACTACCTGGAGGCCGGCCGGGCCGGCCGGGACGGCGAGCCGTCCCGATGCGTCCTGCTGTTCTCCCCGGCGGACGTGCGCACCCAGGAGTTCTTCCTCGCCGGCGCGAACCCCTCGGCGGCGATCTTCCGACGGGCCTGGGCCTGGCTCGGGGAGGGGCGGGCCGATCACGAGATCGAGGCACGCGCGGGCGACGATGCGCAGAGCTCGATGGCGGCTCTCACCGCGGCCCGTCTCCTCCGCCGGGCGGTGGAGCGCGGCGAGGCGCGGCCCGGCGAGGGCCCGCCGCCGGTGGATATGGCGGCGCGCACCCTCAAGGCCCGCCGGGACCGGGAGCGGCTCGACACCATGGTGCGCTACGCTTTCTCTCGCGGCTGCCGCAGCAGGTTCATCTACGACTACTTCACGGGTGGGGCGCGGGGTGGCGTGGCGCCGCACTGCGGCGTGTGCGACGTCTGTCTCGGCTGGCGGCGCGGTGCGGGGCGCCCGCTCGACGATGCGGAGCTGCTCCAGGTGCGGATCGCCCTCTCGGCCGTGGGGCGCCTCTCCGGGCGATTCGGCGTGGAGCGTATCGCCCAGGTCCTGGTGGGAAGCCGCGGGCGGGAAATCGTCGACCGTGCGCTCGACCGCATTCCCACCTACGGCCGCCTCGCAGCGCTTTCGGTCGATCGAGTAAAAGACCTGCTCGGCGTGCTGGCCGATGCGGGCCTGGTGGAGCGCCGCGGCATCGAGGGCGGCCGTCCCGGGGCATTCGTCCTGGCGCTCACGCCGGAGGGACGCGCCGTGGCCCGGGGAGAGCGTCGGCCGGAGCTCGACCTGCCGGCCACGCGCGCCCGGACGCGGCGGCGGGGCGTCGCGGCCGACCCGCCGGGCGATGCAGACCCCGAGCTGCTCGCCCGGCTCAGGACCTGGCGAACCGAGGAGGCCAGGCGGCGCGGCGTGCCGCCGTACGTCGTCTTCCACGACCGGACCCTCGCGGCCATCGCCTGCCGGCGGCCGGAAAGTCTGGACGATCTGGGCGGGGTGAAGGGCGTCGGGCCGGCCAAGCTGGCGGCCTACGGGGAATCGCTGCTCCGGCTCCTGGCCTAGGGAGCGCTCCGGAAGGGCACCAGCTCGAGCGGCTCCAGGTGGCGGGTCGGGGCCGGCCCGGGTGCCACCGCGGGAATCCCTGGGCCATGCTCCTGCCACCAGCGCCGGGCGTCCGCCTGACTCCATTCTCCCGCGCCCGCACCCGCCAGTGCCTCCGCCAGGTCGGCCGCGCCCGCCGGACGGTCTGCCGGCGATTTCTCGAGACACTGCAGCACCAGCTGCTCCAGCTCCGGCGGGATCGGCAGCCCGAGTCGCGCCGAAGGCGGCACCGGAACGGCCTGCAGGTGTTTCAGGATGACCTGCACCGGGGTCTGCCCGTCGAACACCAGTGCGCCGGTGAGCAGGTAGTACGCCACGCACCCGAGCGCGTAGAGGTCGGCTCGGCCGTCGACCGGCTCCCCCGATGCGAACTCCGGCGCCATGTAGGCCGGGGTGCCGGCAGCGCTGTCCGGCGCGGTGATCCTCAGCTCGCCGTCCGCCTGATCCCCCAGCTTCACCAGGCCGAAATCCAGCACCTTCACGAAGTCGTACTCCAGCCCCAGGCGTCCCAGGTGAAGGTTGCCGGGCTTGATGTCGCGGTGCACCAGTCCGGACGCATGCGCTTCGGCCAGCGAGTGGCACGCCTGCCGGAGAATGTTCACCACCCGGGCCGGCGGCTGCGGCCCGTGCTCCGCCACCAGTTGCTCGACATCGATCCCGTCGAGCAGCTCCATGACGTAGTACAGCTCGTGCGAACGGGTGACGCCGAAATCATAGAGCTGGATCGTGTGCGGTGAGCGCAGCAACGCGGCCGCATCGGCCTCGCGCCGGAACCGCTCTTGCGCGGTCCGGTCGGAGGGGTCCAGCAGGCGCTCCGCCCGGATCAGCTTGATGGCCGCCGGCCGGGCCAGCAGGCGGTGCTCCGCCTGCCACACCTCGCCCATCCCGCCCCGACCGATCGGCGCGAGGAGCCGGTAGCTGCCCAGCTCGCGGGCCCGGCGCACCTTGCGCCCCAGCCGTTCGATGATCTGCGACGGGAGGACCGCGAGAACCGCGGCGATGTAGTTCGGCAGATAGGCCCACACCAGGAGTCCGGTGGGCGGCAACTCGACGCCCCGCCAGCGCGCCACGAGCAGCCCCACGGGATCCATCGAGGCGACCGCCAGCGAGGCGAGCAGGACCTTTCGCGGCGGGCTGGGAACGATAGTGGGGAACACCAGGATCAGGATGCAGAGCCAGCTCACGCGCCCCGCCAGCGCCTGCGGCTGCCACTGGTTGATCAGGCCCACCCCGAATCCCGTCGCGAGCTGGTAGCCCAGCGCGAGGTTCACGAGCCGCTCGTGCCGGCGCGCGGCG
>DASUSR010000319.1:0-5398 GCA_036375015.1 Gemmatimonadales bacterium
GCCGCTCGTGCTGGGCACGGGAACGTGGATGGCCGTGTGGGCCAGCATCATGCCCAGCGCGGCGACCGTGCTGGGCAGCTCGGCGACCGGGGCGAACATGCCCTGGACGATGGTGTCCACCACGCGGCCGTCCTCCAGGACCACGTAGATCCCGCGCGCAAAGCCGATCAGCAGGGCCGCGAACGCCATGCTCCGGAAGCCCTCGACGAAGCCCTCGGCCGTGCCGGTGAGCCGGAGCCCGCCGACCAGGCCGGCCAGGACGCCCATGATGAAGAACACCGCGGCGAGCTGGTCGAAGTCCCAGCCGTACCTGAGCACCCCGATGATGAACACCGCGAAGGCGCCGAGGACCAGGATCAGCACCGCGGTCTGGCGCCAGTCCGCCGCCTCCTGCAGGGGCGAGACCTCCTCGGGCGGGGCCGGCGCTCCCCGGGTGCGGCGGGCGAACAGCATCGTGCCGGCGATCCAGATGAACCAGGCCGGCACCAGGAAGGCCACCCGAAACCAGGTGCCGGAGAGCAGCGGCAGCTCGGCCACCTTCTGGGCGATGCCTACCTGGAACGGGTTGATGAAGCTGAACGCGGCGCCGACGGCGGAGGCGCCCGCGCTCATGGCCACCGCGGTCAGGGCATTGAACCCGAGCCGGCGGGTGAGCAGCAGGAGCACGGGCACGAAGGCGATGAGCTCCTCCTGCATCTGGATCAGCAGGCCGCCGGTCCCGAAGGCGAGTCCGGCCACCGGGATCACCGCCAGCCCGCGCCCCCCCAGGCGCGCCACGAGCCAGTTCACCAGCCTGCCGAGCGCGCCGGTGCGCTCCACCACCGCGAAGGCGCCCCCCACGAGAAACACGTAGAAGATCACGCCGGCGGCGTCGGCCATGCCCCGGGGAATCGCGACGAGCGCCTGGAAAGGGGTCACCGGCGCGGGCTCGGTGCGGGCATACGTGCCGGCCACGACCACGGTGCGGCCCGTGGCTGGATCCTCCCGGCGCTCGAAGCGGCCGGGCGGGAGGAGATAGGTGAGCAGGGCTGCCAGGAGCAGGCAGCCGACGAGCAGGGTCAGCGGATGGGGAAAACGCGAGCCGGACACGGGCCGCTCAGAGCGGCCGGCATTGCCGGGAGACCGGCGGTCGGTTGGAGCAGGCGATGCTCTCGTCCATCCCGCTGCTGATGGGGCCGCAGGCCACGTTCTGGGCCTGGTTCACGGCCTCGCCCTCGGTGGCGCCCGACGCGGTCGCGGTCCGGGTGTTCCCCTTGAACTCCACCGTCACGGTACACTCCACCCGCTGCGCCGAGAGAGTGGTCCAAAGGAGGAAGGCGACGAAGCCGAGCACGACGAGGATGGTGACCGTGCGGGTGCGGGAGGTCATCGGGGCAGGAACCTCGGATCGGGGATCGCTGTTCTGCTGGGAAGCATGACGGGACGACTGGACTGCGCTCAGGTGGAGCGCCGGCTGTGGGAATATCTGGACGGGGCCCTCCCGGCGGAAGAGGCCGCCGCGGTCGGTGCCCATCTGGACTCGTGTGGCGGCTGCGGGCCTGTCTGCCGATGTTGTCGCGCCCTGCTGAGGGTCGTCGCCAGGGCCGGACAGCGCGCTCCCTGCGCGCCTGCGGCGCTGCACGAGCGGCTCCGGGCCCGCCTCTCGCCGCCGGGCTGATGCGTCCCGCTGGTACCCGATCTTGCAGATACCGGCCCACCCTTGAACAAACCCGAAGCCCCGGCTCCTCGGCGCGCCGCCGCCTGACCACGTAGCCCCAACCCGCCAAGGCACTTACCGCGCCGGTCCCTCCCCGGCTCACCTTTTGCGCCCACGGCTCCCGAATCCATTGCACGCATCCTGGCGCTCCCCCAGCGCGCAGGAGTGGTGACCACCTCCCGTCGTACCTGACTCCGCGACCCGGGTCATGAGCGGCCCGCGGCCGGAGGCACCGATCAAGCCCCGGGCGTCACGGGCGGAGCGAGGGCCGGGCGTGAGGGTACTGATCGTCGAGGATTCCCCGCTGGTGCGGAAGATGTACGGACTGGTCTTCTCCAAGCGGGAGCACGACCTCACGACCGCCGAGGACGGGCGCAAGGCGCTCGAGGCGCTCGCCGCGTCCCCGCATCCGTTCGACCTGATCCTCCTCGATCTCCGGATGCCGGACATGGACGGAGTGGAGTTCATTCGGGAGGTCCGGCGAGGCGGCCGTTTCCGCGACATCCCGATCGTGCTGACCACCGTCGAGCCGGACGGCTCCGAGCTGCTGCAGGCGGCGGTGGCCCAGGGTGTCGCGGCGGTGGTCAAGAAGCCCTGGAAGCCGCACGAGCTTCGCGCCGTGGTTCAGTCCGTTCTCCGCGAATCGAGGCCCTGAGATGTCGCACTCCTTCCTGGTTGTCGATGACTCGAAGCTGCACCACCAGATGTACAAGCTGGTCTTCACCCGGGGGAGCCTGGCGGGCAGCACGGTCCACCACGCCATGAACGGGCGTGAGGGCTACACCCTGCTGGCCGCCCATCCCGAGCTCACGCTGGTCTTCCTGGATCTCAACATGCCGGAGATGAACGGACTCGAGGTGCTCACCCGGCGGCGCGCCGAGCGGCTGCATCCGCACGTCCCGATCGTGCTGGTGACGACGGAGGGCACCGAGGAGGACGAGACGCGTGGCCGCGAGGCGGGGGCCTGGGACTACCTGCGCAAGCCGTTCCAGCCCGCCGACGTGGAGCGCCTGGTCGCGCGCGCCCTGGCGCAGGCGCAGGAGCGGTCGGCCTAGCATGGTGGCCGAGGACAACGCCTTCCGCGAGCTGCTCGACGACTACGTCGTCGAGTGCCTGCCGCTGGCGGAGCGGGTGGCGGATGCGTTCGTGGAGCTGGAGCGGCTCTGGCGCGCGGGAGAGTCGGGCGATGAGCTGCTCGCCGCGGCCCGGGGCACGCTGCACACGGTCAAGGGCAACTCCGCGATGATGGGGCTCGCCCCGATGCAGGAGCTGGCCCACGCCTTGGAGGACCTCACCCTGGGCCGTGGAGAGGCGGTCGCGGCGTTGCTGGTGGAGGGAGCCGGCCTGCTGGTCGAGCAGGTGCGGAACGCCGGCACCGGGGGCGATGCCCGGCTCACCGCGGCGTTCCTCGCCCGCATTCCCGGGCTCGGCCCCCAAACCGCCACCGAGGCGACGTCACCGGAGCGGCGGCGCGCCGAGCGGCGCGCGGCCGACGGGGCGGGCGCGATGGTGCGGGTGGACTTTCGCCGGCTGGACACCCTGCTCGAGGTGCTCGGAGAGGGCCTGATCGAGCACTCGGCCGTAGTGGAGGCGTTCCGCCGGGTGAGCCGGCGAATGGGCGCGACGGACGAGCTGAGCGACCTCGACCGGTCCATCGTGGCGTTGGAGAAGACGCTGAAGCGGCTCGAGTCGGTGGTGATGAGCGTCCGGCTGCTCCCGGTCTCCACGGTGTTCGGCCGCTTTCCCCGGCTCCTGCGCGACATCGCCCGCGGCCAGGGCAAGCGGGTACGATTGGCGGTGACCGGCGGCGAGACGGCACTCGACAAGGCCGTGCTCGACCGGCTGGGCGAGCCGCTGCTGCACCTGCTGAGCAACGCCGTGGTGCACGGGATCGAGGAGCCCGAGGAGCGGCGCCGCGCCGGGAAGCCGGAGGACGCGGTGCTGGAGCTCTCGGCCGCCTCGCACTCCGGCCGCGTGGTCATCCGCCTGGCCGACGACGGCCGCGGGCTGGACGAAGCCAGGATCCTCGCCAAGGCCGAGGCCTTGGGAATCGAGGTCCGGTCCACGGACGCCGCCCAGGTCCGCGCACTCATCTTCCTGCCAGGCTTCTCCACCGCCGACCGGGTGTCGCAGCTGGCCGGGCGCGGGGTGGGGCTGGACGTGGTCGCGGGCTCGATCCACGCGCTCGGCGGCACGATCGAGGTGGACAGCCGCCCCGGCCAGGGAACCACCTTCACTCTCGACCTTCCGCTCACCCTCGCCATCGTCCGCTCGCTCATCGTGGAGGTGGACCAGGAGCGCTACGCGGTCCCGATCTCGCTGGTGGCGGAGACGGTCCGGGCGGAGCCCCATGCGGTACATGAGATCAACCGGCAGGGCGTGACGCTCTGGCGCGGGGACCTCATCCACGTCTCCGACGGCGGCGCGCTGCTCGGCACCAGCCCGGCCACGTCCGCGACCCGGCGCTTCTACATCGTCATCAGCTCGGGCGGGAAGCGGCGGGCGGTGCTGGTGGATCGGCTGGTCGGTCATCAGGACGTGGTGGTGAAGGGGCTCGACCCGACCCTCGGCCGGCCCGAGGTCGTCTCCGGCACCACCATCCTGGGCGACGGGCGGATCGCCTGCATTCTCGACGCGATGCGGATCCTCGACCAGCGGGTGCCCGCGTGAGCGGCGACGCCCTCCTGCGGTTTGCCGACGGGCTCGAGCGGGAGGCGGCCGCCGCGCCCGCCCCGATGGCCTCGGGCGAGCTGCATCTCGTGACCTTCGCGCTCGGCCGCGAAGAGTACGGCATCCCGGTGGGACAGGTGCGCGAGGTGATCCGGGTGGGCGAGATCACCCGGGTGCCCCAGGCCCCGGCCCACGTCCGCGGAGTCACCAACCTGCGGGGCCGCATCCTCCCGGTGGTGGAGCTTCGCGGCCGGCTGGGGCTCGAGCCGGCGGTGCCGACGGCCCGGTCCCGCATCGTCGTGGTCGAGGTCGGGGGTCGGGTCCTGGGCCTGCTGGTGGATGCGGTGCTCCAGGTAACCAAGGTGCCGCTCGAGAGCGTGGCCCCACCGCCCGAGGAGGTGCTCTCCGCCGACTCCGACTACCTCAGCGGCGTGGCCCGCTGGAACGATCGGCTCATCATCCTGCTGGAGCTGGACAAGGCGCTCCTGCTGCACGAGTAACCCCGGGGAACCCAATGGCTGGTATCGAGCAGACGATCAGGGACTGGACAATCCGGCGGAAGATCCTGACCGGATTCGGCCTGGTGCTGGGGCTGGCGGCGGTGCTGGGCTGGGTGGCGCTGCGGGCGCTCGACCGGATGAACGTCGCGGCCAGCCGCATCGTCTCCGGCGAGCTGCCCGCCACCGCGACCGACCAGCTCTTCCAGGACTCTCGGGCGGCGATTCTCGTGCTGCTGGTCCTGCTGCTGCTGCTGAGCGTGGGGGTGGCGCTGGTGCTGGCGCGACTCATCGCCGACCCGCTCACCGCCCTCGGTCTGCTGGCCGAGCAGGTCTCCAAGGGCGATCTCACCGCCGACATCCGGAGCCAGTCGCGGGACGAGATCGGCTGGCTCGAGCACTCCATGCGCCAGATGGTGAAGAACCTCCGCCAGATGGTCACCCAGATCACCGCCTCCTCCCGCTCCGTCGCCACCTCCGCCGAGGAGATCTCCGCCTCCTCGACCCAGCTCGCGCGGGGGGCGGAGACCCAGTC
>DASUSR010000320.1:0-7012 GCA_036375015.1 Gemmatimonadales bacterium
CCGGTCCGATACGGTGTAGGTCCCGGGGCTCAGGCGCTCTCCGCTCCGCCGGGTGAAGAGGATCGAGCCTTCCTCGCCGTTCGCGCCCAGCGAGATGGTGAACACCTGGGGCACGTCCTCCAGCCCGCCCGTGACGCCGAATCGCGCCTCGCCGCTCGGCCTGGCGGACACATCACCGACGATCTCGGCAGTAAAGGCCGGCCGGACATCGTCCGTCCGGGCGTTCATCGTGAAGGCGGTCAGGAGCAGCAGGGAGCCCATGCCGAGGGTGATCGCGATCTTCATTGGGAGCCTCCGGAGTCCAAGTGCCCGTCGAGTTGGGAGCGGTCGGTGCGGGCCGGCTCGCCGCTCACGTCACGGGAGCAAGTATACCGGCCGGCATCACCCCGGAATCACCTGGTTCTCACCTGATGGAACTGCTTGGAAGGCAGAGGCTTGGACGGCTGGATCGCCCCGGTCAGAACGCCGGGTCGGCCCGGTGCGCGGGGTCGTCGAGCCGGATGGCCTGGACCAGCGCGCCCGCGGGCGTCTCGAACTGGCCCTCCGGGATCACCAGCAGGGCGTTGGCCGCGACCATGGAGGTCAGGATCCCCGAGCCCTGCGGTCCGGTGAGCCGGGCCTCGGGACCGTCCGCGCGCTCCCGGACGACCGCGCGGAGGAAGTGCTGCAGCCGGGGCTTGAGGCTGATCGGCTCGGCCAGCCGGACCGGCACACTACGACGGAAGGGCAGCGAGTGCCCGGACATCTTCCGGATAGCCGGCCGCACGAACAGCTCGAAGGTCACCATGGTGCTCACCGGGTTTCCCGGCAGCCCGATCCACGGCACGGCCCCCAGGAAGCCGAATCCGACCGGGGCGCCCGGCCGCATCCGCACCTTCCAGAACCGCTGCTCCGCCCCGAGCTCGTCCAGCACGGCTCGCAGGTAGTCGTGCTCCCCGACGCTGATCCCGGCGGTCGTCACCAGGAGATCGGCGTCGGCGGCGGCCCGCAGGTGGGTGCGGAGACTCTCCGGCGTGTCCCGGGCGATCCCCAGGTTGACCGGCTCCGCGCCGGTCCTGCGGACCAGCGCCTGGAGGGTGTGGCTGTTGCTGCTCGCGACCTTCCGCCCGGAGAGGATCTCCTCCGGCTGGTCCACGTCCACGATCTCGTCGCCGCTGCCCAGAATAGCGACCCGCGGCTGCCGGTAGACCAGCGGATGCGCCTCCGCCAGGGAGGCGAGCACGCCAAGGTGGGCCGGCCCGAGCTCGGTCCCCGCGGTGAGGACCGTGGCGCCCCGGCGGATGTCCTCCCCCGTGCGGCGGATATTGACGCCGACATCCCGGTCCCGGGTGATGACGACGGTCTCGGCCCCGCCGTCGGTGTCCTCCTGCCGCACGACGGTGTCGGCACCCTCCGGCAGCGGCGCGCCGGTGAAGATGCGGGCGCACTCCCCCGCGCCGATGGGCCGGGTCGGGAACTGCCCCGCCGGGATGTGCTCGACCACCCGGAGCTGCACCGGCCGTTCCGCCGAGGCGCCGCGGACGTCCTCCCCGCGGGCGGCGTATCCGTCCATCGCGGAGTTGGTCCAGGCCGGAATGTCGATGCGGCTCACGACATCCTCGGCGAGCACCGCGTCGAGCGCGTCATCGAGGGGCATGCGAAGCGGGGGCTGCCGGCGGACATCCTCGACGATCCGGCGGGCGGCCTCGTTCGCGGCGAGCGGGCCGGTCACTCGGGGAGGGGCACGGCGCGCTCCCACACAAGATTGGCGAGGAGCTGGAGCCACATCGTGTCCTGGAAGTGCAGCACGGGGCACTCGGCTTCCAGGGCGGGATCGTCGGTCACGATGGCCACCCAGCGGGACGGATCGGCGTCGGGTTGCCGGTAGAGCGGAGCGGAGGAGACGGCGGTGCGGAAGACCTCGACCTTGGGGAGCGGGGCCCGCTTGTAGCCCTCCACCAGGACGATGTCCGCCTCTGCCAGGTAGCGGCCGGCGAGCCCTACGGGGTCGTAGTCGTCGGGGGACCGCTCGAACAGCACCCTCAGGCCGGGGGTGGCGAGGAGAACCCGCTCGGCCCGCCCCTCGTGAAAGTGCCGCCAGCTGTCGGTGCCCTCGCGGTCCACGTCCGCCGGGTGATCGCCGTGCTTGATGGTCATCACCCGGTGGCCCCGCCGCGCCAGCTCGGCCGCGAGCGCCACCGTCAGCGTGGTCTTTCCGGCGTTCTTCCGACCGATGATGGAGAGTATCCGTGTCGCCGCCACAGCTCTTCCGCGTCCGCGAGATCGTCCGCCGTGTTCACGTTGTAGAAGAGGAGCGCGGGATCGCCCACCCGCGCCACCTCGGCGTGTGGGAGGATACCGACGCGAATGGCCGCATGGAAGCCGATGGCGCGGAGATCGCCGGCAGCGAGGCTCGCGGCGATGGCCTCGCGGCAGGCCGGGCCGTAGGCCGCGCAGAGGGGCTCGACGCCGCGGCGGCCCTCGCTCTGGGGCAGGCAGGCGTCCCAATGGTCGAGCCCCTCGGCCAGCGCGCGGATGAGCCCGGGCGAGACGAACGGCATGTCCCAGGCGACGGCCACGACGGGGGCGGGTGCCTCGACGACCGCGGTGTAGATCCCCCCCAGTGCGCCGAAGCCGGGCCGCACGTCCGGGACCACGCGCAGGTCCGGGCGCCAGCTCCCGGCCTCCGTCGCGTTGGCCACGAGCAACGGCGGCCGGCCCAGCGCCTCGGTCATCACATCCACCAGCCGGTCGACGATCCGCATCCCGCCGACCACCTCGAGTCCCTTCGGCTTCCCGGCGAACCGGGTCGCGCCGCCCCCCGCGAGAACCGCGCCTTGCACCCGCTGCCCGCCGTCGCTCAGTACCGCCTCCCCCGCTGCCGCTCCAGGATGACGTCGAGGCCGATGAAGACGCTGAAGAGATGCTTGTACTCCGTCTCGTGCGGGGGAATCAGGGTGACCTGCTCCACCGGGCCGGTGACCCGTTCGATGCCCACGATGTTGTCCCGCACCTCCCACCGCAGGTGGTAGCCGCGGCTCAGGACCATCGTCGCGCCGAGCCCCAGGCCCAGCGCCGGCCGGACGCGGGTCCGGGCCTCGTCCTCATAGATGGTGAGCAGCGCCCCGGTGCCGGTGGCGCCCTGGGTGAGGATCGAGCTCTGGTTCATGAACAGCAGTCCCCCCGCCACGCGGGCGTAGGGGGAGATGAACTCCCGGCTCGCCACCCGGAAGATCCCGCCCACCGTGACCGCCACCGCGGCCGCCGACTTGTCCTGCTCATCGACGCTGGCGCAGGCCGCGGCGATCGCCGCGGATCCGCCCGCCGTGGTGAGGCGGCAGGAGTCGTCGTAGCCCAGGCCCAGGAGGAAGGCTTCCGCGGTGAAGCCGACCCGCTGTCCGGGGAAGTAGGTGCCGGCGAGGGAGGCGCCCAGGGTGGACTTGATGTTCCGGCTGATGACGAGATTGTCCTCCAGCCCCTCCAGCGTCAGCCGCTGGTTGGGGACGCTCCACAGGCCCTTCCCGTCCACGAACGCGCCCGAGACGGTGAAGACCAGGCGTGCGCGGTCTCCGGTGGCCTGCGCCCCTGCCGAGATGAACGGCGCCGCGAGCAGCAGGCCGGCCACGGCGATTACCCCGCGCATCCGCATGAGTCCCCCAGCTTCGTGGATGATGTCAGCCCGTCCCGGAGACCGGCGCGCCATGCTCCTGCGGCGTCCCGCTGACCGCGCGTCCGACGAGGACCATCCCGCTCCGTCGCGCGATCTCGACGGCCAGGGTGGACGGCACCGAGGGCGTCGCCACCCAGGTAATGCCGGCCCGGGCCGCCTTGAAGGCCAGCTCGGCGGAGATCCGGCCGGTCACGAGCATTCCCATCCCGGCGACGGGGCGGCCGGCGAGCAGCGCGCCGCCGATCGACTTGTCCACCGCGTTGTGCCTGCCGATGTCTTCGGCGTGCGCGAGGAGACAGGCCTCGGGCGGCGCCGAGGGGTCCGCGACATCCACCAGCGCGGCGGCGTGGATCCCGCCGGTGTCACGGTAGCGCTCGCCCCGGCCGAAGAGCGACTTGAACAGCGCGCGCAGGCGCTCCGGCGCGGGAGGATCGCCCCGACGCGCACTCGGCTCGACGGTCCCCGGCTCCGCTAGAAACGTGGAGACGGCGCCGCAGCCCGACGCCAACACAGGACGGCGTTCCTCCGCCTGCACGGCGGCCAGGTTGTCGGCGGGAACCTCGGCCCAGAAGCCGAGGTCGGTAGCGCAGGGGCGGAGGTGGACCTGGTCCACCCGGTCGATGTAGCCCTCGCCGTGCAGCCACCCGATCGCCAGCTCCTCCAGCAGCTCGGGCGTGCACATCCAGGTCACCGCGGGCCGGCCATTCACCTCGAGCCAGACGGGCACTTCCTCGACGGCGGCGAGCTCGCTCATCCGCCCGCCCCGCTTGGCGGGGCGAAGGGCGTCAGGGGATTCCGGTGCAGTCGCCATAGAGCGTGGGGTCCTCCAGCACACGCACGCGCTCCAGCACCACGGTGGCGGGGAGCCGTGCGGCGACGCGCGCGAACACGTGCGCCGCGATCGCCTCGCAGGTCGGCAGGGTACGCCCGTAGGCGAAGGCCGGCACGTCGAGGTTGAGGTGCTTGCCGTCGAACGGGGCAACCACCTCCTCCTGAAGGATACGGTCGAGCGTGCCCAGGTCCATCACCAGCCCGCGGCTTTCCTCGATCGGACCCCGAACCGTAACGGCGCAGCGGTAGTCGTGGGCATGCCCCGGCGGGTCGCTGAGCGGCCCGAACGCCGCCCGGTTCTCCGCGTCGGTCCACTCCGGCCGGTAGAACCGGTGCAGCGCGCGGAAGGCCACCGTGCGGGTGAGCGAGCTGGCCACGCTCAGGGAGAGAAGGAGTAGCCCAGCCCGATCTGCAGCCAGGGGACCGTGGTCCACTCGGCCACCCGGCCGTCGGTGATCACGGCGTTCGATTCGTCCGGCGGATTGCCCGGCTCGAGCGGCGGCTCCTCGGTGAAGCTGGTGGGGTAGTTCAGCTTCCAGAAGGCGAGGCGGCCCTCGGCCCGGAGGTGGAGCCGCTGGGTGACGAACAGGCGGAAGCCGGCCTGGGGCGCGAAGTAGAACTTGTTGCCGAAATCGAACCCGCTGGTGTCGGCCTCGGTGCCGCTGGCGAGCGCGAGCCCGACGCCCACCGCGACGAACGGCGCCAGGCGCCGCCAGGTCTTCCCGCCGGTGAGGTTGAGCTGCAGCTCGGCCTCGGCGAAGGAAACCCGCTGCTGCACCGGGCCGCTCACCCGGTCGGCCAGCTCCACGAAGGGGTCCACGATGAAGCGCTCGAGATCGGCCTGCGCGAGCTGCAGCCCGAGCTGAATCGCGCTCGCCGTCCGGATGTCGTACCGGATCCCGTAGAGCGGCCCCTTGTGCGGCCCGATGCCGAACTCCCCGCCGCCTCCGCCGATGTATCCGCCGAAGCCGGTGACCGTATGCCCCCGGTAGATGTCCCGGTAGGGGGACTCCGACGGCCGGTGACCCACCTGGGCCTGCACCGAAGTGCCGATCAGCGCCAGCAGCAGCGCCGTCAACGCGGCGCCGCGCTTCGGATATCCCATGCCCGCCCTCGTGACTGGTTGGCCCGCCCTCAGCACTCGCGCAGATCCCGGCCGGTCATCTCGCGCGGCGGCTCCATCCCGAGCAGTCGCAGCACCGTCGGGGCCACGTCCCGCAACGACCCGCCGGCGCGGAGATCGGTCGCGCCCGTGCCGACCGCCACGAACGGCACCGGGTTCGTGGTGTGGGCGGTATGGACGCCTCCGGTCGCCGGGTCCACCATCATCTCGCAGTTCCCGTGGTCGGCGGTGACCAGCACCTGGCAGCCGGCCTGGTCCGCGCTCGCCAGCACCCGCGCGAGGCACCGGTCCACCGTCTCGACCGCGCGAATCACGGCCGGCAGAACGCCGGTGTGTCCCACCATGTCCGCGTTGGCGTAGTTGCAGAGCAGGAAGTCGTGGTCGCCGGACGCGATCCGGCCGCAGAGCGCGTCGGTGATCCCCACCGCGCTCATCTCCGGCGCCAGATCGTAGGTGGCGACCCGCTGGGAGGGAATGAGGCAGCGCTCCTCCCCCGGGTAGGGAGGTTCGTGGCCGCCGTTGAAGAAGTAGGTCACGTGGGGATACTTCTCGGTCTCCGCGGTGCGGAACTGGGTGCGGCCGTGCCGGGCGAGCGTTTCGGCGAGGATCTGGGCCAGGCTGAACGGCGGGAACGCCGGGGGCAGGGGGAAGGTTTGGTCGTATTGCGTCATGGTGACCGCGGCGAGCCGCGGCCGCTCTCCCAGATCGAACTCCTCGAAGCCGTCGATCGCGAGCGCGCTCACGATCTGGCGCATCCGGTCGCTGCGATAGTTGAAGAAGAGGACCCCGTCGCCGTCGCGCATGGTCGCGACCGGCCGGCCGTTGCGGTGGTGGACCAGGGGACGGATGAACTCGTCGGTCTCACCCCGCTGATAGGCGGCCTGAACCGCGAGGACGGGGTGCTCCACCGGCGTCCCCGCGCCGTGGACCATCGCGTCGTAAGCCAGCTTGGTCCGGTCCCACCGGCGGTCGCGATCCATGCCGAAGTAGCGCCCGGTGAGCGAGGCCACCTCGACCCTGCTCCCCGCGATCCGCCGCATGTCCTGGAGCAGGGTCCGGAGCACCTCCGCCCCCAGTGTCGGCGCGGAGTCCCGGCCGTCGAGGAAGCCGTGGATGGCGATGGCCGGGACCCGGTGGCGCACGCCCAGCTCGACACAGGCCAGCAGATGGCGATCGAGGGCGTGGACCCCGCCGGGGCCGAGCAGCCCCACGAGATGGAGCGTGCCGCCGCTCTGGCGGAGCCCGGTGCAGAGCTCCACCAGGGGCGGCAACTGGTAGAACTCCCCACTCTGGATGCTCTGGGAGATGCGGACGAGATCCTGGGGCACGACGCGGCCGGCGCCCAGATTGAGGTGTCCGACCTCGCTGTTCCCCATCTGCCCTTCGGGCAGCCCCACCGCGAGGCCGCT